>NZ_JBMOXA010000023.1:0-83460 GCF_049316285.1 Variovorax sp. HJSM1_2 | reverse complement strand
CCACGGCCTGCTCGCCCCAGGCTTGTTTCAGCGTGCCCGCCAGATCGAGCCAATCCAGGCTCAACACCACGTCGGCATTGCGCAGCACTTCTTGCGCGGCAGGATTGAGGAAAGCACCGGCTGGTGCGGCGTGCAGAGGGTGATCGGTAGGAAAAGCCGCGCCTACACGCAGATCGGTGAGCACTTCGGCCTGCAAGCTCTCTGCGAGCAATACGCGCTGCTGCCAGCCCTGCTCGTCGCGGTTCACGCGGCCCATGAGGATGACCGGGCGCTGCGCGCCTGACAGCCATGCGGCGGCCTGCGCCAACACCTCGTCCGAAGGGCGTGCGGGTGCAGGCGCGAGGTAACGTGCGGGATCTGGCAGCACCGGCCTCTCGGCAAGTTTCGACTCCTGCAGTGCCGCGTCGAAACACACGTACACCGGCCCTTGCGGCGCGGTGGTGGCGATCTGCCGGGCGCGCAGCAAGGCCTCCTGCGCTGAAGGGATTGAAGCTGGCTGCGCGTCCCATTTGGTGAAGTTGCGCACCAGCGCGCCCTGGTCCTGTGCCGTGTGGATCCAATCGATCCAGGGGCGCCGCTTGTGCGCATCCACCGGCCCCGTGGCGCCCAGCACAATCACCGGCACGCGGTCCACCCAGGCGTCGAAGATGGCCATGCTGCCGTGCATCAAGCCCACGTTGCTGTGCAGGATGGCAATCAGCGGTTGACCCGTGACCTTGGCGTAGCCATGCGCAATCGCCACCGCATGTTCTTCGTGCAACACCACTACCATCTGCGGCTTCTCGTTGCCCAGATGGTTGACCAGGCTGTCGTGCAGGCCACGAAAACTCGCCCCCGGGTTGAGCAGCACGTAAGGAATGTCCATCGCGCGCAGCATTTCTGCAATCGCGTCGCTGCCCCAGACGGTGGCGTCGGGCTCCGATGGCTGGGGAATATCCCGGCGCACGGCCGGGTTTGAGATAAGGGGCATGAGCTCTCCTGATGCGGGGAAATGGATCAAAGCGTGGCGAAGAAGGTCATTCGCAAGGTGTCAGGCGCGTGCTCATTCGGGCACGATGTTGGCGGCCTTGATCACCGCCGCCCAGCGTTTTTGGTCGGCCGCAATCAGCGCGGTGAACTCCGCCGCCGTGCTGGTTTCCGCATAAATGCCTTGCTCGGCCAGCTTGGCGCGCACGTCGGGCAACTCCAGCGAGCGGCGCAGTTCGGCATTGAGCTTTTGGATGATGGGCTGCGGTGTCTTCGCCGGGGCCACCATGCCTATCCAGATGTCGCTCTCGTAGTTGGGCACACTTTCGGCGATGGTCGGCACACCAGGCAAAAGGGCGTCTAGCCGCTGCGTGCCGGTGCTGCCCAACGCGCGTATCTTTCCGCTGCGAATATGTGGCAAAGCGGTGTTGATAGGGCAGAACATCACATCGACGGTGCCGCCGAGCACGTCGACCATGGCGGGCGCCGAACCCTTGTAGGGAATCTGTGTGAGCTTGGTGCCGGTCATCGCCTTGAACACCTCGGCGGCCATGTGCTGCGGGCTGCCGGCGCCGGCCGAGGCATAGGTGAACTTGTTGGGTGCGGCCTTGGCCTGTGCAACCAGCTCGTTGACGCTGGCTGCAGTCACTTTGCTGGACACCACCAACACCATGGGCACACGGCCCATCATAGAAATGCCCTGCAGATCGCGCACCACGTCAAACGGCAACTTGGGGTAGAGCACCGGATTCACGGCCACGGTCTGGTTCGGTGCCACGGCGATGGTGTAGCCATCGGCCTCGACGCGCGACATGAATTCGGTGGCGATGTTGCCCGCGGCGCCGGGCTTGTTGTCCACCACCACGGGCTGGCCGAAAGCCTCGGACATCTTCTGGCCCAACAAACGCGCCAGCACATCGTTGGAACCTCCGGGCGGCAAGGGCACAACGATGTGAATCGGCTTACTAGGGAACTCTTGCGCCTGTATTTGCGGGCACAAGGCCGCGGCAAACACCGCGGCCGCAAGGGCCCATACACGTGGATTGGGTTTCATGTCTGTCTCCTGTTTTTGACGGTCGCCGACGCATCGTAGGGAGACGATCCCGAACATTCAATCTTGAACTTTGAATCAATGTGAAGACCGCCAACAAAGCCTTTGCGGCGTCTAGCCGCCAGGCCCGCGGCGCTTAGGGAGCGCTCTGCGCTTGGACAAACTTGGCCCGGGGCCGCAGCAATGTGCCCGAGGCGCGTTGTTCACGCACATGCGCCACCCAGCCCGCGATGCGGCCCAGTGCAAACAACGCCGCTGGTGCCTGGGGTGGCAAGTTCATGGCACGCGCCAGCACCACCAGAGCCAACTCCTGGCGCGGCAGCAGGCCGGCTGTGGCATACATGTCTTCGAGGAAAGCAAAGATCGATTTCAGTTCCCGCCCCTGCTGACAACGGGCCCGGGCCAGGTCCAGCAGCTGTGCGGCCCGGGGGTCGCCTTTGGGGTACAGGGGATGATCGAAGCCCGGCACGCTTTGCCCCTGGCCATGCAATTTCATCGCCCGGTTGAACAACACACTGCGCGTTTGAGGTCGGCCGAGAAACGATTCCACACGCTCGTACATACGCCCCACCTCCACACCCGAGGTGGCACAAAGCGCGGAGGCGATGCAACTGTGCAGCGTGCCGCCGGCCGAGGCCACCACACGTGCGCCAAGCGTGCCGGGTGACAACTCGTGGTCGGCCATCAGGATCAGGATGGCGCGCAGACCGGCGTGATTTTCATCCGAGGCCGGCATACCCAGAGCGGCCACCAGGCCGTCGACGATGGACTGCCCTTTCCGCAGCGGCCGGTACTGTTGTGCCGGACCGAGAAAGCCACAACACGCCACCACCGTCTGCATCAGTTCACGCGCGGCGGCCAAAGTGCGGCCTTGCTGCAGCCGTTCGGCCACCGGCCCACGGCGCATGCCAAGCATCAGCACCACCAGGGAAAAGGTTTCCAGGATGTTGTCACGTGCCTGCAATGAGCTCAGCGTCTGCGTCAAATGCAGCAACGCCGCACCCGGCTTTTCTACCGGCCAGGCGGGCAAGCGGCTCAACTCTCCGGTCCAGAGCAACTCGGCCACCATTTCAAAAGAGACCTCCTGGCGCACCAGGTCCGCAGCGGCATGGCCACGGTAGCGCGGTCCCTGGGGCGTGATTTCGGTGATGGAGGTGGGAAATATCGGCTCGCCCCAGTTCATCGCCGAAGCGGCCACCGCACCATGGCCTGCACGTGCCGCCGAGCGCATGCCCACACGGGTGATGTCTTCGCGCAGGTAAAGCCGCGCCTTCAGCCCCTTTTGCGGAACACTGCGGATCCAGCCCCGACTGACGTAGGCATACAGGGTTTGCTGCCGCACGTTCAGCAATTGCATGGCCTCGGCCGCGCTGGCGTAAGCGTTGCGCGGCTCGGGGGAAAGCGCTAGGGGGCTAGACTTCACATCATAAGAACGCGTTGTTCCGGGTGTTCTTCCGGCTGTTGATCCTGGAGCGCCATCCGGTGGTGACGGCAGCGGCATGATTCTCCGCCCTGGCAGCGCAGCGCCGGAACGGGGTTACCACTATGGGCCAGCATGCATCAGTCTTGCTGCGGGCGCATAAAGCCCGCAAAGAATCCTGCCAACGCCTGGTAAGCGTCTAGCGGCAACACATGTGCGATGTACTGATCGGGCCGCACCACCACCAGTGCGCCGCGTGTCCGGTCAATGCCGCGTAACTCGAAGATGTTCCGGCCGCTGCGGGGATCGGCAGAAAAAACCTTTTCGTAGTCGAGCAAGCCATGTTTGCCCTTGGCGGGGCGCAGCAAGGTCGGCAGCGCGCCGTAGTCGATTTCCTGGTGCGCCTGCTGAAAAACAGCCCGCACATCGAACACCGCATCGATGTCTTGATGCGCTGGTGTGTAGCGGCGTATGGGTGACTCAGCAGACTCCTGCAGGAACTGGCACAAGGCCGCGATCCCGGTTTCTGCGACGTGCGCAGGCCTGGCCGCAGTAGCGCCAAACGCGTAGATGCGCCAACGCCCATCGGCCTTGCCAACGTGCCCCAGCTCCATCGGTTTCGCGTCGAACACCCGCACCACAGGTGCCGAATGAAAGCGTGTGCCGATCTCAAACCCGGTCGCCAGATGTTGCGCGCCGCCATCTGCGCATATGGCCGATGGCCGATAACGTGTGCCCATGCCGGCGGTAAAACGGCCATGTTGCACAAAATACTTTTGCAGCTCCTTGGGGTCCACCCCCTGCTTTTGGTCGCCACCTTCCTGCTGCGCGCGGTCGCTGAACATCTTGGCCCACTCGCGGTCGAAATCGATGAGTTCCTGCGCCACCACCTGCCGCTCCTGCGAATAACTCAGCAGCAGCTCCGGCCCGCACTGCTTGGACAGCACGGCCGCCAGCTTCCAACCCAGATTAAATGTGTCCTGCATCGAAAAGTTCATGCCCTGCCCGGCCTTGGGGCTGTGGGTGTGGCAAGCATCTCCGGCAATAAAAACGTGTGGCAGGCGTGTGCCAGCGTCGTCTTCGGCCACGTCATCGTATTGGTCGCAAATACGCTGGCCAATTTCGTAAACCGACCACCAGGGAACCTCTTTCACGTCCAGCTTGTACGGATGCAGAATGCGCTGCGCCGCGGCAATCAGCTGCTCCAGCGTGATGCCACGGTCCGCGGCCCGCTCCTCCTCACCCAGCTTGTCCATTTCAACATAAAGGCGCACCAGGTAGCCGCCCTCGCGCGGTATCACCATCAGATTGCCACTGGCAGACTGGACCGCCACCTTGTAGCGTATGTCCGGGAAATCGGTCACCGCGAGTATGTCCATCACACCCCAGGCGTGGTTGGCTGAGTCGCCAACCAACTTGCGCCCAATCGCCTTGCGTACACCGCTGCGGGCGCCATCACAACCGACGACATAACGCGCACGCACGCTTTCCAGCGTGCCGCTGTGGGCCGCGTCGGTGCGCTCAAGCCGCGCCGTGACCGGATAGTCGCCGCGCGAATGGTCTATCTGCAGGTCGACAAAGCGCCGTGAATAGTGCGGCACCAAGCCACTGGCCGAGTTGCGCATGTTCTCCAGATAGAAATCGTGCACTCTGGCCTGGTTCAGGATCACGTGCGGAAACTCGGACAGCCCGTCCTCCGTGTCCTGCACCCGTCCATGGCGAACAATGTCGCCGGGGTGTGCGCCATCGGGTTTCCAGAAGGTCACCTCGTTGATCCAGCAGGCCTCCTTGAGCACACGTTCGCTGAAGCTGAATGCCTCAAACATCTCCATGGTCCGGCAGGCAATGCCATCGGCTTGGCCCAGCTTCAAAGGGCCGTCTTTTTGATCAACGATGCAGGTGCGGATGTGCGGAAAAACCGCCAACTGCGCGGCCAGGGTCAAGCCCGCCGGCCCGCAACCCACGATGAGCACGTCGACCTCTTCTGGCAGTGTGTCCTCTCGCCGCGCCACATCCGGCTCGGCGCTCAGCACCTCAGGGTCACCGGGCCTGAAGCCGTTCAGATGAAATTGCATGTTCCTAACCTCTTCTCTTGTGATCTTCGCAAAGGCTTGCGCCGGTGTTTATTCGGCCTTGATGTTGGCGCTTCTGGCCAGCTCGGTATAACGCTTGGTGTCGGCCTTGATCAGCTTGGCAAGATCGTCGCCGCTTCCCTTGTAGGCTTCGACACCGGCGTTCGACAGGTTGGACACCACCGTCGCATCCGTCAGAATCTTCGAGATGTCGGTCGCCAGTTTCGCGACCACGGCGGCTGGCAGGTTCTTCGGCCCCATCAGGGCATACCAGATCGAAAAGTCGAACGGCTTCAAGCCTTGCTCTTCAAAAGTAGCCACATCGGGCAGCAGGCCATAACGCTGGGCGGTCGACACCCCCAGCACCTTCAGCCTGCCACTCTTGGCATAGGGTGCAACCAGGTTGGCACTCACAATGGCCAGGGGAATCTGTCCGCCGATCACATCGGTCACGGCCGGGGCACAACCCTTGTACCCGGCATGCGCTGCCGCGACGCCGGTTTGCTGCTTGACCAGTTCCATCACAAAGTGCTGCGGTGTACCTATGCCGCACGAGCCATAACTCAGCGTGTCGGGCCTGGCCTTGGCCAAGGCGACGAGTTCCTTGACGTTGTTCACGTTGAGCGACGGATGTGCGGCCAGGGCTATCGGCGTCACGCCCAGCAGCATGATGGGCGTCAGATCTTTTTCGGGGTCGTAGGGCAGTTTGCCCATCACACCCAGGTTGGTGACCATGGTGCTGTTTTGCAGCAGCAAGGTGTAGCCGTCGGCAGGCGCACGCACCACCTCGGAGCTGCCTATATTGCCCGAGGCGCCGGCCTTGTTGTCCACCACCACACCCTGTCCCCAGGCCTGCTGCAGACCCGCGCCGATTTGCCGCGCCAGAATGTCAGAGCCGCCGCCGGTGGCGTAGGGCACGACTATGCGCACCGACTTTGTGGGATAGGTATCGGCCTGCGCCGCAGCGCTCGCCACCACCAGCGCCGCCGCACAGGCGCTGAAGAATGAAAATTTGAATCGCATGAGATGTCTCCTTTATTTGTTCTGCTACGTGCCGGATCACTGGTCCAGATCAATCTGCCCCAGGCGCTTGATCCACAAGTTCCAGGACCGTGGGATCTGCCCGTCGTTCATGTCCGACGACAGCTGCGCCTCTTCCTGGTTCAGGAAAGTGATTTCGCCCAGGCCATTCGCCGCGAGTTGCAGCCGGGCGTTGACCTCTGCGTAGATCGCGCGGTAGATCGCCTGCTCGAGTGAAGCGCCCACCACCGTGGAACCGTGCCCGCGCATGAGCACGCAGTTGTGTTTGCCTAGCGACCTGGCCAGCGCCGTGCCCAGATAGGAACTGCTGATCAGCATGTCGGTATTGCCGCCGGCTTCGCGGATCTCGAAATGCGCCGAGCCCTCTCCCAAAAAACCCGACATGTGGAACACCGGCCGGAGTGCATTCTTCGTGATCGCAAACGGGATCACGCTTTGTGAATGGCTGTGCACCACGGCCATCACATCGGGGCGGGCGCGGTAGATTTCACCGTGGATGAAGCGCTCCAGGTAGGGCCGCTCGGACTGCTCCGACAAGGTGTTGCCATCGAAGTCATAAGTGGTGATATCGCGGCGGCGCACCATGCCCGGTGCGCGGTTGCAGGACAGCAGGAAAGCACCCGGCAGACTGTTGTGGCGCACGCTGACGTGGCCCAGGCCGTCAACGATGTTCTGGTCGTAGAGGATGCGGTTGGCGTAGACAAGGCGGTCGACGAGGTCGGCCGAGGGGGCGGGAATGGGCATGGGTGATGTCTCCTGGTGGCGGCTTCTGGGGCTGATGCATCGCGCTTTAGGCGTGCATTGCTGCTATTTTTGGCGCGCAAGCTTTATGCTGGCAAGCGTGTCAGAAGATAATCAATATCGCGTTTTTCAATAATGAAGCGCACACAAAAGGAAATGGACCAATGGCCAAGTTAGACCTCGAGTGGATCAAAGTGTTTGACGAGGTGTTCAAGACCGCCAGCGTGTCCAAGGCCGCCGATAGACTGGGCATTCCCCAGGCCGCGGCCAGCACGGCACTCATCAAGCTGCGCGCGCACTTCGGCGACAAACTCTTCAGCCGCACGGCCCGTGGCATGTTGCCCACGCCGTATGCGCAGGCCATGCAGCCGTCGCTGCGTGCGGTGCTGGGCCATCTGGAGCAGGCGCACGCCAGTCGCGGTGGTTTTGACCCGGCGCAGGCGCAGCGCAGTTTCCGCATAGGCATGACCGACATCAGCGAGATCGTGCTGCTGCCCACCCTGTTGAACCACTTGCGCAAGGTGGCGCCAGGTGTGCAGGTGGAGATCGAGAAAATCTCCACCGACAGCGTGCGGCGTCTGCAGGACGGCGATGTAGACCTGGCCGTCGGCTTCATGCCGCAGCTGGATGCCGGCTTCTACCAGCAAGTATTGTTCGAGCAGAATTTTGTCTGTCTGGTGGCCGCCAATCACCCACGCATTGCAAGCCGGCTGAGCAAGACCGCTTACAGCCGGGAAGGCCACGTGCTGGTCAGTTCATCGGGCACGGGCCACGCCATCGTCGACAAGGTTCTGGAGCGCGCCGGCGTGCCGCGCCAGGTGGTGCTGCGTGTGCCCAGCTTCCTGGGTGTCGCACGCATCGTGGCCGAAACCGAACTCATTGCCACGGTGCCACTGCTGTTCGGCCAGGTGGTGGCCTTACGCGAGCAGATCCGGCTGTTGGCGGTGCCGCATGCACTGCCGCACTACAACGTGAAGCAGCACTGGCATGAACGTTTTCATTCCGATCCGGGCAACGTGTGGCTGCGCCGCACCATGTCCGAGCTGCTGGGCGACGCACGCCACACTGCGGGGCGGGTGGGCAACTCAACCGTGCCGCGCTGAAAACCGGGTCCTTGCATGGCGGCTAACGCAGCCGCCATCATCACATCAGAAGTTTTCCCAGTCACCTTCGCCACCACTGGCAGCGGCCGGCTTGGCCGCTGGCGCTGCCGGAGTGGCCAGCCCGAGCTTGCGCGGCGCACTGGCAACGGCCTTGGGCTTGAGCGCCGCAGGCCGCGGCGTTGCGGGGGCGTGATGCTTCACCGGCACCGGGCGTGCTGCGGGTGTCCGCACGGCTGCGGCGACCGGCGCATGTGCCGCCGCTCGTGGCGCCAGGCCGGCGCCCGCGCCCACGTTGAACACCGCCACCACTTCCGACAAGCGCTGCGCCTGGTCGCGCAGCCCGGCCGCCGCCGCCGCCGACTGCTCCACCAAGGCGGCGTTCTGCTGCGTCATCTGGTCCAGGTTGGTCACCGCCAGGTTGACCTGGCCTATGCCGTCGCGCTGTTCGGTGGACGAAGCGCTGATCTCACCAATCAGGTCGCTGACGCGGCGCACACTGCTGACGATCTCGCCCATGGTTTCGCCGGCCTGAGCCACCTGTTGTGTGCCGGCTTCCACGGTTTGACCGGAGGCGCTGATCAAGTCCTTGATTTCCTTGGCCGCCTGGGCCGAACGTTGCGCCAGGCTGCGCACTTCGGAGGCCACCACGGCGAAGCCGCGCCCTTGTTCGCCCGCACGCGCCGCTTCCACGGCCGCATTCAAGGCCAGGATGTTGGTCTGGAACGCAATACCATCGATCGTGCCAATGATGTCGCCGATCTTGCGTGAGGCTTCGCTGATGTTCTGCATGCTGTGCACCACCTGGCCTACCACTTCGCCGCCGCGTGTAGCCGTCTGCGCAGCCGTGACCGCCAGTTGAGTGGCCTGGCGTGCGGTGTCGGCCGATTGCGTCACCGTACTGGTCAACTGCTCCATGCTGGCAGCGGTTTCTTGCAGATTGGCCGCCGTCTGCTCGGTGCGCGAAGACAAGTCCTGGTTGCCGTTGGCGATCTCCACCGATGCCGTCGATACCGACTCAACCCCACTGCGCACCTCGGCGACCAGTTGCCGCAACTTCGCCACCATCTCCGACATGGCCCGCAGCAGCTGTCCGAACTCGTCTTTACGCTCCGATTGAAGTTGCTGCGTCAGGTCGCCGCTGGTGATGGCCTGGGCCAGGCCCACCGCCTCGCCCAGCGGACGGGTGATGGAACGCACCAGCACCAGCGTCAACAACACACCCAATGCAAAAACCACCGCCACACTGACCATGGCCACGGTGGCCGTTTGATGGCGCGACGCATCGGCCTCGGCCTTGGCCGCATCACGCTGGCGCTCCTGCACCGTCACGAAATTGTCCAGCGCAGCGATGTACTTGGCGATGGCGGGCTTGTAGGTGCCGTCCACAAAGCTTTGCATGGCGGCGGCGTCACCGGCGGCCTTCACATCCTTGGTTTTCGCCGTCAGGCCAAGCACGATGGAGCGCGCGCTGGCGACGTTTTCCAGCGCCTGCTTGTCTTCACTCGAAACCGCCGATTTCACCACCTCACTCTGGATCACGTTGATGCGGCCAATGATGTCCTTGACCTGCGCATCGTAGGACTGGGCGAGCACCGGATCGGTGGTCACCGCACCGCCAAGCACCATGGTGACGGCAGTTTCAGTGGCCCCGCGCCAACGCACTGCGGTGGTGATTTTTTGCTCGAAGGCGTTGACTGAAGCCATGGCGGCGTCGACTGCGCGGTTGGCGCTGAACTGCGCCCAGAGGGAAACCGCCAGCATGGCAATCAGCAGTCCAAGAATCACGCTCCAAAGCTTGTAGGAGAGGCGCAAGTCGCTGAATTTCATAGAAGACCGATCAAAAAAGAGGCATGAACTATCTGGCTGTTTTGCCAAATTGCATGCAGTTGCATCGAACAACATGGTACACATAATTTGAGCCATGGCCGGTACGCAAGGCGCGATATGGTGTCGCCTGATAAGCGCCGCCTTGATTGACTGTCGCGTAACGGCTCTTGAAAATGAAGATAAAACGAAGGAGACGATAAAACCATGACGATTCAGGACCAGTACAAGCGCATATGCACCAGCGCGACTGACGCCGTGCAACAGGTGCACAACGGCGACATGATCATCGTGCCGACCGGCGTAGGCGAGCCGCCCAGCCTGCTCACCGCGCTGTCGGAGAAAAGGCTTGCTTTCCGGGACGTCAAGGTCGCGCAAATCCTTGCCATGCGCAAATATGGCTACCTCGACCCCGAAACCGTAGAGCACGTGCGCCACGTTGCGTTTTTTTATGGTGGCGCCACACGTGCCGGTGGGCAGCAGGGTTGGATCGACTTCATACCCAACTACTTTTCAGAGATTCCGGAGCAGATCGAGCGCGAACAGATCAAGGCCGATGTGGTGTTCAGCATGGCCTCACCCATGGATGCCCATGGCTATTTCTCGCTGAGCTTGGGCGCGGACTACACCATGGCAGCCATCGCCAAGGCACGCGCCGTGGTGCTCGAAGTGAACCCCAACGTGCCGTTTGCCAATGGCAACTGCCACATACACATCTCGCAGGTGACGGCCCTGGTCGAAAGCAGCGAGCCGGTGCTCGAAGTCGGTTTGCCACAAATCGGCCCGGTGCAACAGGCCATAGGCAAACATGTTGCTGCCTTCATCGAGGACGGCGCTACCTTGCAGATCGGTTATGGCGGTATCCCCGATGCGGTGGTGATGCAGCTCACCGATAAAAACGACTTGGGCATACACACCGAGATGCTTGGCGACGGCATTCTTTCGCTCATCGAAGCCGGGGTAGTCACCAACCGGCGCAAAAGCTACCTGCGGGGTAAAACCATCGCCACGTTTGCCTTGGGTTCATCCCGCCTCTACCGTTACATGGATCGCAACCCGGCACTCGAAATGCACCCGGTCAACTACACCAATGACCCGGCACTGGCCAGCCTCAACGACAATCTCATCGCCATCAACGCAACCATGCAAATCGATCTGCTGGGCCAGTGTGGTTCCGAAAGCCTGGGGCATGCACCCTACTCCGGCACGGGTGGGCAGTCGGATTTCGTGCGCTCGGCCAACCGGTCGCGCGGCGGCAAGGCCTTCATTGTGCTGCCGTCCACCGCCAAGGGCGACACCATCTCGCGCATCGTGCCATCCTTGTCGCCCGGCACCCATGTCAGCACCAGCAAGAACGACATCAACTACGTGGTCACGGAACACGGCGTGGCCCAGTTGCGCGGCAAGTCCGCAGCGCAACGCGCCCAAGCCCTGATCGCCATCGCGCATCCCAAATTCAGAGCGGAACTGAGCGAGCGCGCGCGCGAGCTGAAACTGATTTGAGCGTGCCGCCCCTCGCGCCAGGCTGAGCCAGCTGGAGGTCTTGCACACTTTGAAACAATGTCGCCACGAAGACCGCCGATGTCTTCATGGCGCTTTTGATGACAAAAATCATGTTCATGATTCTGGTTAAATCATGAACATGTTGCACCGCAGAACCCTACTCACCGCTGGCACGACCGCAGCCGCCCTGGCCGCGCTAGGCCTGTCCCCCAAGGCCATGGCGCAAGCCGGGCTCAAATTCGGTCCGGCCAAGCCGTTCGCCTTTGACGCACTCATAGAACAGGCGCGCGCCCTGGCCGCCAAACCTTATGCGCCACCGCCGCCACTGCCGCGCGAAGTGCTTGAACGCATAGATTACGACGCACACGGCAAGCTCAAGTACAAGGCCGATTTCGCGCTGTTCAAAGACGGCCCAGGCGCTTTCCCGCTGACCTTTTTCCACATGGGCCGCTACTTCCAGACCCCGGTGCACATGCATCTGCTGGACCAGGCTGGCAGCGGCGCGCAAGGGCGCGAGATCCTCTACGACCCAAGCTACTTTGAGATGCCGGCCGACAGCCCGGCCAAGGCTTTGCCCGACGGCGCCGGCTTTGCAGGTTTCCGTTTTCAGGAAAGCCGCCTGGGCGATCAAGCCAAGCTGCCGTGGCAAAACAACGACTGGGTGGCCTTTCTGGGTGCCTCGTACTTCCGCGCCATCGGCGGGCTCTACCAATACGGCCTGTCGGCACGCGGCGTGGCGCTGGACGTGGCCGTCAACGGCAAGAACGAAGAGTTTCCGGCGTTCACCCAGGTCTGGTTTGAACCGCCCGCCGAAGGCAGCAACACCGTGGTGGTTTACGCGCTACTCGAGGGCCCAAGCATTGCCGGCGCCTACCGCTTTGCGATGCGCCGCGACCAGGCCGTGATCATGGACATCGAATGCCGGCTGTTCCTGCGCCAGGACGTGGCACGCCTGGGCCTGGTGCCTCTGACCTCGATGTACTGGTATTCCGACAAGCTCAAGCCCACCGGCATAGACTGGCGCCCCGAGGTACACGACTCCGATGGCCTGGCGCTGTGGACCGGCAGCGGCGAGCGCATCTGGCGCCCACTGAACAACCCCAATGCCACCGGCATCTCGGCCTTTGGCGACAAGTCGCCCAAGGGTTTTGGCCTGATGCAACGCGACCGCAACTTCGACCACTACTTGGACGGGGTGAACTACGACAAGCGCCCCAGCCTGTGGGTGGAGCCGCTTTCTGACTTCGGCGACGGTGCCGTCGAGCTGGTCGAGATCCCGACCGACGACGAGATCCACGACAACATCGGTGCCTTCTGGGTGCCCAAGGCGCCCGCCACAGCCGGCAGCAGCTACTCGCTGCGCTACCGCCTGCACTGGGTCGCGGACGAGCCCTTCCCCACGCCACTGGCGCGTTGTGTGGCCACGCGCATAGGCCGTGGCGGCGTTCCAGGCCAGCCACGGCCACCAGGCGTGCGCAAGCTCATGGTCGAGTTCCTGGGCGGACCGCTGGCCAACCTGCCCTTCGGCGTGAAGCCGGAGGCCGTGCTCAGCGCGCCGCGCGGCCAGTTCTCGTATGTGTTCACCGAAGCCGTGCCAAACAACGTGCCAGGCCATTGGCGCGCACAGTTCGACTACACACCGGAAGGCAGCGGCCCCGTGGATCTGCGACTGTTTCTGCGCAACGGCACCGAAACCCTGTCGGAAACCTGGCTCTACCAGTTGTTGACCTGAGGCCATGAGCGCCCGCACGGCGTACAACAAACGTTGGTGCGAGAACGCTTGGCCATCAAGCCCTAGAGGCAAACGCGCATTGCGCCAATGGCACATCCCTTGCTAAATCGCAGCAGTGTCTGCCGGGCCTGCGTTGATCATCACGGCGCATCGCAGACACGTTTACCCACTCTTCAAGGACATTTTTTCCATGCTGCGCAAAACCCATTTGTCTCTGATCGCCGTCGCTGTTTTGGCCTGTACCAGCTTGGCCTCGCAGGTCCATGCCGGGCCCAGGCTAGACAAGATCATGGACAGCAAGCTGCTGCGGGTCGGCACACCCGGAGACTACCGCCCCTTCGCCATCAAGACGGATACGGGTTACGCGGGCCATGACATCGATTTGATCGAAGCCATGGCCAAGGAACTGGGTGTGAAGATCGAATACGTGCCCACCACCTGGCCCAATCTGATGAAGGACATCCAATCAGACAAGTTCGACGTGGCGGTCGGTGGCATCACCCGCAACGTCACGCGTATCCGGCAGATTGAAATGCTGCCGGGCTACGCGTCGTTCGGCAAGGTGGCGCTGGTGCGCGCGGCAGACAAAGACAAGTTCCGCGCGCTCGCCGACCTGAACCAAGCCACTGTGCGTGTCATCAAGAATCCTGGTGGCACCAACGAAACCTTTGTGCTGGAAAACCTCAAGGCGGCGCAAGTCAGCACACACGACAAAAACGCCGAGATTCCGGCGCTGATCGCCGAAGGCAAGGGTGATGTGATGATCACCGAAACCTACGAAGCACTGTACTACGCCAAGGCCGATCCACGCTTGTACGCGGCGTTCATCCAACAGCCGCTGACGCCACCCAACACCTTGGGCTTTATGCTCCCCAAGGACGATGCCGACTATTCCCGCGTGATGTCCTTCGTCTGGAGCCTGTTGGACAGCCGCGGTGGCGTCAAGCAGGCCGCCGATAAATGGCTCAAGTAAAACGCAACTGAAGCCTGCCTCGCCCCTAGCCGCGCCTATGCCTAGACTGGCAGGCTGCGGCTAAAAAGCCTGGGCTTTGTCCTTTATGCATGCCGTGAGTGTGCTCGCGTAGACCACCAACAAACCACCGAGCCAATCGACACCATGGCCACACCTTGCCAGAAAGAGGCAGACGGCGCTGTACTCAGCCAAACGCTGGCGAGCAAAATGGATAACACGGGGGTGAAGTAGGAGGCGACGGCCAACAGCGTGAGGTTGCCTTTCTGTATGCCGTAGTTCCACGCGGAATAGGCGGTGGCCATAAATGCGCCCATCACCACCACCTGGGCCACGCCGCTGAAAGTGAAGCGCAGCGCGGGCTCGGGGCTGATGGCATAGAGCAGCCAAAGAATCAATGCGGTCCCCAGCAGGAACAGCGGCACGCCGCTTTTGCCTTCGCCGAACCTCTTCGTCAGCACCGAATACGCCGCCCACAAAATGGCTGCGGTAGCGGCCAGGCCATATGCCAGGGGATTGTTTTGCAGGTTGGCCAGCAGAGCGGCTGGCGACCAATCGCCATCCCCTTTCATGACCCAGACCAAGCCCAGGAAACTCAGGAGCGCCCCCGGGAACATCGCCCAGTTGGCTTTTTGCTGCTTCAGCATGACGGCCAGCACAATCGTCAGGCACGGCCACATGTAGTTCAGCATGCCAAGCTCCAGAACCTGCGTGCGATTGGTCGCCAGGCCCAAGGACAGCGCCAGGAAAATCTCGTAGGTGATGAACAAGGCTCCACCCACGAACAGGTAGATGCGGTTGAAGCTGGCGGGCCGCGGCACCCCAAGTGCCAGCGCCGCCAGGATGCCTCCCACACTGAAGATCATCGCCGCACCGCCTATGGGCCCCAGCAGCTCTGAGATGCTGCGAATCAGGCCCACCGTGGTGCTCCACAGCAGGACTGCCACGAGGCCCTTGAGGGTAGCGGAACGGTTTTGGGCGATGGACAGCGTGAGAACGGGTGAAGTCTTGGGCATGGTCAAGCCTGGTCGACGGCCATTAGCGAGGGTTAGAGGGTGATGCGAGACCGAGCTTCGCGGCTGGGTTCAGCCGACGGCGGCATCACAGCCGCGAGAACAAACGTACGGCAAAGCCTGTTGAGCGGCAAGCTCAAGTGTACAAATGTCCTTCACCCTTTAGAAATGCTGCTTCAGGCACCCCTCACGCATCAACGGCTGCACAAGCAGTGGAGGCCGTTTGAGAACCCAACGCCGGCGCTGTGCTTGCAAAAATCGTTCTCTCAGGTGCAGAAAGGGTGGCCTGCGCTGCACAGGCCAGGCCGGCCTTCAGGAGCTGGCAGAGTTATGCTCGTTTTGCAACAAAATCGCGAGTTGATCCGCAACCACCGGTCGGCTAAACAGATAGCCCTGCCCGTTTTCGCAAGCATGGCGGTATAGGAAGTCGCGCTGAGCCGGTGTTTCCACGCCCTCGGCGATGATCTGCAGGCCCAGGCTCTTGGCCATCGCAATGATGGCCAGGGTGATGGCCACGTCGTCGCTGTTTTCCGGGATGTCCTTGACGAAGGACCTGTCTATCTTCAGGTAGTCCAGAGGGAAACGTTTCAGATAGCTCAGCGACGAGTAGCCGGTTCCGAAGTCGTCTATGGCCAGCGCGATACCCATGCGTTTGAGTTCCGTGAGCACCTGCACCACCCGCTCGGGCTGCTGCATCACCATGGACTCCGTCATCTCCAATTCGAGATAGCGCGCGTCCAGCCCGCATTCACTGAGAACCGCGCCAATACGCGCCGCGCAGTCGGTCTGCGAGAACTGTCGCGCCGCGAGGTTCACGGCAACCCGCTGCAGTTTGAGCCCGGCGTCCAGCCATGTGCGCATCTGCCTGCAGGCCTGCTTCAACACCCAGTCGCTCAATGCGTCTATCAGTCCGGTTTCCTCTGCAATCGAGATAAACCGGTTCGGTGGCAACAAACCAAGCTCGGGATGCTGCCAGCGCACCAGCGCTTCTGCCCCACTGATTCTTCCGGTGCGCAAATCGATACGCGGCTGGTAGTGGAGCAGCAGTTCATTCCTCTCGAGTGCCAGGCGAAGGCTGCTGCTCATCAGCAGGGTCTCCATGGCGCGCGCATTGATCTCGGCCGAGAAGAACTGAAAGTTATTTCGCCCTGCTGACTTGGCCTGGTACATCGCGGCGTCAGCGTTCTTCAGCAGGCCCTCGGTATCCGCAGCGTCGGCTGGATAACAGCTCGCTCCAATGCTGCAGGAAATAAACAGTTCATGGCCTGCAACCGAGAACGGCGGGCCAAATGCATCGAGTATCTTGTTCGCGATGGTCGCCACGCTCTTGGGATGGCTCACGTCCCCCAGCAGCACGCAGAACTCGTCGCCGCCAAAGCGGCCGACGATATCCACCTGACGCAGGCAGAGCTTCAGCCGCCCGGCCACCTGCTGTAGAAGTTGATCCCCTGCCGCATGCCCGAGCGAGTCATTGACATGTTTGAAGCGGTCGAGGTCCAGCATCATCACCGCCACCTGTGTGCCCTGTCGATCCGATCTTTCCAGCATCGCGCTAAACCGCTCCTGAAACTGAAAGCGGTTGGGCAATCCCGTCAGAGCGTCGTGTTCTGCCTGGTAGCGCAAGCGCTCCTCGTAGCCCTTGAGCGAAGTGATGTCCGAGCAGATGCCAACATAGTGAATGGTCTTGCCCGCATCGTCCTTGACCGCGCTGATGCTCAGCAGCTCAGGAAAAATCTCCCCGTTCTTGCGCCTATCCCAGATCTCGCCTTGCCAGAATCCCTTGCTGTTGATCTCTTCCCACATCCCCTGATAAAACGCCTTGTCGTGGCGTCCCGACTGCAGAAGCCTGGGATGTTTTCCCAACACCTCATCGGGCTGGTAACCGGAGATCCTGCAGAAAGCCTGGTTGACGGAAACAATGCACCGGTTTTCGTCCGTCACCATGATGCCCTCGGCGACACTTTCAAAGGCTTTGGCACTCAGCCGGCGCACCGCATCTTCCTGCTTTCGGCGGGTGATGTCGCGTGCGATGCCTACGGTGCCGACCAGTCTGCCATCTCCGTCGGTGACCCGGCTCTTGGTACTCTCGAACGTGCGGATGCTGCCGTCGAAAAAGGCAAGATCTTCCTCCACTTCCAAACGAACGCCATCACGCATGACCTGCTGGTCGTTGGCGAAGTAAGCCTGCGCCAGCGGCGCCGGCCAGAGTTCGAAATCGGTTTTACCGACGATGTCTTCCAGCTTGCGACCTGCCATCTGGGTAAAGGCGAGGTTGACGGCGAGAAACCGCGACTTCGCGTCCTTGAACCACGCAATTTCCGAAATATTGTCGAGAATGGCCTGCCGCTGCCGCTCCTGCACGTGAGCGCGCTCTTGTGCGCGGCGGCGCAGCACCGACCCGACGATGACCGTCGCGCCAAACATCAGGATCAGGCCCGAGGCCAGCAATTCGATTTGCCGGTAACGCCTGACCCTTTCGCGCACTGCGGCCAGCGACTCATCGACCGACAGGCCCACACTGGCGATCAGGTCGTAATCGATCAAGGTCTGGTAGCTCTGAAAGCGCGGGATCTCATCAAAAACGCTTGCCCCCACGTAGTCCCCGGCCGGCGCCTGTTGGGCCTTTTCCAGCAACCGGTTGCTGCGGGTATCTTCGCCAAACCGGTCCACATCGCCCCTGCGCAACGCCCGGGTGATACCGTCGCCGCCGAGCAGCGTGACGACTCCGCTCTCGTTCAGATCTGATCGGTTGAAGTCGTCAACGAAGTAAGCCGGGTCTATACCGCAGACCACGATGCCCTTGAACTCGCCTCCGGGCCCGGTCATGCGGTGGGCAACCGGGATCAGCCATTTCGACGTGCTCCGGCTGCGAACCGGCTGGCCGATGTAGAGACGCCGTGCAGGCGAATCCCGGAGGATCCTGAAATACTCACGATCGCTCAGGTCGGGGTTGGGCATTTCACTGACCGTCAGTGCCAACTGACCTCGCTCGTTGATGACAGCCAGTTCGCGGGAGGTGTTTTTATCGAGCAGCTTGCTGGCGAGCAGTTGCGCCAGCTGGAGCTGGCGCCCGCCCGCCAGATAGTCTCGCGCCACAAACTCCAGGGCCAGATCCAGGTTCTTGAGTGTTTTGGAAGTCTGCGCCTCGAACAAACGGGTGAGCGAGTGGGCCTTCTGCACTGCGGCATCGGTTTGCTGCCGCAACTCCTGCTCGGCGCGTTCGGCGGAATAACCCCACAACATGGCGAGAAGCAGCAGCGAAAAGAGCATCACCGCCAGTTCCCACAAACCCATGTATCGCAGCCAGGGGACTGGATTGAGTTTTCGCAGCATCGACAGAGCTTTGGAAGTAGGACTGGCGAGGGTATCGAGGTCCGGCATGCCTGCTCCACTGATGTGCATGGGCATTTGAGTCTATACCAACAGAGGCCCACCAACCAGGGCTCCAGTCTCGGGCGGCCTGGCCTGTTGGCGTCGACTGCACGATGCGCTGCTGGCACAAGCTCGGCGAGCCCGCGAGGTCCGCCCCTTTATCTCAGACGCGCAGCGGGTCGGGCATTCATGCGGGTTTGCCGCGTTACCAGGTGACCGCCATGATGGCTAGCATTCGGTTCGCAGCAAACCGGGCATACATGACCTCACTGGACACAATATGGCTTTAGCAATGGAATCATCGGTAATTGAACTCAAGGCAGACGGTGCTTGCGCGAGGCTGCTTGCCCATGCGGGGGGACGTGTTTCGGCATTAAGCCTGATCAAGCCGAATGGCCAGGCTGCCGATGTCCTGTATCCCTATCCGGAAGATTTTTTCGACCCCATCGTCTGGGCCAAAGGCGGCATCTATCCGCTGATGCCCTACTCGAACCGCATCGCCAATGCTGTGCTGCAGGTCAACGGTGATGCCGTGGCACTGCAACCGCATCCCAATGCCTTGCCCCATACTTTGCATGGCAATGCCCACGCACAGGCTTGGCGCGCTGAGCAGACCGATGCCGCCAGCGCCACGCTGGTACTGGACAGTCCAGCAAGCCCTGCCTGGCCCTGGCATTACACGGCGCGTATGCGCTTCGAGTTGACTGCTTCGTCACTTCATGTACAGCTGACCCTGCGCAATGTAGACCGGCGCACCATGCCTGCGGGCTTTGGTCTGCACCCTTATTTTCTGCACGACCCAGCAGCGAAGTTGAGTTATGCGGCCAGCAGCGTATGGCCTGCAACGGCCGAATACCTGCCCGGCACCGAGCGGGAGCAGCGCAGCGACGAATCTTACGTACCTGCGCGTTGCCTGCCCGACGGCCCCCTGACCGACTATGTCGGCGGGTGGAATGGCTCAGCCTCGGTGGATCTGCCGCAGGATGCGCGGCTGAACATTCAAGCCGACCCGGTGTTTGGCCACCTGGTGGTGCATAGACCCGAAAACCCCGCCTACCTGTGCCTGGAGCCGGTGAGCCATGTGGCGGATGGGTTCAATCTGGCTGCACGGGGTGTGGCCCGCACTGGCACTCACTGGCTGCAGCCCGGTGAGAGTCTGACCGGCGGCATGCGTTTTACGCTAACTGGCTAAACCGCTTGCCTGGGGTTCAAGTGCCTGGAGCCTGTTCACGGTCTATTAGGCGTAACCGGTAGATCCGTCGGGCTTGAGCGGCACCTTGCGCTCCCAGTGGATGTATTGCTCTGTGCCCAATAACTTCTCGTCCATCTCCACCCCCCAGCCGGGACGATCGGGGCGCAAATCCAGATAACCCTCGCGAGGCAGGTAAGGGTCCAGCACATAGTGTGCACCCTCGTACTGGCTCGTCGATGCCACCTCTTGGTTGCCGGTGCCGAAGACATATCCAGGCCCATGCGGCAGGCGGTACTCAAGAATGCGGAAATTCGTCGTCGCGGCGCTGAAGTGCACATTGATCGCCGTGGCCAGCGGCCCCATGGGATTGTGCGGCGCAATCGTCACGTAGTGCGCCTCGGCAAGGGCCGCGATTTTGACCATCTCGGTGAGGCCGCCGACCACGCAGATATCGGGCTGGACGATGTCGCAGCCACGCACCTGCAAGAGGCGTAGGAATTCAAAGCGGCTGTAGAGCGACTCACCCGTCGCCAGCGTGCATTGCAAGCCACGCTTGAGTTCACCCCAGGCCTCGAAGTTTTCGGGACGTATGGGTTCCTCGAAAAACAGCGGGTCATAAGGCGCCAGCGCGTTACCCAATTGCATGGCCTGTGCGGGTTCGAAGATTTTGGCGTGTGCGTCGAAGGCCATCTCGTAGTCGCTGCGCACGGTCTCGCGCAACTTCCCGAAATAGTCACCCGCCTGGCGCACAACCTCACCCCAGCGGTGGCGGTGCATGTCGACCCGGTAGGGGCTGAGCTTGAAGGCCGACAGGCCCCACTCGGCATTCAAGGCGTCCATCTGGTCGCGCGCGGCCGCCGGTTCAGGTGCGGTGTAGAGGCCGGCATAAACCTTCACGCGGTCGCGTACGTTGCCGCCCAATAACATGTAGACCGGCACACCCAGCGCCTTCGCCGAAATGTCCCACATGCAGTGGTCCAGTGCGGAGATCGCGGCCAGGCCCAGCGCGCCCGGGGGAAAGCGCGTCTGTTGCAGCAGGTGGTGGATGTGGAAAGACACGCGCCTCGGGTCTTTGCCTTGCAGAAAGCTCAGCAGGTACTCCAGCAGCGGAAACAACGCCAGGTCGGGACCGTGGTTGTAACACTCGCCCCAGCCAGTGATACCTTGGTCCGTATCCATGGCGACAATGACGCGGGGTCTATCCTTGTCACGCGACATGAAGACGCGAAGACGGTCGATTTTCATGGTTTCTCTCTTTCTTGGCCGGTGCCCAACTGGGTTCGCCAGGTTTTGAATTGGTCCAGCGTGGCGGGGTCGGTGGGCGGATACAGGCCAAAGATGCGACGGCCGGCCAATACCTGCTGCATCACAAAATCTTCAAACAGCGTCTGTTCCAAGGCCTCCCCGGCCACGGTTTCTGCGATCTCCGCGGGGATCACCACCACACCGTCGGGGTCGCCCACCACGATGTCGCCCGGAAACACAGCCACACCACCACAACCCACGGGCACATTGATGTCCACCGCATGGTGCTTGATCAGATTGGTCGGTGCGGAAGGCCCGCCGCAATAACTGGGAATAGCCAACTTGGCGATCTCGTGGCTGTCGCGCAAACCGCCGTCACTGACCACGCCTGCCACACCGCGCAGCATCATGCGGGTCACGAGTATGGAGCCGGCCGATGCCGCCGAGGCATCCCCGCGGCAATCCATCACCAGCACATGGCCGGGTGGAATCTCTTCCACGGCCTTGCGCTGCGGGTGCTCATGGTTCTGGAACACAGCGATGTGGTCCAGGTCTTCGCGGGCCGGAATGTAGCGCAACGTGTAGGCCGGGCCCACCATCTGGCCGGCCCCCGCGCCAAGCACACGCACACCCTGCATAAAGGCATTACGCAGACCGCGCTTGAACAGTAGCGTGGTCAAGGTGGCGGTAGAGCTGGTTTTGAGCACATCCAAGGCGGTCGTGCTGAGGGGAGTGGGCGTTGCCAGGGGCATGGTGTAGCCGCTCACTGCCGAGCTGAAAAGTAGCGTGCCCGCTGCAGGCGGGTCTGCACAAAAAGATGCTCGTCGTGTGTACCCTCGGCGTAGGAGCCAGAGGCCGCCGTAGCTTGCACCGAGATATTCGCCTGGCTGGGATATTGAGCCACAAAGGCCTCGTCGATATCCACACCCAGGCCCGGAACATCGGGCACCTTCAAGTAACCGTTCTCGGATATAGGGTGCGGAATCACTGTGTGGGCACGCCCCGCCCAGTCGTCCTCGATGCGCTCCAGGAACAGCGCGTTTGGTATGGCCGCCAGCACGTGCAGCGCGGCGTATTCGGCCACAGGACCGAGCGAGCCCGAGTGCGGTGCCATCATGATGTGGTGCGCCTCGGCCATGGCGGCGATCTTCTTCATCTGTGTGATGCCCCCGGCCCTGCCCGTATCCGGCTGTATCACGTCGACCAGGCCTGAGGTGATGAGTTCGCGCTCGCCGAAGATCGTGCTCATACGCTCGCCCGCAGCCAGTGGCACATGGGCCGCATCGCGGATGCGCTTGTAGTCGTCCAGGTTGTCGGGCGCGATCGGGTCCTCGATGAAAAGTAGGTGGTAAGGCTCCAAAGCGCGGGCGACTTGCACCGCATCACCAGGCGTCATCCACGGCACGCCATGCAGGTCAATCATCAGGTCCATCTCTTCGCCTATGGCCTCGCGCAGTTGCGCGACCATGCGTACCGGATCGGACACACCGCCGCACTTGATGGCCGTGATGCCGCGCGCCTTCAGGCTCAAGGCCACCTCTGGTGTGTTGGCATGGGCGTAGATGCGGATCTTGTCGCGCAGCTTGCCACCCAGGAGATTCCACACCGGCACACCCAGTGCCTTGCCCTTGATGTCCCACAGCGCCATGTCTATACCGGTCATGGCGCCGCCCCCCACGGTGCCCGTCATGCCGTGCACCATGATGGCCGACTGCATGCGCTGCCACAAACGTTCTATATGTGTTGGGTCTTCGCCGATCAGGATGCGTTTTAAATCCTGCACCGCGGTCTCGACCACGCGCGGCCAGCCGGAGCATTCACCAATGCCCACAATACCTTGGTCGGTGTAGACCTTCACGAACAGCCAGTTGCGTGTGCCAGTGATCCCCGGTGAATAACTGTTGACGCCGAAGACGTTATCGGAAGCCCAGGCCTTGGGCTCCGGCGCACCCGCATGCATCAGAAAAGTTTTGATGTCGGTGATCTTCATGCGCAGCCCTCGCTTACGTTTTCTCGGTGTAGCGGAAACGGGTGTGCAAGCCACGCACACGCGGATCGGGCTTGGGCACAGCCGACAACAGCGCCTGTGTGTAGGGATGTGTAGGTGCATCGCAGACCTGGTTGGTCTCACCCGTCTCCACCACTTTTCCGCGGTACATCACGGCCACACGGTCGCAGAAGTAACGGATCACGGCGATGTCGTGGCTGATGAAGATGAAGGACAAGCCCAGCTTGTCTTGCAGGTTCAGCAAAAGGTCCAGCATCTGCGAGCGCAAGGACACGTCCAGCGCCGAGGTGGCCTCATCGGCCACGATGACACGCGGGTTCAACGCCAACGCACGTGCGATGCCAATGCGCTGGCGCTGGCCGCCCGAGAAAGCATGCGGATAACGCTCGCGCCAAGCGGGATCCAGCCCCACGTTCTGCAGCAGCTCAGCCACACGTTCATCAAGTTCCTTGCCCCTGGCAAGGTTGTTGACGAGTAAGGGCTCGGCCACGATCTGCGCCACGGTCATGCGTGGGTTCAGCGAGCTGATGGGATCCTGGAAGATCATGCGGATTTCGCGCCGGCAGTCCTTGAGCGTGTGTTTGTCGGTCTTCAACAAATCCACCACCGAGCCATCTGCACGCCGGTAGTCGATGGCACCGGACTGCGGATCGTAGACCCGCAGAAGGCAGCGGCCCATGGTGGTCTTGCCAGAGCCGGACTCGCCCACAATGCCCAAAGACTCGCCCGGCATCACCTTCAGCGACACCTGATCTACGGCCTTGATCTCGGTCTTGCCGGAGCGGAAGCTCAGGCACAGATCGCGTACTTCGATGATGGGTTGCGTGGTCTCGGGGATGCCGGGGCGTTGCAGCCGAATGTCGGCAGTGCGCCCCAGCTTAGTCACCGAGCCTATCAACATCTGCGTGTAGGGGTCCTGGGGTGCGTGGAAGATGGTCTCGACCGGGCCCGCCTCCTTGATGCGGCCATGGTGCATCACGATCACCTGGTCGGCGATCTCGGCCACCACGCCCATGTCGTGCGTGATGAACATCACGGCCATGCCCTGGCTCTGCTGCAACTGCTTGATCAGGTCCAGGATCTCGGCCTGCGTGGTCACGTCCAGCGCGGTGGTGGGTTCGTCGGCGATCAGCAGTGCGGGCTTGCAGGCCAGCGCCATGGCAATCATCACGCGCTGGCGCATGCCGCCCGAGAACTCGAAGGTGTAGCGGTCTATGGCCCTGGAAGGATTGGGAATCTCCACCTGACCCAGCAGCTCGACGCAGCGTGCACGCGCCTCGTCCTTGGACATCTTCAGATGCAGGCGCAACACCTCCATGATCTGGTTGCCCACCGTGTGCACCGGCGACAGCGAGGACATGGGTTCCTGGAAGATCATCGCGATCTCGGCACCGCGGATGGCCCTAATCTCCTTGCCACGGTGGTTCAGTTGGGCCAGGTCCAGGCTGCTGCCATCGGGCCTGTGCAAAAGCATGGAACCAGCCACGATGCGCCCGGGCTCGTCGACGATTTGCAGGATGGAGCGCGCCGTCACGCTCTTGCCGCTGCCACTCTCGCCCACCACACACAAGGTGCGGCCGCGCAACACGTCGAAGGACACGCCGTCTACGGCTTTCAAAATGCTGTTGCGCAGCGGGAAGTGGGTCTGCAGGCCGCGCACCTGCAGCAGCGGGGTGCCCTCGGCGGTGGATGCGTTCATGCTGCTTTTCATTTGTTGTACGGATCGGAGGCGTCGCGCAGGCCGTCGCCCAGGAAGTTCATGGCGATGACCGCCAGCACCACAAAGGCACCGGGAATGAAGAGCCAGGGCGCGGTGGCGATCGAGCGGATGTTCTGCGCCTCGCGCAACAACACGCCCCAGGAGATGGTGGGCGGCTGCAGCCCCAGGCCCAGAAAACTCAGCGAGGTCTCGGCCAGGATCATCGCGGGAATGGCCAGTGAGATCGACGCGATGATGTGGCTTGCGAAGCTGGGCAACATGTGGCGGAAGATGATGCGCCCCTCAGAGGCGCCATCCAGCCGCGCCGCCATCACAAACTCTTCGGTGCGCAGGCTGAGAAAGCGGCCGCGCACCACACGCGCCAGTTGGGCCCAGCCGGTCAACGACAGAATCAATGTGATCATGAAGTAATTGAGCACGGCTGGCCAGTTCTGCGGCACCGCGGCCGAAGCCGCAAGCCAGATCGGGATGGCGGGCAGCGAAAGCACAAGCTCGATCACCCGTTGGATTGCGAAGTCGATACGTCCACCGTAATAGCCAGATATTCCGCCCAACACAATGCCTATCACCAGCGACAGAATCACGCCCACCAGCCCCACGGAGAGCGAGATTTGCGCACCCACCATGATGCGGCTGAACACGCAACGCCCCAGACGGTCGGCACCGAAGAAGAATACCGGCGCTCGCGCATCCTCCGAGGCAAACAGGTGGGTGCTGGAATTGAACAAGCCCAGCACCGAATACTCGTAGCCCGATGCGAACATCTTCAGATAGACCTTGCGGGTCAGGTCTTGCTCGTAGACGGCGGCCAGCGTCTGCGGGTCTCGTTTGAGTACGTAGGGATAAATATAGGGTCGCAGGGCCCAGCCACCATCCGCCTGTCTGTCAATGAAATGCAGCGCCTGCGGCGGATGGAAGGCCGCTCTTGCGTTTTGTTTTGCGGGGTCGTTGATGGCAAAAAAGCCCGGCACCACGGCAATGACATACAAGACGACCGTGATCACCAGCCCGACCATGGCCAGACGGTGCCGCTTGAACGCCCACCAGACCAATTGCCACTGCGAGGCGACCGCCATGCGCGCTGAGGCGCGGGCGGCTGATTCGTCTGGCGTAGGCTCGGAGATCGCGGGAGGAGAAACGATGGTGCCGCTCATATGGAAATTGGCGTCCGTTGAGTGTTTATTCGAGCCGGATTCGCGGATCCACCATGGCCAGCAGGATGTCGCTGACCAGTGAACCCACAACCGTCAGCAGGCAGATCAGCAAAATGAAGGCACCCGCCAGGTACATGTCCTGGCTCAGCAGCGACTGCAGCAGCAAGGGGCCGGCTGTCGGCAGACTCATCACAATGGCGACGATGATGGAGCCCGACACCAGATTGGGCAGCAACCAGGCGATGGTCGAAATAAACGGGTTCATCGCCATACGCACGGGGTACTTCATGATCAGCGTGAACTCCGACAGGCCTTTGGCGCGTGCGGTGGTCACATAGGGCTTGTGCAACTCGTCGAGCATGTTGGCGCGCATCACGCGGATCAGGCTGGCCGTGCCCGAGATGGCGAGGATCACCACCGGAATCCACAGATGCTCCAGCAGATCCAGGGTCTTGGCTATGCTCCACGGCGCCGTGAGGTATTGCTCGGAAAACAGTCCACCGACGTCACGCCCCAGCTTCACGGCCGCGACATACATCAACACCAGCGCCAGAAGAAAGCTGGGGATGGCCAGGCCCACAAAGGACATAAAAGTCACCAGGTAGTCGCCGATCGAGTACTTTTTGACAGCGGAATACACACCGATGGGCAGCGCTATGCCCCAGGTCAGCAGCAAGGCAGAGAAGGTCAGGACCAGCGTGAGGCTCATGCGCTCCCAGATCAGGTCGGCCACGGGTTGCTGCCATTCAAACGACAGGCCGAAGTCACCGTGCAGAACGATATTCGAGATCCAGCGCCAGTACTGCACGATCATGGGCTGGTCCAGGCCGAAACGCTCGCGCAGGCTGGCCGCAGTGCCCTGGTCCACCACCTCGTTGGAGGCGGCCAGCGTGGCGATGTAGGTGGTGACGAAGTCTCCGGGCGGCAGCTGGATCAGCACAAAGGACAAAAAGCTGATCGCCAGCAAAAAGGGCAGCATCCACAGCAGGCGTTTAACAATGAAGCTCAACATGGTTTGGGCCAAAAGTTCGTCATGCAGCCCCCACAGGGAGGGCCGCAACGTTCAAAAAACCTCGGGAAACTTTACGTACGCGTGAAGAAGAATTGCTGCGGCAGCGCCGGCGCTGGGTTGGGCCACGACCAGCCGTTCGGATAACTCTTGGGTACGTTCTGCAGATTGGTCTTGCAGATGCCGAAGGAGTTCACGGCCAGACACACACCAATCGTCTCGAAGGCTTCGGCACACTGATCGAAGACCTGTTTCATCAGCTCGCCGCGCTTCTTCAGATCGGCCGTGGCACGCGCCTCGTCGTATAGCTTCATGCGCTGCTTCTGGCTCGCAGGTGGCTCCTGGCCATCTTTCCCGCCCGAGGTGAACCAGACAGACCAGGGAATCGCATAACGCGAACCTTGGGGATGTGTCGCAATAAAGTCGCGCGCATCCAGCATAGGGTCCAGGCCACCCGGGCCCGGCCAGGTGGCGGCGTCATGGTCGTTGGCATCTCCCCGGGTGTAATACAGAGCACGCTCTATCGTGTTGACCTTGATGTCCACACCAATCTCCGCCCAATGGCGCTTGACCAGTTCCAAGGTATCCACCGCATCGGGGTAAAGCGTGGGAATCACATCGATGGAAAAGAACACCTTCTGGCCGTCCGGACGCAGGCGGAATTTCTGCGCGTCACGCTTGTCGTAGCCCAACTTGTCAAGCAGCTCGTTGGCTTGCTTGGGATCGTATTGGGTAAATTGGTAGGCCAGCTTCTCATTGAACCAAGGGTGGCCAGGGCGCGGGCCGGTCTGGTAGGGCTCGGACTGACCGAGGTAGACGATGTCAATGATCTCCTTGCGGTTCATGCCCAGCGATAGCGCCTGACGGAACTGCTTGTTGGCGAACATCTCGCGCATCTTCGGGTCTTTGTGCGTCATGTTCAGGTAGATCTGTACCTGCTGCGCACTTGTGTTGATCAACTCTATGAGCCGGTAGCCGCCCTTTTGCATGTTCTGCGACAGCGTGGGCTTGTTCTGCAGAGAATCAATATGGCGCTCCTGAATGTCGAGCTTGCCCGACAGCGCGTCCAGCATCAGCGACTCCACGTCCTGCGAGATATTGAAGCTCAAGCGGTCCACATAAGGCAACTGGTTGCCGGCCTGGTCCACCTGCCAGAAGTAGGGGTTGCGGTCCATCACCACACGTGTGGCGCCACCCGAATAAGCCTCCGTCAGAATCCACGGGTCCAAGGTAGGTTTCTCAACATTGCCCCAGCGCGAAGGGATCTCGATGTCGCCGCACTTGTTACGGAAGTACGTGGGCCAATCGGCCACATTCGCAGCCTTTGCGTTGTCCAGCGCCTTGGGGTTGTACTTGGGCAGGAACTGGCTGCAGTAATGCTTGGGAAACAGCGTGGGGTGCTGGCCCAGCGGCGTCGCCAATTGCTCCAGGAACAGCGCATAGGCACTGGCAAAAGTGAACTTGACAGCGGTGTCGCTGAGCTTGGTCACCACCACCGGCTTGTTGTTGATCACCAGCACTGAAGGCACGGTCTTGTAGAGCTCGGGATTCTTGCAGCAGTCCTCAATCGCAAAGACGATGTCGTCCGCCGTGAAAGGCTTGCCATCCGACCACTTCATGCCTGGGCGCAGATGGAAGGTGAACTCCGTGGCTGCGGCATTCACTTCCCAGCGTGCGGCCACACACGGCAGCACTTCGGTAAAGGCCAGGTTCCAGCGCACCAAGCCCTGGTTGCCCACCATGCGCAGAATGCCGTTGTGATCAGAGCTACCGCGCAGCCCGCGGCGAATCACGCCGCCATAGGTCCCCACTTTTTCGGCTTGCACCACCAGCGGCATGGACGGCAGCCGCTGCGCCAGCGCAGGCAGCTTGCCATCGGACACCAGCTTGCCCAATGCCGCAGCCTCCTTCGCGGCCTGCGCCAACGCCGAGCTGCCCACCCCCGCAAGGGCCGCCGCGCCAGCAAAACCCTTCAAGACCGTTCGACGGCCTGCACTGGCGGACGCAGGGAAACGAGAGGAACGACGCGGCGTGAACATGGGGTGTCTCCTATCAAGTTATCGAACAATTTTGTCAGACAACTTTTGCAGCGCCAATCACGGACAAACCCTAGGGAAATTAAGTCATTTTTACCAATAAAGACTAGGCACTTCGTCTCTGCACACGGCTGCAATCCGCCACCTCGCTCTACACACGAATGATTTTTTGTCTGACAACTTTATATTCGTCATACAATATCCATCCACTTGCTGGCCTAGCGCATGGCCGCCAAACACACACTCTGGAGTTCCCGACGCATGAACACGACCCCCTTGCTTCCAGAAGAATTCGGCAACGCCGTGCTGGCCGTACCACCCTTGGCGCGGCGCCCCGACCTCACGCTGGATACCGCTCAAAACGCCAGTTTGATCCGGCACATGGAAGCAGGCGGCCACCGCACCTTGCTGTACGGCGGCAACGCCAACCTCTACCACTGCCCACTGAGTGACTACGCGCAACTGCTGGAGGACCTGGCTGCCGCCGCGGCCACCACCACCCGCGTGATCCCTTCCATAGGCCCGGATTTCGGCAAGATGATGGACCAGGCCCGACTGCTGCGCGACAGCGGTTACCGCACGGCCATGGTGCTGCCCATGGCCGGATTCACCACGCCCGCCGGTGTGGCCGATGGTTTGCGCCGTGTGGTGCAGGCCGCCGGCATGCCACTGACGCTTTACCTGAAGAGCGAGCAGTACATAGACGTGGCCACGCTGGCCAAACTCGTCGAAGAAGGCAGCATTGCAGCCGTCAAGTACGCCATCGTCCGCGATGATCCGGCGCAGGACCCATATCTTGCAGAGCTGGTGCAACGTCTGCCGCGCGAGCGCATTGTGAGTGGCATGGGTGAACGCCCGGTACTGGTCCATCTGCAGCAGTTTGGACTGGCCTCCTTCACCACCGGCTCGGGCTGCATCGCCCCCAGACCCTGCATAGCGCTGCTGCGCGCGCTTAAACGCGGCGACATGAGCACAGCCACCGCCCTGCATGCGCGGTTTCTCCCCATGGAGGATTTGCGCGAGTCCATTTCGCTGATCCGCGTCTTGCACGACGCCGTCAGCCTGTCGGGCATCGCCGACATGGGGGCCCACCTGCCCTTGCTCAGCCCAAGCCCTGCCGATCGCATGGAAGAGATCCGCGCACAGGCGCTGGCGCTGCTCGCTTACGATAAAGAGTTCTGATACTCAGCACTTCCCCAGTCTCTATTTTTCCAGCCAACATGAAAAGCAGCAAAGGCAGCGGCCTGGTCGACCGGGTTTACCGCGAGATCCTCAAGTCCATCATCGACGGTGAATTCGCCGAGGGTGACAAACTGCCCACCGAGTTGGCCCTCACCGAACGTTTCACGGCTTCGCGCCCGACCATACGCGAGGCGTTGACGCGCCTGCGTGCCGATGGCATCACCAACACGCGCCAGGGCTCGGGCAGCTACGTACAGCGCCGCCCCGACCCGGACTTGCCACGCTTCACACCGCTGGAAACACTCTCCGATGTGCAGCGCTGTTTCGAGTTCCGCATCGTCACCGAGTCGGGCGCGGCTGCGCTGGCGGCCACCAAGGCTGGTGAAGCGGAAATCGCCGACCTGATACAGCGCTTTCAGCAACTCAACACCGTGATCGCCCAACAAAGCCTGGGCTCCAGCGAAGACTTCGATTTCCACCTGGCCGTGGCACGGGCCACACGCAACCAGTTTTTCATTTCAGCGATTGGCTCGATGCAGGAACAGATCATGGCCAGCATGACACTGATGCGCAGCCTCTCGCTGACCAAGAGTGTGGAACGTCAAAAAGTCGTGCAGGCAGAACACGAGGTGGTGCTGGAAGCCATACGTCGCCGCGACCCGCAGGCCGCCAGCCAGGGCATGCGGCAACATTTGGAAAACGCGCGCGACCGCATGTTCGGCAAATAGATAAAGCCGCCACAAGGCGGCTGCGTACCGGCGAGTCAGCATGCCGCCGCAAAACCGTTCGCGAGCATTTTGAGTGACTCATGCAGCAACGGCATTCGTCGACGTTAGCCAGTGAAAGGGCCAGCAGAATGAAGAATCAGGTGACGATTAAACAGGTTCGCATCACACCCATCGCTTTCCGCGACGGCCCGTTGCTCAACGCCGCGGGTATCCACGAGCCGTGGGCGTTGCGTAGCATCGTCGAAGTCGAAACCTCGGATCAGCGCGTGGGCATCGCGGAAACCTATGGCGACGCGTCGGTTCTCCGGGCGCTGAGAGAGGCTCAGGACTTGCTGCTGGGGCTTTCTCCGTTTGCGTTGAATGCCATGGAAGCCAGGGTGCGCGCAGCCATACAGCCCGGCGTCAGCGCTGATCGCCCCATACAGTTCGGACTCGCCACCGGTTCACACGTCACCAAGAACGCCGAAAAGGTGATCAGCGCCTTCGAAGCGGCCATGATGGATCTGCAGGGGCAAATGCTCGGCATGCCGATCTGCGACCTGCTGGGCGGTGCCGTTCGCCCGGAGGTCCCCTACAGCGCCTACCTCTTTTACAAGTTTGCCGAGCATATCGACCGCCCCTACGCGCCGGATGCCTGGGGCGAGGCTGTAAGCCCAGAACAAATCGTTGTGCAGGCGCAAAAAATGGTGGCCGAATACGGCTTCCAAAGCATCAAGCTCAAGGGAGGGGTGTTCGACCCCAAGCTGGAAATCGCCTCGATGAAAGCGTTGCGCAAGGCATTTCCGACCGCACCGCTACGGCTCGATCCGAACGCCAACTGGTCGCTCGCCACCAGTATCGCCGCCGCCCAAGAGCTGGATGACTTGCTTGAATACTACGAAGACCCGACACCCGGTCAGGAAGGCATGGCCGAGTTGGCCAAACACTGTCGTGCGCCGCTCGCCACCAATATGTGCGTCACCTCGATGGAAGAGTTCAAACGCAACGCCACCACACACGCGGTGAAGATTCTGCTGTCCGATCATCATTACTGGGGCGGCCTGCGCGCCACCGTTGCCCTGGCGCGCATGTGTGCCGTGTTCGACATGGGCATGTCCATGCACTCCAACTCTCACCTGGGCATCAGCCTGATGGCGATGACACACGTCGCGGCCGCCATCCCCAACCTGACCTATGCCTGCGACACACACTACCCGTGGCAGGAGGAAGAGGTCATCAAGGGTGGGCGGCTGGCGTTTGTCGAGGGTTCGGTGAAGGTACCAACAACACCAGGCCTGGGCGTTGAAATTGCCCCATCCCAGCTGCAAAAGCTGCATCAGCAGTACCTCGAATGCGGCATACAGAACCGCGATGACCTCGGCCAGATGCGCAAGTACAACCCGGCCTTTGGCGGCACAAATCCGCGCTACTGACGCCAACACTCAGGGCTGCGCTGCACGGCAGGGCGGCGGTCGTCACGGCCTCTATGCCTTGTCCTCGCGGACAGGCACCCTCTGCATTGCTGCAGCGTGCCATCCGTGGAATTGTGATCCGCGCAACACCACCTGTTGCCCCTCACAGAAGCGGTGTGATCCACGTTGCGTCTTGGCTTGACGATAGGTATCCTCAGAACGCACACACCTTCAGCGCTGACCAGCCTCTCTACTTTGGCATGGCAGCTTTTTTGGAGTGCCATGCGCCATAGATCGGAACTACGCCATGACCACAGCCGCCCAGATTTCCAGTGTTGCCCAACGCACCCCCTCCTCCGCCCCCGGGTTCACCCCGCGCAAGACGTCCTGGCGAGAAACCGCCTGGCGTGAAGCCGACCGCATCATGGTCGGCGCGATTGTGTTGCAGACCCTGGTGGCCATCGCCATCGGCCTGCAGTGGGGCGACACCAGTGTGGCTCTCGGTGTTGCGTTGCCGGTGCTGGTTTTGGTGCTGCTGGTGCAGGCGCGTTTTGGCGGCTCCACGTTTTGTGCACACACCATGGCGGTGGCCACCATGGTGATGGTGGCGCTGCACATACAGCTAGCGCGCGGCATGCTGGAGTACCACTTCGGCGTATTCGTCTCGTTGGCTTTTTTGCTGGTGTACCGGCATTGGGCGCCTATCGTCACCGGGGCGGCGGTGATCGCAGTTCATCACATCCTGTTTGATCGTTTGCAGTTCTCCGGCATGAACGTGTATTGCCTCACCGAGCCGAATTTCGGCCGCGTGCTGGTCCACGCCGGCTACGTGATCGTTCAAACAGCGTTTCAAGTGCTGATTGCCGTGCGTATGCAACAGCGGGCCGTGGAACAGGTGCAGTTGGTTGACCTGGTCGAGCAACTCACGGCAGACGAGCACATCCACCTGGACACCAGTGGCCGCAATTTTGCGGCGGGCACAACCTCCGCACGCCTGAAAGATGCCTTGAGCCGCATCAACAACGCCGTGCACGAAGTGCAGGCCGCTACACACACCATCAACCAGACCAGCGCAGAAATTGCCAGCGGCAATGCCGACCTGTCGACACGCACCGAGCAGACTGCGTCCAGCCTGCAGCAAACCGCGGCAGCCATGGCACAGCTGACCAGCGGCATCGGCCAGACTGCAACATCGGCAAACGAAGCCAACGACCTGGCCGGCAGAGCCTCCGGCGCTGCCACCAAGGGTGGTGAGGTGGTGGCCGAAGTTGTGGCCACCATGCAGGCCATAGACGTCAGCGCCAGCAAGATCGCCGACATCACCAGCCTCATCGACAGCATTGCGTTTCAAACCAACATCCTCGCATTAAACGCGGCGGTAGAGGCTGCGCGCGCCGGTGAGCAGGGCCGCGGCTTTGCGGTGGTGGCGTCTGAAGTGCGCAGCCTGGCGCAACGCTCGGCCGCTGCCGCCAAGGACATCAAAAGCCTCATCAACCAGTCCACACAAGAGGTGGCCGACGGTGCCAAACACGTGCAGGCCGCCGGCGCGTCGATGAAAGAAATTGAAACGGCGGTACAACGTGTGGCCAGCCTGATTGATGGCATCGCCAGTGCTTCAGCCCATCAGAGCAGCGAGATCGCCCGAGCCAATCAGGCGATCAGCCAGCTCGACCAGATGACACAACAGAACGCCGCGCTGGTCGAGCAATCCTCCGCCGCTGCGGAAAGCATGCGCGAGCAAGCCAGCCGCTTGAGCCAAAGCACTTCGGTATTTAATACGGTAAGCGCCTGATGCGCTGTCCCGTGGAAACCTTGCATAAATAGAGAATGCGAATGCGGTATCTTTGCAAAGAGCATGTCGCGATGAGTACAGGCAGGCACTAAGAGCAATGCGATCTGAGCGTGGCAGAGCATATGCAGCTTGAGTCGTTCGTGCGCAGCCGCCCGCTGCCTGCAGCGCTGGTGGTACGAGCACGCATTGTTTTGTACAACGCCGATGGCCAAGACCATCTGTCAATCACCGCAATGCTCAAAATGCGCCAGGCGCCCGTTGGCAAATGGCGTGCCGGTTTCATCACTCATCGCGTGGCTGGTCTATACGATGGGTCCCGGGCCTGCACGCACCATCAACGACGAGAAGGTGGTGCAGTTGATCCAGAAAACACTGCTCACCAAACCGGCTGATGGCTAGACACACTGAAGCATGCGCTCGGTAGCGGCGGAGACGGGCATCTCCAAAAGCAGCCTACAGCGCCACTTCCAAGCGTTTGGGCTGCGGCCCACCACAGCGAGAGTTCAGGCTATCAACCGATGCCTTCTTCGCGAAGAAGTTGCGGGATGCTGTCGGCCTGTACCTGAGCCCAGCAGAAAATGTAGTGCTGATCTGCGTGGACGAGAAGAGCCAGTGCCAAGCACTGGAGCGTACGCTGCCCATGCTATCAATGGGCTTTGGTTATATTGGAAGCACAACCCACGACTGTAAGCGCTACGGAGTCAAGACGCTGTTTGCAGCACTCGATGTACTCCATGGAGCCTTACTGGCATACAGCAAGGCTGCGCCATAGTCTCCAAGACTGCCTGTCATTCCTGCAGGCGATGGAAGATGCCAGGCCGGCCATGCTGGGCCTTCATGGCATCCCGGACAACCAGGCTAAGCACAGCCGTTACAAGTTCAAATCCTGGCTAGCTGCACGGGCGCATTGGCACACACACGTACTCCCGACCTGCAGCACCAGGCTCAACCGGGTCGAACACCTGTTCGCGCTGATTATTGAAAAGTTATCTGAAGGGGCTGGTTCACCGGCGTCAAGCAATGGGTTCAACGCATGGACGACTTCGTGAGCCAATACGACGAATCTTGTTGGCCGTTTCGCGGACCGCGACTGCCAAGCATGGCAAAGCTCTGCAGACTTTGCTCACGTATCACAGGGACAGCACACTGGATGGGCGCCAACAACTCTCATGGCTTGCTGGCCAACCAGGATAGAAAGTATTCCCGCGAATGAAAGTCGGCAACAGAGGGTTGGTATCGCTGCCCGTTTGCGGCGTGACGCTGTGACAACACGCCCCGCCAAAGTCATCAACATCTTTTGCATTGATCGGTGGCAGCCCCAACACCTGCCGTGCACCGAGCAACTTGAGCCCTGACCCAAACCGCTACGCACAGCGCAATGCCAAGTGCGCAGGCTGCAAGCTCTGCCCCCTCCTGACAACAATTTCTGAACCCGTCAGCCCAGGCTGGGTCGTCGACAACAAGCAGGGAAACCCCTCATGTGAAATCAAATCCTGGGCGTTGATTTGCCAATTTTCATTCAGTACACTAATTCTGATTCAGCATACACAATGAAGCCACATCAAGTGGTCCCCACAACAACTCACGAGACAAAAATGAAAAAACGCAGCTTGTTATCTCTGCTGGCCTGTTCGGTTCTGGGACTTGTAGGCAGCGCCAACGCCCAAGACGAGTCCTTCAAAATTGGCCTGATTCTTCCGATGACCGGTCCTTTCGCCTCCACCGGAAAGCAGATCGAAGCAGCCGTCAAGCTGTACATGGCGCATGCCGGATCAACCGTCGCCGGTCGCAAGGTGGAGCTCATCCTGAAGGATGACGGCGGTGTTCCAGACGCCACAAAACGCTTGGCAAGCGAGTTGGTCACCAGTGGCAGGGTCAACGTGCTTGCAGGCTTTGGTTTGACCCCCAGCGCGCTCTCGGCCGCCTCCGTTGCCACGCAGTCGCAGACACCTGCGGTGATCATGGCGGCGGCAACGTCTAGCGCGGTCGCCACATCCCCCTTCTTTGTACGCACCAGCTACACGCTGTACCAAAGTGCCTCCACCATGGCGCAATGGGCTGCCAAGAACAAGATCAGCAAAGTGGTCACCCTGGTCTCGGACTACGGGCCTGGCCTGGACGCCGAGAAAATCTTCTCCGAGCGCCTGCAGGCCTCTGGCGGCAAAGTGGTCGAGACCTTGCGTGTGCCGATGCGCAATCCGGACTTCGCACCGTTTCTTCAACGCGTGCGGGATTCAGCCCCCGATGCGGTGTTCGTTTTTGTCCCTTCGGGGCCGGGTGCAGCGCTGATGAAGCAATTCACCGAGCGCGGCCTAGACAAGGCCGGGATCAGGCTGATAGGCGACGGCGGCATCACCGACGATGACCAGCTCAACGACATGGGCGATGCGGCCACTGGTGTTGTCACATCGTTTCATTACTCGGCTGCACACGACTCCGCGCTGAACCGCAAATTCGTTGCCGATTTTGGAGCTGCGAACAAAGGCCAGCGCCCCAACTTCATGGCCGTTGGCGGTTATGACGGTATGGCCGTCATCTACGCTGCGCTGGAGAAAACAAAGGGTCAGGGCAAGGGTCAGGCATTGGTCGATGCGATGAAGGGGCTCTCGTTTGAAAGCCCACGCGGCCCCATCAGCATCGATGCGCAAACACGCGACATCCTCCAGGACATCTACATCCGCAAGGTGGAACGCCGCGAAGGGCAGCTCTACAACATCGAAATCGACAAAGTCGCTGGCGTCAAAGACCCAGGCAAGTAAGCCGCGAAGGCACGGGTTCGGTGGCCGCAGATGAACCCCTCGTCGACGTGCCCGGCCCTACCCATGGGCCCATTCGCCCATTCCATTTTTGAGAAGAAGACCTGGCCGCGTGCCTTGGTAAAAACACGCGCGCCATTTTTAGCACCACCGGAGACCACAATGACAAAGAAAAGCCCCGCCACGACAGGATTGAGCGCCCTGCTCTGCGCCAGCGCCGCACTCGCAACCACGGCCGTGAGCGCGCAGCAGGTGACACTTTATGGCATCGTTGATGCCGCCGTAGAACACGTCAGCAATGTAGGGGCTGCCGGCGCCAGCATCACACGTATGCCCACCGCCACAACCGGCCTGCCCTCGCGTTGGGGCATGCGAGGGACGGAGGACTTGGGCGGCGGATTAAAAACCGTGTTCACCCTGGAGAGCGGCTTCGGCTCGGACAGTGGCGTGCTCAACCAAGGGGGCCGCATGTTCGGTCGTCAAGCCTTCGTAGGCCTCAGCGGCAACTGGGGCACTGTGGCCCTGGGCCGGCAATACACGATGCTCTTCTGGTCCCTGCTGGACGCCGACGTGATTGGCCCCATGACATTCAGTTTGGGTTCGCTGGACAACTACCTCCCCAACGCCCGCGCCGACAATGCCCTCAGCTATCGTGCCAAGTTCTCAGACCTTTCGATTGGCGCGAGTTACAGCTTCGGGCGCGACACCGCCAACCCGGTGCCAAACAACCCCGGCGGCACCAATTGCGGCGGTGAAGTCGCCAACGACAGCAGCGCCTGCAGGGAATGGTCGGTGATGGCGAAGTTTGACCAGGCGAACTGGGGCATCGCTGCTGCACTTGACCAATTGAATGGCGGCGCTGGCTCCTGGACCGCCCTAGGCCTGACGTCTTCCGCACTCTCCGACAAGCGCACCACGGTCAACGGCTATGTGAAGTTCGGTGGTTTGAAAATCGGCGCCGGCCTGGTCCACCGCAACAACGAAGGCAGTGCAACAACACCCCGCAGCGACCTCTACTTCATTGGCGCCAGTTATCCCGTGACGCCGGCCTTCGTCGTGGATGCGCAGTATTCGCAGCTCAAATTCAAAGACTCGGGCAACAAGGCTTTGATGGGTGTTCTGCGCGGCACTTACAACCTATCCAAAACCACCGCGGTCTATGCCGCCGCGGGCCGGATCAACAACGACGGGACACTCGCCATTTCCGTGAGTGGCGGTGCTGGCGGCAGCAATCCATTGGCAGGCGGCTCCCAAACCGGTTTGGTCACCGGCGTACGTGTCATCTTCTAACTGCTGCTTGAGCTTCACCAAGTCATCCACTGCAAACCGCATCCATTCCGCGCGCAAGGATGCGGTGCGCGGTTTTCATTTTTGTCACAAAGGAGAGTGAACCATGGCCAGCAACAGAGGTGTTGTCTACGTCGAGCAGGGCAAGGTAGAGGTGCGCAGCATCGACTACCCCAAGCTCATCAACCCCAGGGGACGCACCGCCAACCACGGTGTCATCCTCAAAGTGCTCACCACCAACATCTGCGGCTCCGACCAGCACATGGTGCGCGGCCGCACCACCGCGCCAGCGGGTCTGGTCCTCGGCCATGAGATCACGGGTGAGGTCATTGAGGCCGGCAAAGATGTGGAGCAAATGGCTGTGGGCGACATCGTCTCCGTGCCCTTCAATGTGGCCTGTGGCCGCTGCCGCTTGTGCAAGGAGCGCCAGACCGGTGTTTGCCTCACCGTCAACGAATCCCGCCCCGGCGGTGCCTACGGCTACGTTGACATGGGCGGCTGGATCGGCGGCCAGGCCGAGTACGTGATGGTGCCCTACGCCGACTTCAACCTGCTCAAGTTTCCGGACCGGGCACAAGCCATTGAAAAGATCCGCGACCTGACCTGTCTCTCGGACATCCTGCCCACCGGCTACCACGGTGCAGTGACCGCGGGTGTTGGGCCCGGCAGCACGGTCTATGTCGCGGGCGCCGGCCCGGTGGGCCTGGCTGCCGCCGCTTCGGCACGTTTGCTCGGCGCTGCCGTGGTGATCGTCGGCGACGTGAATCCGGCACGCTTGCAGCATGCAAAGAGTGTTGGCTTTGAAATCGCAGACCTCTCCACCGACACCCCGCTGGCCGAGCAGATCGCCGCCATCCTCGGCGTGCCCGAGGTTGACAGTGCCATCGATGCTGTAGGCTTTGAAGCGCGTGGCCATGGCCACGAAGGGGCACAACACGAAGCCCCCGCCACGGTGTTGAACTCGCTGATGGAGGTCACACGCGCGGCCGGCAAAATCGGCATTCCGGGTTTGTACGTCACGGACGATCCGGGCGGTGTGGACAAGGCCGCCAAGACTGGTTCGCTGAGCATTCGCCTGGGGCTGGGTTGGGCCAAGTCGCACAGCTTCATGACGGGGCAAACGCCCGTCATCCAATACAACCGTGCCCTGATGCAAGCGATTCTCTGGGAGCGCATCAAAATTGCCGACATCGTGGGTGTAAAGCTGATTTCCCTGGATGAGGCGCCTGCAGGTTATGCGCAGTTCGATGCCGGAGCCCCGGTCAAATTCGTCATTGATCCGCATGGCCAACTGAGCCACTAAGCGAGGGTTTTGACGCGCCAGCGGCGCAGCGACCGTCAACACCATTGCGCCAACGATTGCCTTGGCGGTGCCGCCCGCCAAGCCCTTTTTTGGGCCGACGGTACAGGATTCGCCAGCAGCCCTCCGTCAAAGAGGCCCCTACTTCTTGACCTGCTGCTTCTCGAACAAGGGTGCCCTGTGGGGTAGACTGCGGCGTGGCTTTCGAGCCCGTTCGCATAAGACCTGCACACACCGATGGCAAAGCCCCAAAAAGAGAAGCCCGACCAACTGTCCTTGGACCTGTATGACCAGCCGGGCCACCTGATTCGGCGCGCGCAGCAAATCGCGTTGGCGATGTTCAGGGAGGTCATAGGCCCCGAGGTCACGCCGGTGCAGTACGCCGTCATGCGCATGCTGCAGGAACGACCGGGAATAGACCAAGTGACCCTGGCGAAACTGGTCGCGCTAGACACTTCGACCACCGCAGACATAGCCGTTCGGCTTGAAGCCAAGGGCTGGATCTCCCGCGAACTGCTACCGCGCCGCCAGCGCAGCCTGACGCTGAGCCCCGCAGGCGAGGAGATGCTGCAGCAATTTGTGCCCGGTGTGCACGAACTCCGCGAAAGGCTGCTGGCAGACCTGCTGCCCGAGGAACAAGCCGAGTTCAAGCGCATCCTGAAAAAGTTCGTGCACATTCACAACGGCACCTTGCCACACGCCTCGCAGACGGAACCCAGCGCCGAGCCAAAGACAACACGCTCGGGGCGCTGACATCGCGCCAGCCCACGTGGTGCTTGGCCAGGTGGGCTGCACATCCATCCCCATTCGGCCCACCATCTGATTTCAGGGTTTACCCGATTTTTTCCTGCATCATCATTCAGTAAACTGAATCACATTCAGCATACTGAACAAAAGAGACACGATGAAGACCTCAGATCAGGCCGGCGCCACGTCCGCACCCACAAGCATTCGCACGGCTATAGACAACCGCAGCATGTCCTTCTACCAATGGTCCACCGTGGCCGTTTGTATGCTGCTGAACATGATCGACGGCTTTGACGTGCTGGTCATGGCCTTTACCGCAGCCTCGGTGTCGGCCGAGTGGCAGCTCAGCGGCGCGCAGTTGGGTTTTCTGTTGAGCGCCGGGTTGTTCGGCATGGCCGGTGGTTCACTCTTCGTCGCCCCGTGGGCCGACCGCATCGGCCGCCGACCTTTAACGCTCGGCTGCCTGGTGGTGTCGGGGGCAGGCATGTTGCTTTCCGCATGGGCACGGTCACCACAAGAACTGGCGGCGCTGCGTGTGCTCACGGGTTTGGGTGTCGGCGGCATCCTGGCCTGCAGCAACGTCATCGCCAGCGAATACGCCTCGCGCCGCTGGCGCGGGCTGGCGGTGAGCCTGCAATCCACTGGTTATGCATTGGGCGCCACCATTGGCGGCACCATCGCGGTGTGGTTGTTATCGGCCTTTGGCTGGCGCTCGGTCTTCATGTTTGGTGGCCTGGCCACCTTGGCCATGGCACTGCTGGTGTTTTGGCGACTCCCCGAATCCATAGACTATCTGCTGACCCGGCCACATGGCGATGCCTTGTTACGCAAGGTCAACACCCTGCTGCTCCGCATGGGGCTAGAACCGCTGCAAACGCTGCCGCCAGCACCCGAGAAAGCATCTCTCAAAACCAGCCGCTTGCGCTCACTTTTCTCGCGCGAACTGGCTCGCCCTACGGTGCTGGTGTGGGCCTCGTTTTTCCTCACAATGTTCGGCTTCTACTTCGTCATGAGCTGGACGCCCAAGCTCTTGGCCGCATCGGGCCTGACGCGCGAACAAGGCGTGACCGCAGGCGTCTTACTAAGCCTGGGCGGCATCTTTGGCACGGCGCTGCTGGGTGTTTTGGGTGCGAAGTTCCGCATGCACCGGGTACTGGCGTTGTTCATGCTGATCGCCGCTGGCTTGCTCTGCGTTTTTGTCGGTGGCAGCAACTCCTTGGCCGCCTATTACGTGTTGGCATTCCTCATTGGCGCCTTCGTCAACGCCTGCGTAGCCGGTCTTTATGCCATCGCCCCCATGGTGTACGACGCCGAGGTCCGCGTCACGGGTGTGGGTTGGGGTATAGGCGTAGGGCGTATTGGCGCCATCGTTTCGCCCTTGGTCGCCGGGGCGCTGATCGATGCGCAGTTGCGTCCGACCCAGTTGTATCTGGGCTACGGCATGGCCTTTGTGGCAGCGGCGCTGGTGGTGCTGATGCACCGGTTGGCAACACCGGAATCCGCAGAGCCTGTTGCAGAAAGAGCCCGTATCCAGGGTGGATCCGAACCAGCGCCGTTTGCAAATGGACGGCCACTCTCCACTTGACTCAACCCCATATTCTCCTGACACCAGAAAGTCCAAAACCATGAACGCCCCATCAGAACTGCCTCTGCAGGCTTCCACCAACGCTTTTCCACTTGACCGCTGGTACGTCGCCGGTTTCTCCTGGGAACTGAAGGACAAGCCCGTCGGGCGCACCCTGCTTTCGCGGCCCATGGTGTTGTTTCGCACACCCGACGGTGCAGTGGGCGCGCTGGAAGACCGTTGCTGCCACCGTGAACTGCCGCTGTCGTGTGGCACGCTGGAGAAGGACGGTCTGCGCTGCGGCTACCACGGGCTGCTGTTTAACAGCGCCGGCCACTGCATCGAGATTCCGGGCCAGGAGCGTATTCCGGCCAAAGCCAAGGTGCGCTCCTATCCGCTGCGCGAACGCGACCAGATCTTGTGGTTATGGGTGGGCTCTACGCCCGACTCGCAGCCCAACTGCGCGCCGCCGGCCTACCCGGTGCATAGTGACCCTCGCTACAAGTTCGACGGCGACGTCTACCACTACGATGCCCCCTACCAACTCATACACGACAATCTGCTGGACTTGAGCCACCTGGGTTATGTGCATCTGAAAACCATTGGCGGCAACGCCAAGATCCACATGAATGCCCAGCTGAAGGTGGAGCAGGAGGACGAGGTGGTGCGCGTGATCCGCTGGATGCCCGAATCGGATCCACCACCGACCTACAGCGCCGCATGGCCTTTCAAAGGCAAGATCGACCGTTGGCAGGAGGTGGAGTTCAAGCTCTCGCACATCCAGGTCTGGACCGGCGCAATGGACCAGGGTACGGGCGCACTCGATGACCCGCAACGCGAAGGTTTTCACATGCGCGGTTTTCACGGCGTGACGCCCGAGACCGAGACCACCGCCCACTATTTCTGGACGATTGCCACCAACCCGCACCCGGATCGCGACGATGTGACCCAATTGGTGGTCGACCAAACCGCAGCCACGTTCGAAGAAGACAAGATCGTGATCGAAGCGCAGTACCGCAACCAGTTGCGTTTTGGCCCGCGGCCGATGATAGACATCCACGTCGACGTAGGCCCGAATCGCGCCCGCCGTGTCATCGCGGGCATTCTCAAGCGTCAAGCCTCAGCGGAAAACATGTCGGAGAGCGTTTAATGGAAATCATGGATCACGCGGCCTCCGTGGCGGCCAACACCAAAGGCTTGATGCTGCGTGTGGTGCGCAAAGTCGCGCTGGCGCAGGACATCGCCGGATTCGAACTCCAAGCCCCGGACGCAAGCACCCTGCCACACTTCAGCCCTGGCGCGCACCTGGAGGTAGAGGTGCGTGCAGGCCTCAAGCGGCAGTATTCGTTATGGGCACCACCGGACGGCAAGACCTACCGCATTGGTGTGCTGCGCGCGCCAGACTCGCGCGGTGGCTCTGCCGCCATGCATGACCAGGTTCAAGTCGGCGACACGCTGTGGTGCAGCACACCGAAAAACCACTTCGAGCTGGAAGAAAATGCAGCCCCCATTTTGCTGCTGGCGGCTGGCATAGGGATTACGCCGATTCTGTGCATGGCCGACACACTGCACCAACGCAATGTGCCATTTGAGTTGCACTATGCGGCGCGCAGCCGCGAACGTATGGCGTTTGCACAGCACTTGCAAGACGCAGGCTACGCCCAGCACACGCGCCTGTATGTCGAGGGCGAAGCCCAGGCACGGGCCGACCTTGCGCAGGTGGTCGCCGCGCAGCCTCCCGGCACACATCTCTACGTTTGTGGCCCCAAGGGTTTCATCGATGTAGCGCGGCAGGCCGCCGATCAGGCCGGGTGGGACGCGCAACGTGTGCATTTCGAGCTGTTCGGTGCGTCTGTCGACCCGGTCGCCTTGAACGCTGGCGATGCTTTCTGCGTCGAACTTCGCCGCAGCGGGCGCGTCATTCCGATTCAAGCCGGGGTTTCCATCGCCGAGTCGTTGCTGGCGGCCGGCGTGGAGGTCGAAACCTCCTGTGAACAAGGCATTTGCGGCACCTGTATCACGCGGGTTCTGCAGGGCGAACCGGATCACCGGGACGCGTATCTGACAGCCGATGAAAAGGCCGCCAACGATCAGATGCTCATCTGCTGCTCGCGCGCCAAGAGCCAACGCCTGGTGCTGGATCTATAACCGTTCGCGCTTGAGCAAACGCCGGTAAGAATCGAACCAAGGAATCGAACTAAGATATGCCAACGACCTAGACGCCATCTGCCGACCGCCCACCATGCTTGCCCAATCTATCGACGTAGACAGCCGCCGTTGGCGGGCAGCTGAACAAGGCTACGTTGCCGAGCCCTTGGACGCCGTCCCTCCCGAGCAGATTTTGTGCTCCAGCAAAGGTCTGCCATGGCATGGGCTGTCGCTCTGGCATCAGCGGGCGGACGCCGAAGACTTGTACATCCCGGCGGCCGGAAAACATTGCATCATCGTCCGGCACGGCCAAAGTACCGGCTTGTTCCAGCGCCACGGCAACGAAAGCCAGTGGCGCCAGTGGGCCCCGGGCGAAGTCGTGATACTGCCCGCACACACGCCAAGTTTCTGGAGAACCGAGCAGGAACGCGACAACCTGCATCTGGACTTGTCCCCGCAGTGGCTGCAGCGTGTGCATGGCGAAGAGGCTCCCCACCTCGCGCTACGCAGCTGCTTTGGCACCAAAGACCCGGTACTGCAACAACTGGTGCAAGTTCTGGTGCTCGCGCTGCACGACAACAGTGCGCTGCATGCGGCGTTTGCGGAGGGCCTTGCCACCAGTGTGGCGGTGCATCTGCTGGAGCACTACCGCGCACCGCAGAGCCGATCGGAAAGATCAACGCCGCTTTCCGCCTGGCAACTGCGCCACGTGGAAAACTTCGTCAAGGACAACCTGGACCAGCCCCTCGCGGCCGCCACCTTGGCCCATGAAGCACGCCTCAGCGTGTTCCACTTTTCGCGTTGCCTCAAGCTATCCAGCGGCCTCACTCCGCATCAGTTCGTGCTGCGCATACGCATGGAGCGTGCGCGCACATGGCTTTTGGACACCAGGCGCCCGGTGAGCGAAATCGCGCGCGCGCTGGGCTTTTCATCGCTCTCCTACTTCTCTCAGGCGTTTTCAAAACACTGGGGAGTGACACCGCTGCAAATGCGTCAGCGTTTTTAGCGGCGACCGCACGATTTCCAAAAAAACGCAGGAAATCGACATTTCTCGAAAACCGACTCTCCATACTGCACCCATGTCCGACCGCGAATCGGCACCTGGCCGTTGTGAATCGCTCACAACGGCACGTTCACAACATGGAGACCATCATGATTTCTCGGCGTTCACTCGTTCTGTCCTCTGCCGCGCTAGGCCTGGCCCCGGCAGCGTTTGCACAACCCGCCTTTCCGCGCCGCCCCATCACCTGGGTCGTGCCATATCCCGCGGGTGGTTTTGGTGATGCAGTGTCGCGTGTACTCACGCAGCACATCTCCACCGCGCTGAAACAACCGGTGATTGTCGAAAACAAGCCCGGCGCCGGCGGCCAGATTGCAGCCATCTACGTGAAGCAGCAACCGGCTGACGGCCACACCTTGTTTTATGGCGACATCGGCCCGTTCGCCATGAATGCAGCGCTCTACCCCAAGCTGAACTACAACACCCTCAAAGACTTCACGCCACTGACCCGGCTGCTCACCTCCAGCCTGCTGCTGGTGGTGCCCGCCAACAGCCCGATCAAAACGCTGGACGACCTGCTGAAGGCCAGCAAGGCCGCCAAGGAGGATCAAGGCATCACCTATGGTTCCTACGGCATGGGCAGCCAGCCACACATCTGGATGGAGATGCTCAAGCGCGAGACCAAGGGCAACTTCACCCACGTGGCCTACAAAGGCGCCGCACCCGCGGTACAAGACCTGCTGGGCGGCCACATCAATGTGATGCTGGACGTCACCGCCAACAGCCAGCCCTATGTGCAGGAAGGAAAACTACGCGCGCTGGCCGTCGTTGGCTCCGAAAAACGCCTGGAGCGTTTGCCACAGGTGCCGACGATGACAGAACTCGGCTACCCCAGCCTGAATGCCCCCGGCTGGACCGGTGTGGTGGTACGCAGTGGCACACCAGACGATGTCGTGAAACAACTGCACAGCCTGGTGGTGCAGGCCGTCGAATCCGACGAAATCAAGCGCCGCTTTGGCGACCTGGGTGTGACACCCGCCCCCCAAAGCGGGGCCGACTTCGCGCGTTACATCCAGTCTGAGACCGACCGATGGGGCGGCGCGATTCGCAGCGCCGGCGTGGTACTGGAGTAAAGCCGCGTGCCCTCAACACTGTTCGACCTCAGCGGCAAGCTGGCCTTGGTCACCGGTGCCACGGGCGGCCTGGGCGCCAGCATCGCCCAGGCGCTGGCCGCCCACGGCGCCACGGTGCTGGTGTCCGACCTCCAGCCTCAGGCCTGCGAACAGGCAGCCATGTCTTTGCGCCAGGCTGGCGGACTGGCCTGCGCGCTGCCCGGTGATCTCTCGACCTTTGCGTCGGCCAAAGCCCTGGCGGCGGATGTGTTGGCCCGGCATGGGCCGGTCGATGTGCTGGTCTGCAACGCTGGTGTGCAGGGGCCTGCAGGTCCCGTGGCCGAGACCACCGAAGCCCACTGGCAGCAAGTCATGGACATCAACCTGCGGTCGGCAGTGGCCTTGAGCACCAGCTTGATCCCCGCCATGGCACAGCGCGGGGGTGGCAATGTCATTCTGATGTCTAGCATTGCAGGCCTGCGCGGCAACAAGTCGATTGGCCTGTATGGCCTGTCCAAGGCTGCACTGGCGCAACTCGCGCGCAACCTGGCAGTGGAATGGGGACCCAGCGGCGTGCGTGTGAACGCCATCTCTCCCGGCCTGATCCACACCCCCTTGGCCAGCAGCCTGCTCGGCAATGCCGAGTTCATGCAACGTCGCCTGTCCCTGACGCCACTGCGTCGCGTCGGAGAGCCCCATGAAATCGCCGGTGTCGCCGTCATGCTGGCCAGCGCGGCAGGTGGCTTCATCACCGGCCACAACCTTGTGGTCGACGGTGGTACCACCATCAGCGACGGCAACTGAATTCACCCACTTTTTGCAGCTCCCCGATGAAACTTGCCAGCTTGTGTTCCGACCAGCCTGATGGTCGCCTGATCGTTGTCTCGCGTGATCTCAGCCTGGTTGCCGATGCCTCGGCCATCGCGCCCAACCTGTTGACCACCTTGCAGCAGTGGGAAACCACGGCCCCGGCACTGCAAAAGCTCTACGACCGGCTGAATGCCGGGGATTGCCCCGACGCGCAGGCATTTGACGCGCAAGCTTGTGCAGCACCTCTGCCACGCGCCCCGCAGTGGTGTGACGCCTCGGCGTTCTTGAACCACGGACGCTTGATGGAGCAGGCCTTCAACAGCGAACCCATTCCACTGTTTGACACCGTGCCGGTGATGTACCAAGGCGCGAGTGACGACTTCCTCGGCCCCACAACCGATGTGCCGCTGCCCCGAGAGGAACATGGCATAGATTTCGAAGGTGAATTTGGCGTGATCGTCGGGCCTGTGCCCATGGCCTGTTCAGCGGCGCAGGCGCTCGCCTCGGTGCGTCTGGTGGTGCAGCTCAATGACTGGAGTTTGCGTGCGCTGGGTCCACACGAAATGAAGACCGGCTTCGGCTTCCTGCAAGCCAAACCCTCGACCAGCTTTGCACCCGTGGCGGTCACCCCCGATGAACTGGGCGCAGCCTGGCTCAACGGCCGCGTGCATCTGCAGTTACACGTGGAGTGGAACGGCGCCCACTTTGGCCATCCCCATGGCGGCGAGATGAACTTCGGCTTCGGTGAGCTGATTGCCCACGCAGCGCGCACCCGGCGCCTCAGCGCGGGCACGCTCATAGGCTCGGGCACCGTCTCCAACGTGGCGCGCAGCGCAGGCTCGGCCTGTATTGCAGAGCGCCGCGTGATCGAGATGATTGACCTGGGCAAGGCCAGCACTGGCTTCATGCAGTTTGGCGACCGTGTACGCATGCAAGCCCGTTTTGAAGACGGCACGGCCGGACCGTTCGGCGTGGTCGACCAGCGTGTGGTCGAGTACCAGCCATGAGCAGGGTATTGGTGACGGGGGCCCAGGGGTTCATCGGCCAGGCGCTGGTGCACAGGCTGCTCAGCGCTGGGCTACTGGGCCAGCCTATCAAAGAATTGATTCTGCTGGATCTGGCGGCTGCCAACAGCAGCGGCGATGCGCGGGTGCGCGTGGTACGCGGCAGCCTCGCAGATGACGCCGTACGGCGCATGGCCATCAACACCGCACCCGATGTCATCTTCCACCTGGCCAGTGTGCCTGGCGGTGCGGCGGAACGCGATCCCGCGCTTGGTCGCAGTGTGAATCTGGATGCCACGCTGGGCTTGGTCGAGGCCTGCCGTGCTCTGCCAACCCCACCACGTTTCATCTACGCCAGCTCGGTCGCGGTCTATGGCGAGAACCTGGGTGCGGTGCTGCACGAGGATTCGCCACCAGCACCGGCTACCACTTATGGCGCGCACAAACTGATGTGCGAGATCGCGCTGGCCGATGCCAGCCGGCGCGGCTGGGTGCAGGGTGCTTCTTTGCGGCTGCCAGGCGTGGTGGCGCGGCCCGATGAAAACACCGGTTTGGTTTCCGCCTTCATGAGCCAGTTGTTCTGCTCCATGGCCAGGGGCCAAGCCATCACCTTGCCGATCTCGCCCCAAGGCCGCTGCTGGTGGATATCGGTCGGCGCCTGCGTAGACAACCTGCTGCAGATGGCCACAATAAACCCGGCCCAATGGTCGGCCGAACGTCGCTACCAAATGCCGGTGCTGCACCTGTCCATACAAGCCGTAGCAGAAGAGTTGCTGCAACGCTTTGGAGGGTCGGCAGAACAGTTGCTGCACTACGCGCCTCAGCCTGCCGTGGAACGGCTGTTTGCCAGCGCACCGCCGCTCTTGACGCCCCAGGCCGAACGCCTGGGATTGCGCAGCGACGGCGATGTCCATACGCTGGTCACGCGTGCACAAGAGGGGCTGAGCGGCAGCTGATATGCCGGCATTCAGACTTCGGCCGTGCCCCGTGCCCTTGGCTCAGCCGACACAGGCGCGCCGGTTTCCAGCATATGGGTCATTGCCGTGGAATCCCCGCCTTGTGGATCACGCCCTGCCACTTCGCCATGTCGCGCTTCATGCGCAAGCTCATCTGTTCAGAAGTGCTGGGGCTTGCGACTATGCCCATGGCCTGCAGCTCTGCCAACACCTCAGGCGAGGATATCGCGGCTTGCACCTCTTTGCCCAGCCGGGCCACAATTTCCGCAGGTGTTCTAGCGGGCACACTGATGCCATTCCACGAACTGGCCTCGAAGCCTGGTACACCGCTCTCAGCCACGGTGGGTACATCGGGTAGGCCGGGAAACCTATGGGTCGAGGTAACGGCCAAAGCCTTGATATTTTTGCCCTTGATCTGCCCCAGCACGGGCGACAGGATTTCCATCGCCACCTGCACATCGTTGGCGCGCAAGGCGGTCACCACATCGGGCGTGGTTTTGTAGGGAACCACCACCACATCAATACCGGCCATGGACTTGAACATTTCGGCGCTGAGATGCTGAGTGCTGCCTATGCGTATGGTGCCGATGTTCAGCTTGCCGGGGTTAGCCTTTGCGTAGGCCAAAACATCGGCCACAGAGTTGAAACTGGATTGGCTGCCGGTGACCAGGGCCAAATCAAAAGAGGCCATGGTAGAGACGTGGATGAAGTCAGCCATCAAATCGTAGGGCAGGCTTTTGAACAACGACGAACTCAGCGCTGTTCCGCTGCCTGCCATCATCATGGTGTAGCCGTCGGGCTTGGCCTTGGCAACGGTCGCCACCGCCACCACCGGGCTTGGCCGGTTTTCGACCACCACCGGTTGCCCCATGCTCTCCCCCATTTTTTTCGCCAGCATACGGGCCACCAAGTCGCCGGCACCACCGGGTCCAAGCGCAACAAACAACTGTATAGGCCTGACCGGATAAGTCTGCGCGCCAGCCTGGGCCAGCGGGCCGGCAAGCGCCAGCGCCGCCGAGCAGCGCGCCATAAAACTGCGTCTTCTCACGCTGTCTCCTATTCTCGTTCTGACTTAGGAGAACAGGCAAAGCCCATCACTGCGCCGAGCTTTTAGCCTGTTCGTGGTGACTACCGCGCTCCCGGCGGCACAAACTGCGGCGTGGAGTCTTCCCAAATGCTGTCAGTGATCTGGCGCTTGTTGCTGCCGTCCGCGTCCATCACAAACACCTGGCCATAGGGTTGGAAGGTCTGGTCATACATGCAGGCCTCATCGCGGTAACCGGCCATGGCGCTGTTCCAGAGAATCTGTTTGCCGCCGTTGGTCCATACCGCGTGGCCGTCGCTGGCCTCGCTGGTGGTGAGGCGGCGCAGGTCTGTGCCATCGGGGCGAATGGTGAAGATGTCGAAGTTGGACCAGATGCTGCCTTCCTTCTTCACGCCGCGTGTCACCATGATGCGGCTGCCATCGGGCGACCACAGCGGCAGGTTGTCGTAGTCCTTGGTCAACACACGGATCTTGCGCGTTTCCAGGTTGACGATGCGCAACCCCTGCTGGTCGTAGCCCTGGCCATCCTTGCCCCAGGCGCGGAACACCACCTCCTTGCCGTCGGCCGAATAACTGGGGAAGCCGGCGTTGAACACCGAGTCGTCGGTGAGTTGCTCCACGGCCGAACCGTCGCGCCGCACACGCATCAACCGCGCGCGGCCATTGCCACGCTCGGTGAACCAGCTGCCCAGGCCAAAAACCACCCATTCCCCATCGGGCGACCACACCGGGTAGAACGCACCGGCCAGGCCACGCTTGACCAACACCGGGTCGAGGTCGCTTTGTTTGCTGACATCAAAGATGCGTTTGCGCTCGCTGCCATCGGCCCGCATGATGTCCACCGACGAGTCTTGCCCCTTGGCGGTCAGCACCATCATGCCGTCCTTGGAGAACGCGGGCCAGACATCGGTGTAGCGGTACTCACGCTCGGCATCCCAGCTGTATAACGACTGGTTCTGCTTCCAGCCGCCCCAGGTGAATTTTTCGTAGACCACTTGTTTGCCGTCTGGCGACCAGGCTGGTGTGCGCAGGCGGTCTATCTTCACCACACCCTTGCCCACCAGCGTGGAATACAGACCGGCGTCGGCCCCACCCTTGCGGCGGTAGGCGATCTCGTCCATGGAGATGTATTGCGCCCCCAGCTTGAAACCCGGCCCGCTGGTGTGCTCTATGCGTGCGCCGCTGGCCACGTCGACCGACACAATTTGCGAATCGATTTTTGGCAGCAGGTCGGGACGCAGCACCCAATAGGTGTATTCGGCCAGCGTTTCGTAGAAGACGATGCGCTTGCCGTCGGGTGACCACTTAGGCGAGCCCAGGCAGTGGTTGGGCCGGCTCGCCACCTGACGGAAGCCGCTGCCATCGGCGCGGATGATGTAGACACTGAGCTCTTGTGTGTGCTCCCAACCCGCGCCGTTGTGGTGGCCCTTCCACTCGGTGTTGCGGTCGGATGAAAACGCCAGCCATTGGCTGTCGGGCGACCACGAGGGGCGGAAGAAGCCGTTGGGCAGATCTGCTTTTCCCTGTACCCCGCTGGCACCCGTGAGGTTGCGCAAGGCGCGGGTTTTGAGGTCCAGCACCCAGATGTTGGCGAGAAAGCCATCACGCGTGCTGACGAAGGCGAGCTTGCTGCCATCAGGGGACAGCGCGGCGGCATCGTCGACCGCGGGAGAGTCCGTCAGCCGCTCCACTTCGGAGCCATCGACACGCGCGCGGTAGATGTTGGAGTTGCCCAGGCCATCACGCTCGGAGGTGAACACCAACCATTGGCCATCGGCCGAGAAGGAGGCGTTGTAGTCCAGCGTGCCGCTGTCTATCAGCTTGCGCTCGTTGCTGCCATCGGCGTTGGCCACAAAAATCTGCGAGGCTGCGGGGCCGATGCGGTTCAGCAGCAACGCGCCCTGGGCGGCTTTGTTCGGTTCTGCCGCCAACACGGCCAGCGGCTTCTGCGCGAGGGCCAGCACGGCCGCGTAAGCGCCGCCGATAAATTTTCTACGGTCCACGTTTTTTGTCTCCTGCAAATGATGTTTTGGGGAACACCGGACGGTGGCCCCTTAATTGGCGAAGGTGATGCTCACCGGCGCGGGTGATTCCAGTGCCTGTCCGCTGTCTGCAAGCAGACCGGATGCGGCGTCGATGCGGAACAGGTTCAAGCGGTTGCTGCGGTAGTTGGCCACCAGCAGCCATTGGCCCGATGTATGGATGTCAAACGCCCACGGCGCCTCGCCGCCGCTGGGCAAACGCTGCACGGTCGAGAGTTCACCGGAGGCTGGGTCGACGCGCAACACCACAATGGTGTTTTCGGCACGGTTCAAGGCATACACAAAACGGCCGTCGCGGCTGACGGCGATCTCCGAGGCGCTCTTGGCGCCGTCAAACGCCGGGCCAGACAGCGGTGCTGTTTGCACCAGTGACAACCGCCCCAACCGACCATCCCAGCGCAACACCATCACCTCGGCGGTGAGTTCGTTCAGCACATACACAAAGCGCCCATCCGCATCAGAGCTTGCGCCAGAGCTTGCACCAAAGATGGCGCGGCGCGGCCCGCTGCCGGCAGGCGTTGCGAAGCTACGAGAGGCGGCTTCGGCTTGTGTATCGCCCGTGGCCAAGGCATGTGTGGCGCGGTCAAACTCATATACGAACACGCGGTCGGCGCCCATGTCGGCCACCAGGGCGTAACGGCCAGTGGGATCCACGGAAATACCATGTGCATGTGGGCTGGCCTGGCGGCGGTGCGGGCCCGAGCCTGTCGCCTTGAGGGTGGACACCACGGCGCCCACGCTGCCATCCGGGCGCAGCGGCAAGCTGGCCGCCGAGCCGCTGCCAAAGTTGGCGGCGAGCAGGGTCTTGGAAGCCTGATCCAGCCAAAGATGGGTGGTGCCAGCGCCACCGGCAGCGGCCTCATTGATCCTGGTGAGCGCACCGGAGTGCCGGTCTAGCGCGAAAGACACCACGCTGCCTACTTTGCCGTCACCATCACTTGCCACATAAAGCACGGGCGGCTGGGCCAGCAGCACGGCCCACCTCGGCTTGGGCAACTCTGCCACAGTACCAATCATGGCCATCTGGCCGCTGCAGGCATCGAAGTGCAGCGCGCGCAGGTGCTGGCCATCGGTGCCGACATAAGCCAACTCAGTGGCGGCGCACTCTGCAGCCACCGCCGTTTGTGCGCCAAACGTTGCCAACAGCACCAGGCCCAGCAGCCTCTTCCAGCACAACATCTTCAAATCGTCTCCTGTCATTCTTTTGTCGCCAGGCACAAGGGCCGGGCAATGACCAAAGAATAGGACAGGAGCCAGCAGCTGCCCCTACACGAAAGGCTGATTCACTTGCACTTTTGTCGCGGCACAGCCGCGTGGAAAAACGACAGGTATAAAAGCGCCCCTGCCGCTGAACCCGTCACATCGCCTGATGCGTGTGGTCTCGCGCCGCAAGGCGGAACTGGCTGGGCGACTGGCCCACTTCCTTGCGGAAGAAGCGGGTGAAATACGCCGTGTCGATGAAGCCCAGGCCATAGGCGATCTGCTCGATCGACATGTCACCAAAAATCAGGTTGCGCTTGGCTTCGGTGATGAGGCGCGCATGGATCAGCTTGGTCGGGCTGAGCCCGGTAGCGGCCACACAGGCGGCGCGCAGTTGCGCAGGCGACACCGCCATCATGGACGCATAGTGCTGCAGCCGCAGGTTTTCGCGGTAGTGCTGGTGAATCAACTCACGGAAGCGATCGGCCAGGCGAATGGCCTTGCGCGTGGCGCCCTCCTGGTCGATCTGGTCCAGCCTGGTGCCGCGCGCCAGCATCAGCAGCAGCGAGGTCAGCGCGGCCTCGGTACCCACCGCATGCCCGGCCGCCTTGGAGCGTATCTCTTGCTCCAGTCTTCTGATCAGGCCGTAGAAATCGGCCGGTGCCTCGGCGTCGTAGCTCAGCGGAATCACCCGGGGCTCGGTCCACAACTGCATGAACTCCGGCAGCTTGGTATTGACCTGCTTGAGGTAGGTCTCCTCTATGGTCACCACCCAACGGTCCACGTCGATTTCGTACTCGAGCCCGTGCACACATTCATTTGGCAGCAGCAGCGCGCAAGGCCCTTCAAACGGCACACTGCTGCCTTCCAGGTTCATCACGCCCTTGCCAATGCGCACAAAAATCACCTGCCCGTAGAACGGATGGGCGTGCGGCGCGGTACGCCGACGCCCGCCTTCGGTGACGTGCCCCACGTTGACAAACCAGGACTGCTGGGTCTCCGGGGTTTCAACGTAAAGGCGCACCTTGGGCACCGGCACGGGCGCCGCCAGAAGATTGCGCTCGCGCGGCGAACGGTTGCTGGCCAGGTGTCTCATGACGACGCTCCGGCTACACCTTGTTGAGGCGCGCACCAGGTGAATAAAAAGTGAACTGAGTCCATGGAAATAGAACAAGCTTGAGTAGCCGCATCTTGGATTCCCCTCGTGTGATGGGCAAGAGGGGAATCCCCAGCGCAGCAGGCCGTGTACACCGTGTTTGCTGTGTATTCAATCCATCAGAATGGTATTGCAAGACGCCTCTTGAACCACATCAGCCCAGGCTGCCCGTGACATCGTCAAACAACTCGTCCACACTCAAGCGGTGCGGAATGATCTTCTGGTCCAGCGCCCAGTCTATGGCCAGTTGCAGCCCCTTGCGATTGGCCTCCAGGCCCAGCGGTGGGAACACCGCAGGCACCCCGCCTTCAGCCAGGGCTCGGCTCTCGGCCACCATGCGGTACAGCTCGCGCACGATGTCGGGGCGCTTTTTAGAGAGGTCCTTGTGCACCGCAAACATGTGGTTGATGGGCACTATGCCTTCGCGCGCATACCAGGTCTTGGCGGCGGCCTGTGCATCGGGCACCAGGGTGCGCACGCGTGGGTCTTTGGGCATGTCTTCACCCAGCAGCGCCGCACTGATCTCGCCGTCCAGCATCATCTGCGGAATAGCCGAACCGGCGGGCAGGCGGATGCAGTTTTCCGGGTCTTTGTATTCGGCCAGGTGGCCGTCGATCAAGGTCATCCAGGTGACCTTGTCGAGGTCAACACCGTATTCATGGCGCAGCACGCCGCGGATCCACAGGCCGGTGGTCTGAGCGTAGCTGCGCACGCCGACTTTTTTGCCTTCGATGTCTTTAGGGTCGAGGTGGCCGAAGTCGATGTTGAACCCGGCGCAATGGTGCTGGAAGCGGCCCGAGATGGGCGCTGGCAACAGCACATACGGCTTGCCATAAGCCTTGGCCTGCAGATAGGTGACGATGGCCAGTTCGCCCGCATCAAAAGCGCTTTCGCGCACCATGGCCTTGAAGCCGTTGTGTGCCGGCGTGGGGCCGCAGAAGTCCAGGTTCACCAGCTCGGACTTGACCCGGCCATCACGCATGGCCTTGGTGACGGCGTATTCAGAGAGGTTGGTGCGCAGCGTGGGCGCTTCGGTGGCGGTGGTGCTCATATTGGTCTCCTCGGGAAATCAGGGGGGGGGTTCATCAGGTGCGTTAAAGGCGTACTTCGATCAGCCGTGGGCCGGGCTCGCGGGCCGAATCGACCATGGCCTTGTAAAAACTTTCGGCGGTGTCCACGGCCACGGCGGGCACACCCATGCTCTTGGCCATGGCCAGCCAGTCGATACGCGGGCGGTCGATGTCTATCATCGACAGCGCCCGGGCGCCCGGCACACCCGCACCCATGTTGGAATACTCGGCTTTCAGGATGGCGTAGCTGTTGTTGGCGAAGATGATGGTGGTGATGTCCAGACTCTCGCGCGCCTGGGTCCAGAGCGACTGTATGGTGTACATGGCGCTGCCGTCGCCCACCATGCAGAACACGCGCCGGTCCGGGCAGGCCAATGCCGCGCCCGTGGCCACAGGTGTGGCGTAGCCAATCGAGCCGCCCATGTTGTTGATCAGGTCGTGTGGCAAGGCGCCCAGGGTGTGGCCCATGGACTCACGCCCTGTGGTCAGCGACTCGTCCACCAGAATGCAGTTTTCCGGCAGTGCAGCGGCCAGCGCATGGGCAATGCTCAGCGGGTTGAGCGCGCCGCTGGGTGCAGGTGTTGCGATGCGTGGCTGCAATACCGGAGCAACATGGGTGGCGCCCAGCACCTCCAGCAACATCTCGAACGCCAGTGCACTGTCTTCATCGGCTTCGACCAGGGGGTGGACCAGCGAACCCTCGGCTTTCAGCAGGCTAGGCCTGTCCGGGTAGGCGAAGAAGGCCACGGGCTCACGCGTTTCCACGGTGATGATGTGTTTGAAGTCTTTTAGAAAAGCCTGCGCCTGCGGCACGGCGTAGGGAATACGCTCGATGGGCACGCGCCCAGCCCCGCGCTCAATACGCGCAGTGAAGAACTGAGAACCCAGCCGTGCGCCCGTGGCCGCAGCCACCTGGCCCGCACGCACCAAGGCCTGGCCACGTGTGGCCTTGTTCGCCAGAATGATCAACGCGGGCTCGCCCGACTGCAGCACACGCGCCACGTGGGCAATGCGCTCGGCGCTCGGGGCCTTGAGGCCAGGCTTTTGCAGTGCTGGCAGCAGCGGTAGCGCGGCCTGCTGCCAAGAGGTGTCACCCGGCAGAATCAGCGTGGCGATCTGGCCCGGGTGTTCACTGGCCTTGGCCACGGCCTGCGCCGTGTCCCACGCAATCGCACTGGCCGATTCCGCACGCCGCACCCAATGGCTCAGCGGGCGCGCCAGGCCTTCGATATCCGAGGTCAACGGCGGGTCGTACTTGAGGTGCGCGGCCGAATGCTCACCAATGATGTTGACCATGCCCGAGGACGCGCGTTTGGCGTTGTGGATGTTGGCCAAGCCATTGGCCAGGCCAGGCCCCAGGTGCAGCAGCGTAGACGCCGGTGTGTCTTTCATGCGGTACCAGCCATCGGCGGCACCGGTGGCGACACCTTCGAACAGGCACAACACGCTGCGCATCTTCGGGTTCTCCAGCGCCGCGAGGAAATGCATCTCCGAGGTACCGGGGTTGGCGAAACAGATGTCCACCCCCTGGTTCACCAGGGTATCGACCAGGCTTTCAGCTCCGTTCATATGGCGCGCGTCTTCAGTAGCTGGTGGCGGCTTGCTGGGCCAAGCCCACCACGCCGTAGGTGCGCTGCGGCGCGGCCATCAGGAAACGGTAGCCCTCTTCGATCAGGCGGCGGTGGTTCTTCGCGGTGACATGCGGGTTGCCGACAATCACCTTGTGTTTGTGGCAGGTCTCGACAATCCTGCGCATGGCGTCTAGCACTTCAGGGTGCTCGTACTGGCGCGGGTAGCCCAAAGCCTGGCTCAGGTCGCCCTCACCAATCAAGATGAAACCAATGCCCGGCACGTTGGCCAGAATGTCGTCGAGGTTGTCTATGGCCTCCGGGCTCTCGCACATCAGGCCAACGAGAATCTCGCCCCTGGGCGCCAGCGGCCAGACATCGGCGCGCTCGTAATACTCGGCCATAGACAGCCCCCAGTAACGCGAGGCGTTCGCCGGGCCGTCACCGCGCAATCCCTTGGGCTCGTACAGCGGCGCATTCTTAGGCCGTGCATAGCGGCACGAGGCCACGGCGTTGTAGGCCTGCGCCACGGTAGACACATGTGGCCAGATCACGCCGTAGGCGCCACGGTCCAGCACCTGCTTGGCGAAGCTCTGGTTCATCTCGGCGCCGTTGGCCGGGATGCGTGCCAGCGGTGTCACCTTGGGCGCGACCGAGCCCGATTCCGCGATCTGCTTGCGGTTCAGCATGTACTGCAGCGCATCACCAAACGCAGACACATCGTAGGGGTTGTGTTCCATCTCGTAGACGATGCCGTCATACGGCGAATCGGCCATTTCGATGGCAGTCTGTTTGTCTAGCTTGGCGAACGCGGCAAACGCGTGTTTGCCGGATTCGAATGCGCGGATGACGCTGTTGAGGCGGTTGTCGTTACTCATGTTGATTTCTCTTTGATTCAAATATGTTTGTTCAGGGATGCGGGAGGCAGCGGAGAAAGACTCACGTCTTTTCGGGATCCCAGTACATAAAGCCCATGCCTTCGCCCGTGCCGGCGGCAGTGCGCCAGCACGGCACGTAATCCACCAGGGTCATCTGTGCGCCGGTGTGCTGCAGTGCCTTCATCACGGTCGAATAAATCTTGACCTCCGAAGTGCCGGACTGGAACCAGCCGTCTGGAATGGCGGCCAGGCCGTCGTAGTCGTAGCTGGCCAGCTTCTGCAAAACATCCTGGTCAAACTCTTCATCGTTGACGAAGTGCGACAAACCGCCCGAGGCGATGATGGCCACGCGTACATCCTCGGGCCAGGCCTCTATGGCGTCACGCAACACATCGCCAAACTGAATGCAGCGCGCCATGGATGGCTGTGTGGGCGGGTAGAACAGGTTCATCAGCACCGGCACGTGCGGCGGCGGGTTGTCGCCCATGATCTGGTGGTAGACAAAGCTGTAGGCATGCGGCACCACGGGGTAGTCGGCCTTTTGCTTCATCTGCTTTTCCATCCAAACGTTCTCCGGCCAGGCGAACAGGTCGGTCAGGTCGAAGCCCTTGGCTTGAAAGGTGTCGATCAGGTAGGTCGCGAGTTTGGGGTGGCACTTGTGCACCACGTGGTGGTCGGGTGCATAAACGGCGCGCTGTGGCGGGCCGTTGTGCACCTCTTCGCCCGAGTAGATGGCGATGGAGGGCGAGTGGTGCACAAAGATTTCCTGCTGGTCCTTGCCCAGGATGATGGCCACATCGATCTTGGCGCGCTGGTAAGCGGCGGCCATTTCATCGAGTGCGGCGCGGCAACGTTGGGCGCGTGTGGTGCGCTCTTCCAGCGTCAGGAATTTTTCGAATGCAGCACCACGGTGCGCTTCCAGCTCCGGGTAAGTCCAGGTGCGGTTGCGGAACCAAAGCGCCGGGTTGCTGCGGTCACGTTCGCCGTTTTTCAACCAGTCTTCGGGGGCCTGGCCCAGCATGCCGCTGTGCGGTACCGCCATGCCGAATACGATTTTTGCCATAGTTTTGTGTGTTTGAATGGGTGGTCAAAAAAGGAAGCTCTGCGGCAGCCTCGCCGTCTGCCGTCTTGATCAAAAGCGGGGTTGATTCAGGCGCCTGACTTCGCGGGCGCTTCTGCCTTGGGCACCCCGGCGGCCCCCGCGTCAGGCCGTTTGGCCTCATCACCCGCCACCTTGGGCGCCCACTTGGGGCGCAGCAAGATGGCGGTATTGGTCGCACCAATCAGCAAGAACAGCACGATCACCTTCATGGGCAAGTCGTAATTGCCGCTGACATGCAGCAACCAGCCCGACAGGCTTGCCGACACACCACCGGCCAGGCTGGTGGCCAATTGCTGCACCCCGGTGGCCAGGCCGATGGCCGGTTTGGGGATCAGCGTGAGCTTGCACAACGCCAGGTTGTTGGCAGTGGCCAGGCCCAGCAGCGTCAGCGACAACACGTTCCAGAACAAGGCCTGGTCCAGCGTTTCGGCAAAGCTGCCAAACAACACGGTGCTGCCGCCGATGAAGCCGGCAATCACAAAGGCCTTGCGTACAAAAACCGCGTCACCCCCGCGCTCTATGATGCGGTCGGCCAGCCAGCCCGCAAAGGTGGCGACGATGGCGATGCCCGCAAAGCTGAAGAAGGTGTAGAGCCCCGAGTTCTTCAGCGACAGGCCACGCTGCTCCACCAGATAGGCGGGCATCCAGGTCATGCAATAGAAGACGAAGTAGCCGTAGCAGAAATTGTTGATCATGGCGCCCCAGATCACCGGCGCCTTCAACAGGCCACCCAGCGTGACCGACGAGGCCTTGGCCTTGTTGCTGACCAACTCGGTCTTGGACGGCAGGTCGTTGCGCACCATCATCAGCCAGGGCAACAGCCAGATCAGGCCCAGCACCCCGGTCAGCACAAACATCCACTTCCACGAGTAGCTGACGATCAACCAGGCGGCGACGGGGGCGCCAATGGCCGGGCCAAACTTGCCGCCCATGGACAGGATGCCGGCGGCCAGGCCCTTGTGGTTTTCGCCCATGTTGCTGCCTATCCAGCGGTAGCTAGCTGGGATCACGATGGCCTCTGCCGCGCCCACGATCAGCCGCATGGCGATCAGCCCTGCGAGAGCCGTCACCAGGCCGGTGAGCGCCGTGGCCAGGCACCACAGCAGAAAACAAATGGTGTAGGGCCACTTCACGCCGTAACGGTCCACCAGCCAACCCATGGGCAATTGCATCAGGCCATAAGACCAGAAAAAGGCCGAGTTGAGCCAACCCCGGTCCACGCTGCTCAATGCAAACTCTTCGATGAAATGCTTGTCCGCCAAGGCGGACGACAAGCTGGTGCGGTCTATGAAAGAAATCAACAGGCCCACCGTCAGCAGGGCCAGGATGGCCCAGACGCTGGCAGTGCCGGTTGGTTTCGAGGTGCTTGTCTCCATGTCGTTCTCTTTGATGTGCTGAACCGTTAGGGTTGGGATGGCGCTCTATCGGCGCCTTGTCCGCGAATGGCCGGGATCACCAGAGCTAGGTCTAGGCAAGCCCCGGATAGAGCTTCTGCGCCGTCTTGCCAAAGACCCAGGTGCGGTCTTCCTCACTCAGGCTGGCCAGGCCGGCCTGCGCCGTGGCCAGGATCTCCGACAGCGTACCGGGCGAGGTCGGAAAGTTCGAGCCCCAGGCCATGCGTTTGGCGCCAAAGGCCTCCACCACACGCGGGAAGAAGGTCTCGGCACTGGCCTTGTCCTTTTGCACGTCGCCAAAGATGCGCGGTGTGAGCTTCATGTACAGATTCGGCAGGTCGGCCATGTCGAACAGGCTTTGTGCGTTGGTGTACGGCGGGCCGTCGAGCACATCCGGGCGGCCCAGGTGGTCGAGGATGATGTTCACGCGCGTGAACTTCTCGGCCAGCATGCGCACCTGCGGCAGCCCTATGGGCCCCGTCTGTATGCACATGGGCAGGCCCAGTTCGGCCAGCATTTCCCAGGCCTTGAAGGACTTGGGGTTGTCCAGCTCGCTGGGGTCGAAGTCCTTGGTCGAGCCACCGGTGAAGATGCGCAACCCGGCCAGGCCTTTGTCGGCCCAAGTCTTGATGACGGCAGGCACATCGTCGGCCAGCATGTCAACCGAACCCACCGCCACCAGACGGTCTTTGTACTGGTTGCAGCCGTCCACCACATAGGCGTTGTCGAAACCATAGGTGGTGGAGGAATGCACCACGGCAGCCTTGGCCACACCTGCTGTGTCCATCGCGGCGATCAACGATTCAACGGTGCTGGGGCGCTCTTGCGACCAATCGGAGCGTTTGCCAAACAGCGGTGCCGGGGGGTAGCGCTTCTCATCATCCGAGATGATGTGTGGATGAATGTCGACGATGTTCATGCGGCCTCCGTCTGTTGGGCACGTTGTTTCAGCAGCGCATCCAGACGTGGATACACACGGCGTGCGTTGCCTTCAAAAATCGCCTGGCGGTCGGCATCGGTCAGCGCGGTGCAGCCGTCCAGGTAGCGTTTGGTGTCGTCAAAATATTGGCCGTTGAACGGGTCGCGGCCACGCACGGCACCAATCATTTCAGAGCCGAACAACACGTTCTTCACTGGTATCACCTTGGTCAGCAGTTCCACGCCGGGCTGGTGGTAGACGCAGGTGTCGAAGAAGATGTTGTCCAGCAGGCCTTCGAGCGGACGGTTGGCCATCTCCAGCGACATGCCGCGGTAACGCCCCCAGTGGTAGGGCACGGCACCACCGCCGTGTGGGATGACAAAGCGCAGAGAGGGGAAGTCTTTGAACACATCGCCCTGCAGCAGTTGCATGAAGACCGAGGTGTCGGCGTTCAGGTAATGCGCGCCGGTGCCGTGGTGGCACACATTGCACGAAGCCGCGACGTGGATCATGGCCGGCACATCCATGTCACACAGCGCCTCGTACACCGGGTACCAGGACTTGTCGGTCATGGGCAGACCCGTCCAGTGGCCGCCGCTGGGATCTGGGTTCAGGTTGACACCCACAAAACCCAGTTCATTAACAATGCGGCGCAGCTCGGGAACCGAGTTCTTCGGCGGCGCCAGCGGCGACTGCGGCAACATGCCCACGGGCACAAAATTGTCGGGATAAAGATCGCAGACGCGGCGCACCAGATCGTTGGAGATCGTGGCCCATGCGAGGCTGGTGCGCTCGTTACCCAGATGGTGGCTCATGAGGCCGGCAATCGGCGAGAACAGCGTCAGGTCGCTGCCGCGCTCCTGCTGCAGCTTGAGCTGGCCGTTGCCCACACCTTCGCGGATTTCGTCGTCCGACACATGGGCGCCCGACAGTGCCGGGGCATTGACCGGGTCGTTGGCAAACTCAACCTGCTTGGCACGCCAGTTGCGGAAGGAGGCCGGGACGGTGGTGAAGTGACCGTGGCAATCGATGATCATGTTGAGCTCCGTGGCGTTCAGGCTTGTGGGTCAACGAACAACTCGTTGATGGCCATGCGGCGCGGTGTGAGGTTTTGCTTGAAGGCCGTGGCCTCCAGCGCTTCTATGGTCTTGAGGTTTTCCTGCAAGCCGTAGGGCAGCGGGTCGTGGCCGACGATCTTGCGCAGCTCCAGGTACTTCTTGTCGCCGGCACTGGTGGCCTGGCCCGCGTCCAGCTTGGCCAGCCATTCCTTCTTGGCCTGGTCAAAGGCCTTGTAGATGGACTTGGCCACCCAGGGGTTTTCAGCCAGCACCGAGTCTTTCACCACGATGGTGCCGTGCATGGGGTAGATGCCGGTGCGCGCAAAGTATTCGGCTTCCAGCGTTGCCGCGTTGGGGAACAGGTCGGGGTAGTCGGCCTCGGCTTCCTTCCAGCCACCGGTGGGGGCACCGGTGCGGCCAATGCCGGCGGCGGCGGCGAAACCGGCCACCAGCTCACCCTTGGCCATCATCTCGTTGAGCGAAGTGCCGGCAGGCGCATGCACCACATTGCCCGGCAGCTTGAGCTGGGTCACGTGTTCTTCATCGTCCACCACCCAGGTCACTTTGGAAGAATCAAGGCCGAACTCGTCGATCAGCACCTGGCGTGTCCACACACCGGTGGTCACCGAGTAGGCTCGCACACCAACCTTCTTGCCTTCCAGATCCTTGGGTGTGTGGATGCCCGCGTCGGGGCGCACCAGCAAACCCGCATGGTGGAAGCGGCGCACCACAAAGATGGGCAGGGCCACAAACGGTGCACCGTAGGCGCGGGCAATGATGTAGGTGGTGGGGGCGATTTCGCAGACGTCGAACTCGACATCACGCACCATGCGGCGGAAAGCGCCGATCTGCGGTTGTACGGTTACAAACTCGGCATCCACACCTTCGATGGGAATGGAGCCGTTGCGAATCGCCGAGGTGTGCGGGTGTTCCGCAATGGCGATCTTGAGATGAACTTTGCTAGCCAACTGATGTCTCCTTGGGTCTTCTGCTGCCGCAGGCCAGAAGCGGCGCTACGCAACAAAACATATTGAATTAACAGACCTAAGGTTACGCAGCGCGCGTGTATGCGCCCATCTACAAAAAGCAGATTCGCTTGCACTTTCTGCTGGAGCAAATGAGAGTTGCCGCCGGGTCAATCCCGATCGGGTGCACCAAGCGGAAACAAGGGCCGGAACGGGCGCGCTTCATCCACGGCCCTGGCGAACGATGGGCGCGCCAACAAACGTGCGCGATAGGCACGCAGCCCGGGGTAGGCCTCAGAGATGCGGTGCGTCCAATCGGCGTAGAAAAGCGACGGTGCGGCTGCGCAATCCGCCAGCGTGAAGTGTTCACCCGCGGCCCAGGTTTTGTCGGCCAGATGGTTTTCCAGCCAGGCGTAGGCGAGTTCCAGCTTTTCCGTTGCCACTGTTTGCGCGTCACGGCGTTTGCTGGCGTCACCCGTCAACGCGCCATTGACGGCATGCTGCATGGGCGTCATCACGTGTAGATCAAAAAAGCGATCCAGAAAACGCACGTCCAAGGCTGCGATAGGCTCCACCGGCAGCAGGCTGACCGAGCCGGGGTGTGTGAGCTGCAGATACTCGATGATGATGCTGCTCTCAGCGACGCGGCGCTCTCCGTCCAGCAGCACCGGAAACTTGCGCAGCGGCCACAGCCGCAACCAGTTGGCCGCGTGCTGCGGGGTGTCCGGCCCTAAGCTGCGAAATTCAAAAGCGGTATGGTTCTCGTACAGCGCCACCAGCACTTTTTGCGTGTACGAAGAAAAGGGATGACCGTAGAGCGCGAGAGACATGGCGAAGCACCTGCTAAGGCTTGCACAACACAAGCTTTAGCAGAATAGGCGTGCTTCTTGCGCTGCGCAAGCCCCGGTGAAGGCCTATGCTTTAGCGCTTTTGAGCAGCGACGTGTCAGTGACGTTCGTGCCAAAGGATTCAGGCACCGCCGCTTTCTCTGAAGCCGCACTGTGGCGACTCACCACGTCCACCTGGGGCACTACCGCCGGCTTCAACAAAAAGTGCGCCAGCGCAGGCAGCAGTACCAGGGCGCCCACCATGTTGACCACAAACATGAAGGCCAGCAGAACCCCCATGTCGGCCTGGAACTTGATGGGCGACAGCGCCCAGGTGGCCACACCCAGCGCCAGCGTCACACCGGTGAGCATCACCACCCGGCCGGTGAACAGCAGCGACTGCTGGTAGGCGGCACGCAAGGACGCACCTTGGCGCAGCTGCGCCAGGACAATGCTCAGCACGTACAGCGCGTAGTCCACACCAATGCCCACGCCCAGCGCCACCACCGGCAAGGTGGCCACCTTCAAGCCAATGCCCAGTTGCACCATCAGCGCCTCGGCCAGCACCGAGGTCACGGCCAGCGGAATGATGGCGCAGGCCACGGCACGCCAGGAGCGGAAGGTGAAGTAGCTCAGCAGCACCACGGCGGCATAAACCCACAGCAGCATCTGCCGGTTGGCCTTTTCCACCACCGCGTTGGTGGCGGCCTCAAAACCCGCATTGCCAGCCGCCAGCAGGAACTCGCTGCCTTCCTGGCTGTTGCGGCGCGCAAAGTCTTCTACCGCCGCCGTCACACGTTTCAGGGTCTCCGCCTTGTGGTCGGCCAGGTAGACCTGCACCTGCAGCAGCGAAAAGCCCGCATCCACCAGTTGGCGCGGCGCACGCGAGCCGGCGGTGTTGAGCGCGCCCTGGTTGGGTTGCAGCTCGTACCAACGCGGATTGCCTTCGTTCATGGCCACAGCCGTTTGGCGCGCCAGCGAGGCCAGTGACTGCGTGCTCTCCACACCGGGCAGTTGGCGCAGTTCCCACTCCAACTCGTCGACACGCTCCAGCACTGCATGCGACATGGCGCCCTGCTCTGATGTGCGCACCATCACCGTCAGCACATCGCTGCTGGTGGCGTAATGGGCGGTGAGATAGGCGTTGTCCTGGTTGTAGCGCGAGTTGGCACGCAGCTCGGGTGCGCCGGCATCCAGGTCACCAATCTGCAGCAATCGGCCATGGTAGAGGCCCACACCGGTCAGCAGCCCTGCGACCACGATCGCGCCCAGGGCCCAAGGCCGCGCTGTGAAACGGCACAGCAGATCCCACAGCCAGCCGGTGTTCGGGTTTTCGCCGCTTTCGGCCAGCGCGATGCGGCGCGCGGCGGCCGGGCTCACCCCTGTGAAGCTCAACAACACCGGCAGCAGAATCAGATTGGTGAACACCAGTATTGCCACGCCCAGGCTGGCGATGATGGCCAGCTGGCGAATCGACTGGATGTTGATCAACAGCAGCACCGCAAACCCTACGGCATCACAAGCCAGCGCCGTAAAGCCCGCCGTGAACAGGCGCCGGAAGGTGTAGCGCGCGGCCACTAGGCGGTGCATGCCACGGCCTATGTCCTGCATGATGCCGTTCATCTTCTGCGCGCCGTGGCTCATGCCGATGGCAAACACCAGGAAAGGCACCAGCACCGCGTAGGGATCGAGCGCAAAACCCAGCAGCGGCAACAGGCCCAACTGCCAGACCACGGCGACGATGGAGCACAACATCACCAGCAGCGTGCTACGCAGGCAGCGTGTGTACCACAGCACCACGGCGGTGGCGATGGCGGCGGCCAGCGCGAAGAACACCAACACCTGGGTCAGGCCCTCGATGAGGTCGCCCACCACTTTGGCAAAGCCGGTGATGTGCAGCGCCAGCTTGTCGTCGCTGTACTTGGCACGCACGGCTTCCAGGCGTTGCGACAACTGCGCGTAATCCAGCGCCTGGCCGGTCTCGGCGTCGCGCTCGGCCAGGGGCACGATCAGCGCGCTGGACTGGTAGTCCTTGGCCACCAACTGCCCGACCTCGCCCGAGCGTTCTATGTTCAGCCGCACACGCGCGAGCGCGGTGGCTGAGCCGTCATAGTTGTCGGGCATGACGGTGCCACCTTCAAATCCGCTTTCGGTCACCGCCGTCCAGCGGGTGGAGGGTGTCCACAGCGACCGCATCTGGCCGCGCTGCACACCGGGCAACAGGAACAACTCGTCGTTCAGCGCGCGCAAGCGGGCCAGGTAGTCGGGGTCGAGTATGCTGCCGCCGTCTTTGCGCTCCAGCACAATGCGCAGGCTATTGGCTTGCGACGGAATCTTCTTGCGTTCAGCCAGGTAGTTCTGCAGGTATGGATGCGCCAGCGGCAACATGCCTTCGAAGCTGGCGTTGGCCGTCACACGTGTGGCCTGCCAGCCCAGCAACAGTGTCAACACCAGGCAAACCAGCAGCACCAGGCTGCGGTGGTTGAACACCAGGCGTTCCAGGCGGCTGCCTGAGGCGGAATCAAAATGCTCGACTGAAACAGCGTCGCTCGCGCGAACCGTGGGATGCGGCGCCATGCTCATATGGCGGGCTTTCTGGCAGTAGGGGAAGAAGAAGGAATGGCAGCAGCGGCCAGCTCGGCCGGTGTCAGCCGCAACAGGCCACGCATGCCGACCAGCACCAGGGCGCCGTCGGCGGCCTGTTGCAAACCGGTGAAGGGGAAACGCTGGGTCAATGCCAGGGGCTGGAAGCGTTCGCCGCCATCCTCGCTTTGCAGCAACTGGCCGGCGGCGCCAACCAACAACACCCGGCCGTCGGCCAGTTGGCTGCCAGCCATCAACGAAGCCTCAACCGGGGTTTGCAGCACACTCCAGCCCTCGCCCACCGCGGCGCTGCGCAGCAGCTTGCCTCTGAGGCCCAGCAGCAGCAGCGGCCCCTCGCGCAATACAACAGCGCCAAACAGACTACCGTTCGCCGGCGGCGTCTGCGCTGCAAAAGTCTCATTCGGCGCGGTGGCACGCAGCAGCAGGCCTTGTTCGCCAAACAGCAGGCTCTCGTGGCGGCGCTCGGCCATGCCGTAATACGTCAGCCCCTCGGGATTCGGCAGGCCGTGCATTTGCGACTGCCAACTGCGCCCACCATCGGTGCTGGCAAAGGCCAGGCCGTAAGCCCCCACCACCAGCAGCGAGCCGTCGGCACGCAAGCTCAGGTCCAGCAGCGGCTTGTCTGCGCCTTCGGCCACCAGGCGTTGGGCGTCTTCCAGCAACACGCTGGCCCGCGCGGCCGCGTCCGGGCTCTTGCCGATCTCGCGTTGCGCCTGTGCGGCCTGCAATGCCAACTCGGCAGCAGCCTGGCCATCGAGCATCTTCAGCCACGTGGCGCCAGCGTCTTCGGTCTTCAACACCACGCCCATATTGCCCACGGCCCAGCCGCGCTTGGCATCGGCAAAACGCAGTGCGGTCAGGGTGCAACTGACCGGCACCTGTGCCTGCTGCCAGCTCTGGCCGTGGTCATCTGAATAAACCACCAAGCCACGTTCGCCCACGGCCACCAGGCGTTGCCCGGCGCGCGCCACGGCTTGCAGCACAGCCTGTGTAGGCCGCGCCACCTTCAGTGCGGGCTGGCCCAGCGCCCGCGCCAAAGGCTGAGCCGCGTGGGCGGCCGGAGCCAGGCCAAAGCCTATTGCCCCCAGCAGCGCCATGCGGCGTGTCATTCCATCCACTTGCTTCATCGTTTATTGGCCTTAGCGCACACCGCCGCTGGCGAGTGCGGCGGACGAGAAGTTGGCCATTTGTTTGCTGTCAAAAGCGCGGTAGGCCACACCACCGGTTTCGTTGACCGCACCGGCAAACACCCAGCCACCGGCCAGCAAGTCGAACCAGGCATAACTCAGCGTGGTCGCCAGGGGTTGGTCTCCGGCCACCAAGGTAAAGGCCTGGCCGGTCTTCCACAGCTTGCCTTGTGCGTCCCAGCTGTCGGTCAACACGGCTTGCCAGGTGTCTTCGTCCAGGTAGAAGCGGCGTTTGGCCGCAGTGTTGCGTTTGCCTTCACGCAGCGTGCCTTCCACCACCCAGGTGCGGTGCAGTTCCCAGCGCACGGCATCAGGGTTCAGCGTGCCCTTGCCAATCGCGTCCTTGATGGGTTTGGCCATCAAACCATTGTTGTTGTAGGGCACAAAGACCTCTTGCTTGCCGATCAGCTTCATCTGGTAGCGGTCTTGCGAGCCTATGAACAGGTTCACGTCGTCGAAGTTGGCCAGACCGGCGGCCGAGCCATCGGGCGTGTCGTAGGCAATCGATGGCGACTTGCGCACACGGCGTTGGCCCGGCAGGTATTGCCAGCCTTCCTTGGGCTTGCCGAAGTTGTCGACATAGTCCACCGTCATCAGCGCCTGGCCCGCGTTGGCGGGTGGTTCGGTGATGTCGATGCGCGCCCTCGCCCATTCACCGCTGAACTGTTCCGGGCTGCCCGCCGGGTCGTAGAAGGGATAGATCAGATTGGTCTTTTGGCGGCTGGTGAGCAACTGGTCGCCAGCGGCGGTCATGACGTATTTGTCGGCCACAAAACTCGTCACCTGACCCCGGTAGCTCAGCATGTGGTTCCAGATGGCTTCGTGCCCGTTCTTGGGGACCGGGAAAGGCACGCCGCCGTAGGCGCCTTCCACCGTCAAGCCATCGTTGATGAGCTTGGCGCGCGCCGCGTTTTTCGCCACCTGGTCGTAGATGGCCTGCGGAAACACCGCGCTGCGCCGCGTAGGGTATACGTCGAGCTTGAATCCGGGGTACTTGGCCAGCAAGGCCTTGGTGCCGTCGCTCAACTGCGCGCTGTACTCCGCGGCGTTGGCGGCGGTGATGGTCAGACGTGGTTTGTCGGCGGCAAACGGGTCGCTGCGTTTGGCATTGCCTGCACCGCCGGTGGCAGGTGCCTTGCCATCCCAGGCGGGAATGCTGCCGTCTTTATTGCCCGCGCGCTCGGCGCCGTAGGGGGTGAGGTTGCCCGACTTCAGGGCGGCCACGTCCTCGGGTGCGGCGGACGCCGCACCGGCGATCAGCAAGGCGGCGGCCAGAACGCTCAGGCGTGGCAGTGACCGCAAGAGTGGCAGAGGTGGATAGTAAGGGGTGCGCATGGCTAGTCTCCAGATAGTTGTTCTTCAGCTCAGAAGGTGGTCTGCAAACTCAGACGCAGATAGTCGCGGTCCAGCAGCGCCTGGGTGTCCGACTTGCCCAGGTAGTTGATCCACGAGAGGTTGACGATCCACTTGTTGAGGTAGACCCCCGTCAGGCCCAGGATCAGCTCGCCGCCACGGTTGGGGCTGCCACCAAAGGGGAACGAGGTGTCGATCATCGACGTGCCACGGAAAGCCCAGCCCAGGTTGATGGGGGCGCTCAGATCCAGCCCGGGCGACACCTGGTACCAGGTGGGTGTGAAGATCACCCGCATGCCAACACTCGATTCACTCTTGTCGCGGTTGACCTTCTCAGTGCCCACGGCATAACGCCCGGCCACCGTGGTGCGCACGTCGTTGATGCTCATCACATGGTTGGCCGCCAGTTCACCGACCAGGCTGGACCCTTCCCAGAAGCCCGCCTTGCCGCTCAATTGCGTCCAGGACAGGTTCATGTGTGCGGTGCGGCCGGTCACATAGTTCGGGTCGGTCGGCGTCACCACACCTTCCTTGACGGCGAGCGGCTGGCGGTCACGCAAGGACATCTCCAGGCCGACGTTGGTGTCGCCCACCAGCTTGGCCACACTCATGCCTACCGAACGCACGGGGTCGGTCGGCACAATCAGCTTGTAGCGGCCTGTGGCGGTGCTGGTCTGGATGATGGTCGAGGTGTCGCGGTAGCTGATGGCATAAAAGCCCAGGTCGGCATCCAGCCAGTCGCTGCGGGTGTTCAGCGCAAAACCGAAGTTGTTGCTGTTCTTGCCCTCGTCGATACCGTTGTAGCCCAGATAGCAGTTGTTGAAGCGCTGCGCCACCGGCACGGCCGTGCTGCCGCACTGGTTTGCCGTGGGGTTGCCTATGAACATACGCTGGGCGCCATCACCCAACATGTCGGTGCTGCTCAAGTAGCTGCCGGCGGGGTGCAAGCGGGTGGGACGGTATTTGAACTGGACATAACCTTCCACACTGGTCTGCTCGGTGAACTGCAACGTGGACGACAGCTGCGGCACAGGAATGGTGGTTTCCTTGGCCTGGGCGCCTGGAATACTGAGCTTGTAGACATCGATAGGCGCCATGCCCTTGGCCAGACCGTTCATGCCGAAGAACATGCTGGTGCCCCAGATCAACGAGTGCTGACCCAGGCGATACGACAAGGTGCTGTCGCCGATCTGGTTACGGCCGAATGCGAACCAATCGAGCATCTCGGCCTTGTTGCCGGCCACATCGCGCGTGCCGGGCGTGAACTGGTTGTAGGGCACGCGGTTGGCCGAGATCGGCGAGTCGTGGTCGTTGCTGCGGTTGTAGACCTGGTCGTACCAGGCGGCGCCGCTCAGGCGCAGGCCAAAGCCGTCTTTTTGAATGTCAAACTCGCTCAGCAAGTCGGCGCGACTGGACACCAGGCCACGACCAAAGCTGCGGTCGCCATCGTCTGCGTTGGCCTTGACCGAGACAGGGCTAATCAAGTCCGCCGATGGGGACTTGAGCCTATAACCCGAGCTGTATTTGACGGTGTTGTCCCAGCGCACCTGCCATTCGCCGCCGGGGTTGAGGTCCATCGCCGAGGCGCCGCCACCCAACGTCGCCAAAATGGCCATCACCAGGTGTTTGGCCACTGGTGCGGCCGGATTCTTCGTGCACGCAATCTTGTCCACTCTTGTCTCCTGTTTTTAATGCTTGTGCCAAGCCGCCACCCTCTGCTCGGGGTGTTCGTCGCTGGCTAAGGGAACTGTATTGATTGCGTGGCGGCAAGCCTCTATACAAAAAGCAGATTCGCTGGCACTTTTGTTCAGAGGCAATAGGCGCCCGAGACGCGCAACAAGGCTGAGGCGCTTGTTGGACGGAAAGGCGCCAATAGTGCGAACCGTTTTGGCCCAAGTGGTCCACCAAGTAGAGAGGACACATGGTGGTCAACAAGCGCAGGGGCTAGAACCGCCGGGCGCTCGCCGCCGGTCGCATTTCGGCAGAGTCTCCCTTCTCAGCGCCTACAGGCCCCACAAAGCAGGCGGCCCCCCAGCCAGATCACTGTTCGAGGTGCTGCGGATCCAGTGACTGCGTGGGCTTCTTGATCACCCCGAGGAATGCGTGTTTCCAGCGGAGTTGTAGACAGGCCCGGCGATCTCCAGTGGACGCGTCTGCTGGCCGGCATTCAGCAGCGGCCAGGCGTAGAGCGGCGATTGGAGCAAATACAACGAAGTACAAACGAAGCGGCAAACACACACAGCGCGTTTGCCGCTGCATTCACTTTTCTTGACGAGGTGATGTAGCAGTGCTTTCGGCGACATCCAGCGAGCGGGGTGGAGATGCGTTTTTCTCGGCCCATTCCACCCAGGATCCACCCAAGGCCTTCAGCATGGCGATCTGCTGCAGCAGAACGTCGCCTATGCCCTGGGAGTAGGCCAACTCGGCGCTGAACTGCGAGCGCTCGGCATCCAACACCTCCAGGTAGCTGGTGTATCCGCCCTCGTACTTGCGCCGGGCCAGTTGCGCGTAACGACCGGTGGAATCGACCTGAAGCTTTTGCGCATCGCGCGATTGCACTGTATTGCGAATGCCGACCAAGGCATCGTCGACTTCGCGAAATGCGGTTTGCACCGACTGCCGATAAAGAGCCAAAGCTTCGCGCTGTGCACCTTCTGCGCCAAAAACCTGGCTTTGTGTGCTGCCACCGGTAAAGATCGGCGCCACCAGCATTCCGCCGTAGCTCCAGGTGCGCGCCGGCCCGCTCCAAAGATTGGACAGCCCAGAACTCTCAGAGCCGAAAGCCCCGGTGAGCGAGATACGCGGGAAATAAAGCGCCTTCGCCGCACCAATACGCGCATTGGCCGCCACCAGGGATTGCTCAGCCTGGCGCACATCCGGGCGCCGTTCGAGTAGCTCAGAAGGCAGGCCGGCAGGTACCGGAGGCGGCTGAAACTGGTCGATAGACAGGCCACGGGCAATCGGCCCAGGGTTACGTCCAAGCAATAACGACAGCGCGTTCTCTTGCTGGCTGACCAATTGTTCGTACTGGGGAACCGACTGCAATGCGCGCGCGTATTCGGTACGTGCCTGGCTGAGTTCCACCTCGGAGATCACGCCGCCCCTGAAGCGTCTTTCGAACAGCTTGAGCGCTGCCTCGCGTGATGCCAGCGTGCGCCGTGACACCTCCAGCCGATTGTCCAGGTCGCGTAGCGTGACGTAACCGCTGGCCGTGGCCGCCACCACCGACAGCAATACGCCTCTGCGCGCTTCTTCCGCCGCCTGCAAATCTGCCTGGGCGGCTTCGGTCAGGCGGCGCACACGGCCAAACAGGTCGATCTCCCACGAGACGGTCAGGTCAGCCTGATAGCCGGAGTAGGGGTTTTGCGCTGGTGCCGGTGAAACACTGCGGCCGCTGGCCCGGCTGCGTGTGCCGCCCAAGTCTGCGCCAATCTGTGGATAGAGTTGGCCTCTGATCTGGCCCAGGCTGCCATAAAACTGCTCAACCCGGGCCGAGGATGCGGCGATGTCCTGGTTGGCCGTCAAGGCTTCGTCCACCAGCGCGGCCAGCACGGGATCGCCCCACTGCTTCCACCAGGCCACGTCCACCACCGCACCAGTTGTGGCCAACTCGGCATGCCGGTGCTGCGCCGGAACATCCAGGGCCGGCCGCTGATAGTCGGGCCCCAAGGTACATCCACTCAACACGGCGAGCAGTGCAACCGGAAGGATATAAGCGCCGCGGATAACCCCCAGGCGGCCAGAAGCAATGTCAAGCTTCGCCATGGGGCCTCCCTTGCGTCAAGGCTGCGGCTTCTTCCGCTGCTGGCGCCTTGGCCTTGCCTGCGCCACCAAAACGCTCGGACAAGGTTTCGAAACCCCAGAAAAACAATGGAATGAAGAAGATGGCAATCACCGTAGCGCCCAACATGCCGCCGATCACACCGGTGCCCAGCGACTGCCGGCTGGCCGACGATGCACCACTGGCAATCGCCAGCGGAATACACCCGAGGATGAAGGCCAACGAGGTCATGATGATAGGACGCAGACGCAATCTGGCAGCTCCAACCGCGGCGTCGAACGGCGACTTGCCCTCCTTCTCGCGCAACTCGACCGCGAACTCGAAGATCAGGATCGCATTCTTCGCCGCCAACGCAATCAGCACCGTGAGACCGATCTGGAAGTAGATATCGTTTTCGATGCCGCGCAGCCAGATGGCCGTGATGGCGCCGAACAGCGCAAACGGCACGGCCAGCAACACGCCGAATGGCAGGGTCCATTTCTCGTACTGCGCCGCCAGAATCAGGAACACCATCACCAGCGCAAAGGCGAACACCATGCCGGCCGTGGAGCCGGCCTTCTTTTCCTCGTAGGACTGGCCGGACCACGCATAACTAAAGCCTGGCGGCAGCACCTCGCGCGCCAGGTCTTCCATCGCGGCCAGCGCCTGGCCGGAGCTGTAGCCTTCGGCGGCATCACCCGTCACCTTGGCCGCCGGAAAATTGTTGAAGCGGGTAACGATGTCGGCTCCGGTGACGAAGCGGGTTGTCGCCACCGCCTTCAGCGGCACCATTTGGCCCGCGCGGTTGCGCACATACATATTGCCCAGGTCCTCGGGCTGGACGCGGTAATTGGGCTCGGCTTGCAGAATCACCTGGAACAAGCGGCTGCTCTTGGGAAACTGGCTGACGTAGAGCGAGCCGAACAGGGTCTGCAAGGTGGAGTACACGTCTTGCACCGGCACGCCCAGGCTTTCGGCGCGCTCACGGTCCACGTCGACCAGCATCTGCCGCGAGCGTGTGTTGATGGTCGAGCTGACACCGCGCAGCTCTGGCCGCTGGTGCGCCTTGGCGATCAGGTCGCGTGTCACGGCCTCGAGCTTTTGCAGTGGCGCGTCGCCCTGGCTCTGGACCCAGAACTCAAAGCCGCCGGTCGTGCCCAGGCCAGGGATGGACGGTGGATTGATAGGGATCAGCAGCGCGTTTTTGTCGTGGCGGAACTCGGCGCCCGCGTCGCGGATCAAGGCCGCCGCCTTGTCCGATGGCGCCTGGCGCTCGGCAAAACCCTTCAAGGCCACGAACAGCGTGCCTGCATTCGACTTGTATTGCGAGTCTATGAGGCTGAAGCCCGGCATCGCCGCGACTGATTTGACGGCCGGGTGTTTCTGGTACCAGGCCATCGCACGGTCGGTCTCGGCTTCGGTGCGGTCCAGGCTGGCGGCGTCCGGCATGATGGCCGCAGTGAACAGGTAGCCCTGGTCCTCTACCGGCAGGAAGGACGAGGGTACCCGGCCAAACAGGCCCAGCATCAGCGCCACCATCACCACGATCAACGCCACGGCCACCACCACACGCTTGATCACCAACTGCGCCAGCCGGCTATAACCATTGGTCAGCTTGTCAAAGCCCCGGTTGAACATGCCGAAGAAGCCCTTCTTCTCGTGTGTGCCAGGCTTGAGCAGGATGGCGGCCAGGGCCGGCGACAAGGTCAGCGCCACCAGGCCCGACAAGACCACCGAGACCGCGATGGTGATGGCGAACTGCTTGTAGAGCTGGCCGGTGATGCCCGACAAGAATGCCACCGGAATGAACACCGCGCACAGCACCAGCACAATGGCCACCACGGGGCCAGAGACTTCGTCCATCGCGCGTTTGGCGGCCTCTTTGGGCGACAGGCCGAACTCGGCCATGTTGCGCTCTACGTTTTCAACCACAACGATGGCGTCGTCGACCACGATGCCGATGGCCAGCACCATGCCGAACAGCGTCAGCATGTTGATAGAGAAGCCCATGGCCGTCATGCCTATGAAGCCGCCGATGATGGACACCGGCACGGCCAGGATGGGCACCAGCGTGGCACGCCAGCTCTGCAGGAACAGGAACACCACGATGATCACCAGGATCACCGCCTCGACAAAGGTGTGGATCACCTCGGTGATGGATTCCTGCACGAACTCGGTGGTGTCCAGCGCGATGTCGTAATCCATGCCTTCGGGAAAGCTTTTCTTCAAGCTGGCCAGCGTGGACTTCACGTCCTTTGAGACTTGCAGCGCATTCGCGCCCGGCTGCTGGTAGATGGCGATGAGCGTGGCCACCTTGCCGTTGTACTTGCCGCGTATGGAGTAGTCCTTGGCACCGAGTTCGGCGCGGCCCACATCCTTGACCTTGACGATGGCGCCCGTGCCGCCCTGCGCGCGCAGAATGATGTTCTCGAACTGCGCGGGTTCGGTCATGCGGCCCGAAGTTGTCACGGGAAAGGTCTGCTGGACCGGCGTCGTGGTCGGTGGCGCGCCCAGGCGGCCGGCCGCGTACTGCTGGTTCTGCGCCGCCACGGCCTGCTGGATGTCGGTCGCGGTCAGGCCCAGACTGGCCATGCGATCGGGTTTGAGCCACAGGCGCATGGCGTAGTCGGGCGAGCCTATGATGGCGCTCTGGTTGGCGCCGGGAATGCGCTTGAGCGCGTCCAGCACGTTGATGTTGGCGTAGTTGGCAACATAGTTGGCGTCGTAGCGGCCATCGGGTGCATAGATCGCCACCACCACCATAAAGGCGGCCGATTTCTTGGCCACGCTAACCCCTTGGCTGCTGACCGCCGAAGGCAAGGTTGGCAGCGCCAGGTTGACGCGGTTTTGCACATCGACTTGCGCCAATGCCGGATCGGTGCCGATCTCGAAGAACACTGACAGCGTGACGTTGCCGGTCGAACTCGAGGTCGAGTTCATGTACATCATGTTGTCGGCACCGTTGACCTGCTGCTCGATAGGCGCGGCCACGCTTTCCGACACAACCTCGGCGCTGGCTCCGGGATATGTAGCCGTGACCGAGATCTGCGGCGGAGTGATCTCGGGAAACTGCGCAATCGGCAGGTTCAGCATCGCCACGGCGCCGGCGAGCACCAGGATGATGGAGAGAACGGATGCGAAGATCGGCCGGTCGATGAAGAAGTGTGCAATCTTCATGAGCCGGCCACCGTGACGATGTCCACACGGCGCGCCTGCTCGGCATCGGCACCACCAACGATATCGGCGGGGGCTTTGAGTTCAATGCGTGTGGCGGCGATGCCCTGGGCCGTCAAGGCGGCACGCACGCTGCTTGCGCGCGCTTGCGCCAGCTTGGCATTACGCTCTGGGTCACCGTGTTCATCCACATAACCACTGATGAACACGCGCTGCTGCGGGTTGGCGCGCAGGCGTTCCGCGACACGTGACAGCTCGGCGCGGGCGACGGCGTCCAGTTGGGTGCTGGCGCTGGCAAACAACAGCGATGCGGCATCAGCCGATGTGGCACCGGCGGCACCAGCAGCACCGGCGCTGGCCGTGGCCGCCCCGGACGTTTGTGCCTCCGCGCTGCCGGTGGCTGCCGGCGGCAGCACCACGGCCGGGGCCTCGGTGGGTTTCAGCGGCACGCCCGGCGCCATGCGCAGAATACTGTCGACAACCACACGGTCGCCATCGGCCAGGCCACTGCTGACCAGCCAGTTGTCGCCCATCCATTGGCCGGCCTCGACATTGCGCTGTGCGGCCTTGCCGTCCTTGTCAACCACCCAGACAAAGCTGCCCCGCGGACTCTGCTGGACAGCAGCCTGCGGGATGACAATAGAGTGGCTGCGCGTGGCCCCATGCACACGAACGCGAACAAATTGCCCAGGCCGCAACTCCCCCTTGGGATTGGGAATTTCGGCTCGCACCAGGAAAGAGCCGGTCTCCTGGCTAAACGAGGCATCGGCAAAGGTGATGCGTCCCGGGCTCTTGTACGAGGCGCCATTGGCCAACACCACCTCTACGGTATAACGCTCGCCAGGCGCAGCTTTCAAACGGCCACTGGCGACCTCGGAACGCAGACTCAGCGACTCGTTCTCCGATAGGCTGAAGTTGACCCGCATAGGATCTAGCTTGGCAACATAGGTCAACAGACTGTTGCCCATGTCCACGTAGGCGCCCTCCTGGACCTTGGCAAAAGACGACAAGCCCGACACCGGCGAGCTGATCGTGGCGTAGCTCAGGTTCAGTTCCGCCGAGGTGACCTTGGCGCGCGCGGCCTCCAACGCGGCCGCGGCTGCCTGCTCCTGGCCGGTGGCATCATCCAGGTCTTTCGCCGACAGCGCGTTGTCGGTGACCAGCGGCTTGACACGGGTCAGGTTGGCGCGCGCGGTGTTGAGCCTGGCCTGCTGCTGGGCCATCTCGGCACGTGCCGCCGACAGATCGGCGTTGAATGGTTTGGCGTCGATCAGGAACATCGGCTGGCCGGCCTTGACCATGCTGCCTTCGGTGTAGATGCGCTTGTTGAGAAAGCCGGGCACACGTGCGCGTATCTCGACCTGCTGCGAGCTCTCGGTTTGGCCTACGAACTGGAACTCGACCGGAACGTCGCGAGCCTTGACGGTGATGGCGCTGACTTCGACCGCCGCAGCGGCTGCGGGCGCGGCTGGTGGCGCTTTGGAGCATGCGACCAAGCAGGCCGTGATCAAAAGGACAGGAACAACTTTCGCGTGCATATTCCCCTCTTTCCGCCCTCTCGGGCGCTGTGCTGGATGCGTGGCGACGCGCCTTGGCTTGGGCTGACTTCGCCCTGGCTTCACATGGTCCGCTCGAATGAATCAATTCCCCAGGTGCGCAGGCCTCGGTCTCATCTCTTCGGTCCGGCCATACGGATGAAACGATGGGCAAGCTTTGAGGCTGCTAACTTTGCTCTGGCCCATCGCAGGCCGCATGAGGCCTGACTCGAAAGTCTTGTCAAACTTGACGCTAGAACACGCACCCCAAAGATGTAAACACAGAAGATGGCCATGGGCTGCGCGCTAACGCTGCAAAGAGGCGAAAACAGCTGCGCTGAAACTGGAAGACAGACTGATGCTAACCAGCGACATAGGTCGTGTCCAGTTGTATTGCACCAACAAAACAGGCCTCAGTCGATTCAAGCTCCGTCCCTGCTTTCTGGAGCGTCAAGCAGTGGCTGACCGCGTGAACCGTCGCCGGCCAAGGCTTGGCGGCGCTTGATGTACAGCCAGTTGGCCATCACCAGACGGTGTAGTTTTTCCTGTCTCTATCGCGCTGCAAGCGACATGCAGCAGAAAGACATGGCGTGGTCAAGCTTCACCAAGCGCGTGGATGCCATTGCCGGACCGCGAAGCACAGTCTTCTTGCAGGGCAAAGGTGCACCCTGTCTACCGCCGCGATTCCGGCAACGCTGCAGTACGACTGGGCAAAGGGGCATACTGAATTCATCCAAAAACGCCGGCCATACCTTTTAGATCGGCATAAACCACCAGATCCCCAGCCGCCATGAGATCCGCAGCCAAGCGGCTCTCATGACGCACAGCGATGGCGGCCTACTTCGCGAGGTACGGCTTTGCGCCGGTTGCGAAGCGGTAGATGCGGAAGTTCGGCACTTTAGGGTGGTCGAAATCCATGTCACCGTCGACCCACAAATGCAGATGGTTGCTCACGAAGTAAAGCATGCCCTTTGGCCCCCAGGCCAAGGTGTCGGGCCAGGAAACCTCGTCATGGCTCACATGGGTTTTGACCTCGCCCGTGGCGGCATCGCGCTTCATGATGCCGTTCAAACCCAGCGCAGTCATGTAGAGGTTGTTGTTGCGGTCTGCCGTCATGCCGTCGGTGTTCGATGGCAAGCTGTTCACCAGCTTGACCGCCGCCTTGACCTCGTCTTCACTCTTGCTGAAGTCGCGGATCAGCGCCGTGGGCAAGGACAGCAGGCGGTTGCCCGTGAGGTTGGTCCAGTAAAGCGTTTTCTTGTCGCCCGACAAGGCAATGCCGTCCGCGCCGGTTTTCATGCCGTTGGGTTTGCCGTCCACGGGCTTGAGCACATCGCGGCCGTGGATCTTGAAACTGTAGTCTTCGTTGTTGACCCACTCGGGGGCCGACAACACCCGCTTGGCTTTGTTCGACTGGATGTCGTACACCAGAATGCCGCCCTTGAGCGGATTGCAGAAAATGCCCGAGTCGCTGATGTAGACCACCCCCGCATCGTTGTCTACGGCCACGTCGTTCAAGAACGAGCACTTCTTGTCGCTGTCGGCATCAGAGAACTCGTAACGCGCCACTTCGCGGCCGGTCTTCAAGTCCCAGCCAATCAGCTTTTCATCTCCCGGCTTGGAAGGTGCACCGGCCACGTGCCCTTGGTCCAGTATCCACATCACATCATTACGGTCGATCTCGAAACCCAACACTGCCTTCAGGCCCTTGGGATTGGTCACATCGTTCAGCGCCTTGCTGGGAAAGGGCTGCAGCTTCCACGCCTTGCCCTTCTTCACCAGCTTAGACAAGGTGGCCGGCACCTCGGCCCCGCCCCAGCGCGCCGTGCTCACGTAAAGTGTGCCGCGCGAGTCGACCTTGACCCCATGCAACAAAGCCTTTTTGTAGACCTGCTGGTCGTCATAGGCCTTCTCCGCGGCCTTGTCGCCCAGGTCATAAGACAGACGGTTCCATTCGGCCACCACTTCCAGCTTGGGCGCGGCAGTTTGCGCCTGCGCCAGACTGGCACTCGCGGCCAAGGCCAGGGCACACAACTTCAAAGATGCGTTCATGAACATGTCTCCATAAATTGATTGGCGTAGCAGGGAACACGGAAAAATCTTGGCAAAACCGTCAGTCGCTCTGCGCCTGCAAGGCGGCAAGCACTTGCGCCGCATGGGGAATGGGATCAACCGCGCCAAAACCTTGGGTGGATAGCGCCGCTGCGGCTGCCGCATAACGGCCAGCGGTACGCAGGTCGTCGCCCGCCACGCGGCGCGCCACAAAGGCGCCACCAAAGGTGTCGCCCGCGCCGGTGGCATCCACCGGCTGGCAAGGGTGCGGCGGCAGCATATGACGTTGATGGCCGTCTGCCAGCAACGCCCCACGTTCACCCAGCTTCAGCGCCACCACCTTGGCCCCCAGATTCAGGCAATGGTCGACCAGTGCATCGGGATCGGTGAGGCCGGTGATGGCCACGATGTCTTCATAACTCGGCAAACAAATATCCGACTGACGGATCACGTCCGTCATCACCGCGCGCGCACGCTGCACCGACCACAGCTTGAGACGCAAGTTGGTGTCAAACGACACCAGCGTGCCGGCGGCCCGCGCCTGCTCAATGGCGCTATAGGCCGCATCGCAGGCCGATGCCGAAACTGCCAGCGAAATGCCAGAGAGGTGCAGCACCTTGGCGCGGCGAATCACGTCCAGCGGCAAGTCGCTTGCCGTCATACGGCTGGCGGCGGAGCCACTTCGGAAGAAACTGAAGTGGTGCCCGGCTTCGTTGTGGTTCACAAAATAGATAGCGGTGTACGCATCAGCCACGGCCTGAACGGCCGAATGGTCGACGCCTTCCCTATCCCACAGCGCGCGCAACATGGCACCATTCTGGTCCTGCCCCAGTGCACTCACATAAGCCACACGCGCGCCCTGGCGCGCGGCGGCCACGGCAAAGTTGGAGGTGTCGCCACCAAAGCCCTGCAGATAGAGCTTGCCGCCGCGCTCGCCCGTCTGGTTGAACTCGACCATGGCTTCGCCCAGCGCCACGATGTCGAGACCGGTGTGCGCCTTGCCCTCAGATGCGGCCATATTTGGCAAGCCCGGTGCGCAAGGACTTTTCGGCAATGATCAACTTGGCCTGCTCCAGCTCGCGCACGTCGATCTCTTGCGCCACGGCCAGCACTTCGGCGGCCTTGTTCTGCGGCACCACCACCACGCCGTCCACATCACCCACCACGATGTCACCTGGGTGCACCACCACATCGCCGACACGCACCGGCACCTGCGAAGCCACCGTACGGTAGCGGCCCAGCGTGGTGCCGGGGCTCACATCGCGGGCATAGATGGGGAAGCCGTAGTCGCGGCGAATTTCGGTGAGGTCGCGCACCGCGCCGTCCAGCACCGCGCCCACATGGCCGTTGGCCACGGCACCCGCCGTCATCAACCCACCCCACACCGCCACATCGGTTTGGCCGCCTTCAATGGCGATGACGATGACGCTGCCGCTAGGTGCTTCGTCGATCAGATCGAGCGCATGTTGTGGTGGCACAAATTCATCGGTTGCGGCTTCCAGCACGGTAGCGGCCGGGCCGCAGATACGTTCGTCGTTGATGCGTGGCTTGATGCTGCTGCTCAAGTAGCCGCGTTGGCCACACACCTTGTCCACCGCGTCGGCGATGGAAGCAATGGCGACGTTTTTGAAACCTTCAATCAGATCTTGCATGTTTGTCCTCTTGTCATGAATAAATACGGGGAAATGCGCTGTGGTGGCTACCAGCGGTTGAGCCAGTGCACCGGCGCTTCGCCGCGCAGCACACGCACCGCCTCTTCGGCGGCTTTGCGCTGCACGTCACGCATGGCTTCTTCGCTATACCAGCCGATGTGGTTGCTCACCACCACGTTGTCCAAAGCAAACAGGGGGTGTTTGGCATCGGGGGGTTCGTGCTCGAACACGTCCAGGCCAGCGCCCAAAATACGGCCCTCGGCCAGGGCTTTGTGAAGCGCATTCAAGTCCACCAGACCACCACGCGCGGTGTTCACCACCACGGCGGTCGGGCGCATCATGGCGATGCGCTCGGCGTTCAACAGCTGCCTGGTCTCGGCCGTCAACGGTGCATGCACCGAGATCACGTCAGCCTCTTGGCAGATGCGTTCGACCGAGGCCAGCTCAATGCCGTCAGCGGCTTTGGCCAAAGGGTCATTGACCAGCACCCGGCCAAAGCCAAAACCCGACAGCATCTCGTGGGTCATGCGCGCAATGCGCCCATAACCCAGCAAGCCGAGGGTACGGCCACGCAGGCGGTACATGGGTTGCAGCACACCGGTAGACCACCTACCCTCGCGCACCTCGCGGTCATGGATGCGCAGCCGCCGCACCACCGCCAGCAGCAGCGCCACGGTTTGTGTGCTGACTTCGTCGATGCCGTAGTCGGGCACGTTGGCCACGGCAATGCCGCGTTCACGCGCCGCCTGCATGTCGATGTTGTCGACGCCGATGCCGTAGCGGATGATGGCTTTGCAGCGCTGCATGTCTTCGATAACGGCACGGGTCACGGGCGACTCACGCACCAGCACCACATCGGCATCGCGGCAGTTTTCGCGTGCGCGTTGCACGTCAGCGGCACAGGGGCGCACTGCAAAATCGGCGCCCACGGTTTGCAGCAGCGCCCGTTCCTGGTCATACGACGGGTAGCCATCGTCAATGGCCACAACAAGTCTTTTGGAAGGGCTCATAAACAGCTTGTGTCTCCGGTGTTCTGCGTCATCAGTTCTTCACGGCTGTGGCTTGTTTCACCAGCTCGGCGCCAATGTCATTGGAGAACTTGGCGACCACGGGCTTGACCGCATCGCGCAGGCGCTGCAGCTCTGCTGGGCTCAACTCGTTGACCTGCATACCCTTGCCCTTGAGTTCGGCCACCAGCTTGAGTGACTGCTCGCGCTGCAACTGGCGTTGGTACTTGGCGGCTTCTTCGGCGGCTTCCTTCACCGCCGTGCGGTCGGCGGGCGAGAGTTTGTCCATCCACTTCTTGCCCGCAATCAGGATGAAGGGCGAGTAGATGTGGCCGGTCATGGACAAGTACTTTTGCACCTCGTAGAACTTCGATGCATCGATCAAGCCCACGGGGTTTTCTTGTGCGTCCACAGCCTTGGATTCGAGCGCGCCATACAGTTCGGTGAACGGCATGGGCACGGGGTTGGCGCCCAGGGTCTTGAAGGTTTCGATGAACACCGGGTTCTGGATCACGCGTACCTTCAGACCGGCCAGGTCTTCGAGCTTGTGGATGGCACGCTTGGAGTTGGTCATGCTGCGAAAGCCGTTTTCCCAGTAGGCCAGTTCCACCAGGCCAATCGCATCCAGCTTGCCCGCAAGTTGCTGACCTACCGGGCCGTCCAGCAGCGCATCGGCCTCTTTGTAGTTGGCCACAATGAAAGGCAGGTCAAAAACCGCAAATTCCTTGACGGCACCCACCAGGTTGGACGTGGGGCCAACCATCATCTCCAGCGTGCCACCTTGCACGGACGACTGCATGGCCGGGTCGGAACCCAGCTTGCCGCTACCGTAGGTGTTGACGGTAATGCGGCCCGCCGTCTTGGCTTTGACCAGTTCGGCAAAACGTTTGGCGCCCAGGCCTTGGGGGTGGTCGTCAGCAGCACCGTAGCCAAGCTTGGCCACACTTTGTGCCAGCGGCGGGT
>NZ_JBMOXA010000022.1:0-83610 GCF_049316285.1 Variovorax sp. HJSM1_2 | reverse complement strand
CTGCGGATTCACATGGGTGTAGCAAAGATTGCGGTCGGTGGCCACGTAGGCATCGGTGATGCGCTCGAACACCTGCAGTTGTTCTTGCTCGGCTTTCTTGCGCTGGCTGATGTCGGTGCGCACACCCACCATGCGCAGCGGCTTGCCCGCAGCGTCGCGCGCCAGCACACGCCCGGTGACGCTGATCCAGCGGTACTGCCCGTCGGCATGGCGCGCTCGGGCCTCATAGGCGTAATCGGTGTTGTTCAGCGACAGTGCCAACTGGATCTGTGCGGCGATCTTGTCACGGTCCTCGGGGTGCATACGCTCCATCCAACGCGCGCGGTTGGCCGCCCCGTCAGTACCGCTTTCGTCTGGCGGGTAACCCAGCATGGTGGAGTAGGTGGACGTGGCAAACCAGCGGTCGTGCGCCACATCCCAGTCCCATACCCCGATGCCAGCGGCTTCGGTGGCCAAGGTCAAGCGGTATCCCATCTCCTGCAACACCTCGTCAGCGGCGCGCCGCTGACGCCTGGCGCTGCGCAAGAACAGGCAAACCACCCAGATGGCTGCAGCGCCCAGCGCCCAGATGACCGCCACCAACATCGCCTGCTGGCGCCAGGCCGCCAGCAACTGCTGCACCGACTGGCCCACCACCACCAGCAGGTCGGGCCGCACACTCAGGGTTCGATAAGCATACAAACGGTCTTGGCCATCGAGTGGGCTCAACTGGCGGAAGCCACCTTCGGGACTTTTAGGCAGATGCTGCTGGAACAACGGCTGGGACGCAAAGTTCTGGTTGACGCCAGCCTCTTGATGCGGCGACCGCACCATCAATTGACCATCGCGACGAAACAGTGCCACCAGCCCTTGGCGCCCCAAGTCCAGCGTGCGCCACAGGCGCTCGAAATACGCCGCATCTATGCTGGCCACCACCACATTTCGCAACTGACCGTCGGCGCCAAACACCGGCCGGGCTGCGCTGAGCAGCCACATCTGGGGCGCCTGCCCTGGCTCGGGGTTGCCCAGATAAAACCGGGTGAACGGTTGCTGGCGGTAAACCTGCACATAGGGCCGCGCTGCATGGTCAGCCCCTATGTGCCCAGGATCAGTGCTGTAAACCACGCGCCCAAAAGCGTCTAGCACTTGAATCTCGCGCAGAAAAGGCAGGTCGTGGATCTGCTCGACCAACAGATCGCGGGCCTCGCGCACCTCCAATGCGCCGGCCAATTGGCGCTCGGCCAGATGGCTCAGCGTCAACTGCAATTGCAGGTCAACCGACTGCAGCGTGCGGCTGGTTTGCTCTTCAACACCGTGGGCAAAAGACGCGGTGAGGCGCTCGCCCCCCTCCAATGCCTGTGTGCGCAAGTGCAGCAGCGCCGCAGCCACGGCCAGGCCCGATATCAAAATGATGCTCAACGCAAGCCACACCAGGTCCAAACGGCCCGCATGCGCCATCAACGCGGCCCAAAGGCGACCTCGGGAGTGTGGTTTACCTAACCCAGGGGGGATGTGCATGGCCAGGTTTTAAGGTGTTGCCCGTGTGACAAACAATCACCAGTTTAGAGTGGTTTCCTCTTCTCTTTCGGCAAAAAGCAGGGAATCAGAAGCGCCGAATATCAGCCATTCGCGCGCTGCAACCGCATGCTGAGCGTGAACCGGTCTGCCGGGTGCGTGGTCACGGTGATTTCGGCAGCTTCACCATCGGCATCCAAATACCGCCGCACGATCTGCAAAGCCGCCGTGCCGGGCTTGATTTGTAGCCGTTCGGCCATGGCAGCGGTCACCTCCAGCGCTTGTACCTGTTGCACGATTTCCGCCACACGGCGGCCGAAGTGCTGCTCGATCAAGGTGCTCACCAGCACTTCGGGCGACTCTTTGACCAAGTCCACCAAGTCGGTGTAGAGCGGGTCAACATACACATCGGTCCAGCCAATCGGCGCACCGCCCTCGGCGTTTTCCAGCCGCAAGCTGGAAATCCGCAGCCACCTGGTGCCGTCGGCACAGCCCAGCAACGTCGCCAGCGCATCTTTCGCCTGCACTTGCTGCACCTCGCGCACCACCCGGCTGTGGCTCTCGCCGAACTGCACCAAATCCTCCACCGAAGCCAGCGATTGCTGGAACCCCGCCTGGGGCGTCGCGGTTTCCACGCGTGTACCCACGTTCTTGCGGCGCGACACCAAACCGAGCTTTTGTAGCTCCAGCAAAGCCATACGCACGGTATGGCGGCTGGTTTGGTAGTGGTCGCGCAACTCCAACTCGGTAGGCAGCAAAGACCCGATAGGGAAATGGCCCGACGTGATGCCTTCTTTGAGATGGGCCGCAATGCTCGAAAAGTGGGGTTTAGTGGTCATACCCGTGATTTTGCCTTTGGGAAGCTGCAGGCAGTAACGCGCTGCTCTCCGCCGTGGCGCATTCAATCCTAGGGTAAACACTGAATGCAATTATGTTCGGACATATTAGATTTCATATGTCCGAACATATTGCGAGATTTAGATGTCACTTTCCTCCATCCCCATGGCCAGCACCGTTGTCGATTCCATCCTTTTCCGCGACGCCTTTGGTACCGCCAAGATGCGCGCCATCTTCTCGGATCGCGCCCTGATCCAGCGCTATATCGACGCAGAAGTCGCCCTGGCCAAGGCCGAGGCCAAGGTCGGCGTCATCCCCACCGAAGCGGCCGTGGTGATTGCGCGCGAGTCGAACATCGAGCGCATCGACTTCGACCACATGCGCGAAGAGACCGACATCGTGGGCTACCCCATACTGCCGCTGGTGCACCAGTTGGTGGCGATGTGTGGCGAAGCTGGCCGCTACGTGCACTGGGGCGCCACCACCCAAGACATCATGGACACGGCCGTGGCCTTGCAGGTGCGCGACGCGCTCGACAGCGTAGACAGCGACATCCGCGAACTGCGCAGCATCCTGGCGGCGCTGGCCAAGAAGCACCGCGACACACCCATGGCCGGGCGCACCCACCTGCAACAAGCGCTACCCGTGACCTTTGGCTACAAGGTGGCCATTTGGTTGGCCATGTTCGACCGCCACCAGGAACGCTTGGCGCAACTGCGACCACGTGTGGCGGTGGTGGAATTTGCCGGCGCCGCCGGTACGCTGGCCTCGCTGGGCGACAAAGGCTTTGCGGTACAGCGCGCCATGGCTGAAGAACTGGGCCTGGGTGTGCCCACCACCACCTGGCACGTGGCGCGTGATGGTTTTGCCGAAGCAGTAAACCTGCTGGCCCTGGTGACCGGTTCGTTGGGCAAGATTGCGCTCGACATCATGATCATGGCTTCGACCGAGTTTGCCGAGGTCTACGAGCCTTTCGTCAAGGGTCGTGGCGCCAGCAGCACCATGCCGCAAAAGCGCAACCCGATCTCCAGCGAACTGATGCTGGCCGCCAGCAAGGCCGTACGCCAACACGCCGGGTTGATGGTCGACGCCATGGTGCAAGACTTCGAGCGCGCCACCGGCCCGTGGCACGCCGAGTGGATCGCCATTCCCGAGAGCTTCATCCTCACCGCCGGGGCCTTGCACCAGGCGAAGTTTGCGTTGGGTGGCCTCATCGTCGACCAAGCCCGCATGGCGCACAACCTGGGCATCACCAAAGGCTTGATCGTGGCCGAGGCGGTGATGATGGGCATGGCGCCGTTTATTGGGCGGCAGCAGGCCCACGACGTGGTCTACGACGCCTGCCGCACCGTCAACGAACACGGTGGCACCTTGGCCGAAGCGCTGGCCGCGCTCCCAGAAGTCACCGCACACTTCGACCGCGCCAGCATCGACCGCCTGACCAACCCGGCCAACTACCTGGGCCTGGCGCCGCAGATGGTGGACCGTGCGCTGGCGTCTTCTGCCGAGTTGTCGGTTTAAAGGGGGCGCCATGCAAGCCCCCATCACGTCTGCTGGCACCGCTGTGCCGTCCGCGCCCCCACTGCCCTGGTACCGCAAACTCGGCATGCAAGTGCTGGTCTCGCTGGTGCTGGGGATCGCCGTTGGTTTTATCTTCCCCAAGTTCGCCTCGCAACTGAAGCTGCTGGGCGACATGTTCTTGTCGCTCATCAAGGCCGGTGTGGCGCCGCTGGTGTTCTTGACCATCGTGCACGGCATCGCCTCGGCGGGCGATGTGAAGAGTGCCGGCCGCGTGGGTTGGCGCGCCATCGTCTACTTTGAAATCATCTCGACCATCGCCCTGGTGATAGGCATGGTGGCGGGCAATCTGTTGCAAACCGGCCAGGGCATGACCACGGTGGCTGGTGGTGCGGCCGCCCCCGTGGCCACCAAAGCGGCGGCGCCGCAGGGCTTTCTGGAGTTCATGGCACACATCGTGCCGGACAACTTTGTTGGCGCCTTTGCCAAGGGTGAACTGCTGCAGGTGGTGGTGCTGGCGGTGATGGTGGGCATCGGCATCCTGGCCATTCCCGAGACGCGGCGCAAGGCCATCAATGGCGGGCTGGATGCCATCTCCGAAGTGTTGTTCTCGTTCATCAACCTGGTGATGAAACTCGCACCCATTGGCACCTTTGGCGCCGTGGCGTATTCGGTGGGCAGCAATGGCAGCGCGGTGCTGGTGGCGCTGGCCCAACTGGTGCTGAGCTTCTACGTGGTGGTGGCCTTGTTTGTGGCCGTGGTGCTGGGCCTGGTGGCCAAGCTTGCAGGCTTCAGCCTGTGGCGTTTTCTGCGCTACATCAAAGACGAGATCCTCATCGTGCTGGGCACGGCATCGTCAGAAAGTGCGCTGCCACGCTTGCTGATCAAGCTGGAGCGCCTGGGCTGCGCCAAACAGACCGTGGGCCTGGTGCTGCCCACCGGCTACGCCTTCAACCTGGACGGCACCTCGCTGTTCATGGCCATGGGGGTGATGTTCATCTCGCATGCCTATGGCGTGCCGCTGTCGCTCGACCAACAAATCGGCATCTTGTTGCTGATGCTGTTGACCTCCAAGGGCGCGGCCACGGTGTCGGGTGGATCGTTTGTGGTGTTTGCCGCCACCGTCACGTCGACCGGTTTGTTGCCCGTGGAAGGCCTGGCCGTGATCTTTGGCGTCTACCGCTTTTTGTCGATGGCGATTGCCACCTGCAACACCGTGGGCAACAGCGTGGCCACGGTGGTGGTGGCGAAATGGTCGGGCACGTTTGACCCTAGCGTGGCCGAACGCCACCTCTACCCCGAACGCTACCCCGACATGGCGACAGCCGACGCCACGCTGGACGACGGCAACCTGCTCAGCGGCGATACGAACGCGGCGAACCCTCACACGAAGGGCATCCCGTTCTCGAAAACATCGCCGACCTGAATTTCACTTCCCTCAAAAACTTCCAATACTTCCACCCGGAGAGAGACATGTTGAATCTGAAAAACTGCGCCAAGTCCTTGGCCATCGCCGCCGCTTTGGTCAGCACGTCCTTGGTATTTGCCCAAGCCTACCCCAGCAAACCCGTGACGTGGATCGTGCCGTTTGCCGCTGGTGGCCCCACCGATGCGCTGGCGCGCAGCATCGCCGAACGCGTGGCACGTGAACTGGGCCAGCCCATCATCATCGAGAACGCGCCCGGCGCCGGGGGCACCGTGGGCACGGCCAAGGCGGCACGTGCCACGGCCGATGGCTACACCATGCTGGTGGGCCACATGGGCTACATGGGTGCGGCACCTGCGCTCTACAAAAAGCTGCCCTACGACCCGGTGAAAGACTTCGACCCGGTATTTCGCTTCCCCGACACCCCGCTGGTGCTGATGGTGCGCAAGGAGCACCCCGCCAAAGACATCCAAGGCCTGGTGGAGTTCGGCAAAAAGAACCCCGACAAGCTGTTCATCAGCAACGCCGGCGTGGGTTCCAGCTCGCACCTGATCGCCGCGCTGGTGGCCAGTTCGGCTGGGCTGAAGGTCACCCTGGTGCCTTACAAGGGCGCGGGCCCGGCACTGGTGGATGTGATTGGTGGCCAGGTGGACGGCATGTTCGACCAGACCAACACCGCCCTGCCGCAAATCACCGAGGCCAAAGTGCGCGCGCTAGCGGTCACCTCCAAAGTGCGGCTGCCGCAACTGAAGGACGTGCCCACGTTGGACGAAACCGTGCTGCCAGGCTTTGAGGCCTCGACCTGGTATGGCATCTACGCCCCCAAGGGCACACCCAAGCCGGTGCTCGACAAGGTTTTGCAGGCCTATCTGAAGGTGATGACCGACAAAGCGTTCACCGACAAGATGGCGACCCAAGCGATTCAAATGCTGCCGGTGGCGCAATACACCGGCGCGGCGCTGGGCCAGCACACCGAGGCGGAAGTGGCACGCTGGCGGGCTGTGGCCGCCAAAACCAATATTTCCTTGGATTGACATCGGCACAGCGCCACACCACCTCGCCGCGGCGTAATTTCTCCGCTACTCCGCGTCAAAAGCCGCCTGTAGCCAATCCTCTATGCCGCTGCCGTGCACCAGCAGCACGTCAAAGCGGCACGGCGGCGGCGTGGCCACACGCATCAGGTAGTGGCGCGCGGCCAGCACAATGCGCCGCTGCTTGGTGCCGCCGACACTGGCGCCCGCCCCACCATGGCTGGCGCCACTGCGTTTGCGCACCTCGACAAACACCAGCGTGCCGTCGCGTGCACGCATGATCAAATCGATTTCGCCGCCACCACGCCCGGGCGTTCGATAATTGCGCTCCAGCAGTTTCAAGCCCTGTGCCTGCAGATACTGCAAGGCCAGGTCTTCCGCAGCGTCGCCCAGTTGTTTGGTGGTGACGGGTTTTCGGCCGAACAAGCTCATGGCGCGCCGTTTCGGGTGGCTGGTTTAACCATTTTCGGAGTTCCGTTTTGCACGCATCTTTTACCTCCGCCTTGCAGGCCGCCCATGAAGCCGCGGCGAGCCAGCATTATCCGCAAGGCGCCTTGTACGTGGTGGCCACACCCATAGGCAACCTGGCCGATGTGACGCTGCGCGCGCTGCACGTGCTGAGCCTGGTGGACGCCGTGGCCTGCGAAGACACGCGCCACACCCAGGGCATGCTGCGTGCCTACGGCATAGACAAAGCTTCGGCCCAATTGCTGGCCGTGCACCAGCACAACGAGAGCGAAGCCGCCGAGATGGTGGTGGCGCGGCTGCAGCAGGGCCAACGTATTGCCTACGTGAGCGACGCCGGCACACCCGCCATCAGCGACCCCGGCGCGCGCCTGGTGGCGGCGGCACAAGCCGCCGGCCTGCAGGTGCTGCCGCTGCCCGGCGCCAGCAGCATGACGGCGGCGCTCAGCGTGGCCGGCATCGTGCAGGAGGGCGGCTTTGTGTTCACCGGTTTTCTGCCGTCCAAGGCCGGCGAGCGTGATGCCGCCGTGCTGCTGCTGCAAGCCGAACCACGCGCCGTGGTGCTGCTGGAAGCGCCGCACCGCATCGAGGCCCTGGCGCGTGCGCTGCTGCCGCTGGGCACGCGCCGTATCACCCTGGGGCGCGAGCTGACCAAGCAGTTTGAAGAAATCGCCACCGTGCCCGCCGCCGACTTGCCAGACTGGCTGGCCGCGCAAGCCTCACGCACACGCGGCGAGTTTGTGGTGGTGGTGCACCCCACGCCACCGACCCAAACCGACACGCTGGACCTGCGCGTGCTGCAATTGCTGATGGCCGAGCTGCCATTAAAAACCGCCGTGAAGCTGGCGGCCGAGATCAGCGGCCAGCCCAAAAACGAGTTGTATGAAGCGGCCTTGGCGCTGAAGAAGAGCGCGAAAGAAGATTCCGAGGACTCCTGAAAAAGGAGCTGCCTGCGCGCGCTGGATCAGCGCAGCAAGCCTCTTGGCTTAAAACTCCAAGTGGTGTCAGTTGATGCCCGCGATGCGCGCAATGTCCTCGGCACACTGGCGCAGGCGTGGCAGCAACTCAAACAGATCTTCGTGCTGTGTGTGTGTGCCACGCAGCGAGGCGATGGTGAGCACGGCGCGTGTGCGTGCACGCACATGGCCCACGGGCACACCCAGGTCGCGCCCGCCGACAAAACGCGCACCCTCGGCATAGGCCCAGCCGTCGGCGCGCACCTTGGCCAGCTTGTCAAGGAAGGCCGTGCGCTCCACGGCGCTCATGCGCAGAAATTCGGCGCGGCGCGCCAGCAGGTCGTCACGCTCGACCTCGGGTGCATACGCCAGCAGCACGTGGCCCGAAAGCGTTTCCACGGCAGAGTGCAGCGAACCGGGCTGCACCGACAAACGGATCGAGGTCGGGCTGTCCACCTGTGTCAACACCAGCACCTGGTCGCGGTGCAGCACGCTCAGGTGGCACGACTCACGCGTGTACTCCACCAGTTCACGCATGGGCGCGGCGGCGGCGCGCAGCAATTCATCATGCGGCGAGTGGGTACGGCTCAGCTCAAACAGCTTCAGGCTGAGCACGTAGCCACCGGTATCTTCGCGGCGCAGATAACCACGCGCCTCCAGCGCACTCAACATACGGAACAACTCGCCCGGCTCGCGGCCCAGGGCGCGGCACAACTGCGCCTGTGTCATGGGCACGGCCTGCTCGGACAGCAGCTCCAGCACGTCTAGCGCTTTTTCCACCGCGGGCACGGCGTACTTGGGGCGTGTATCGGCATCCGTCTTGGGCAGATTTGGGGCGGTGGATTCGGTCATGGTGGCGGGAGTTTAGCCCTGGACAGCACGCCGTTCGACGATGTGCAGATGCTCGCAAACCAGCACCGTCTCCTGGCGTTGGTTGGTCACCGTCACCGTCTCCACCACGATGCCGTGGCCTGTGCGTTTGGGGTGGTCGCGTTTGTCGCTGATCTCCACCTTGGAATAGATAGAGTCGCCAATAAACACCGGCTTCACAAAACGCAGCCGGTCGTAACCATAAGACATGGCGCGCGGGTTGATCACCGTGGCCGTCAGGCCAATGCCCACGCTGAACACCAGGGTGCCGTGCGCGATGCGCTGGCCGAAGTCCTGCGTGGCGCACCAGGCGGCGTCCATGTGGTGCGGAAAGAAATCGCCGGTCTGGCCCGCGTGCAACACGATGTCGGCTTCGGTGATGGTGCGGCCCGTGGTGCTGCGTGTGGCACCGAGCACATAGTCTTCAAAGAATTGTTCGTGGTTCATGAGAGCTTCACCTCTGAGGTCTTGGTCGGCAGATGGAACTGTTGGGCGACGGCTTCGGTGTCGGCGCCCAGGGTGGGTGCGCCTTGTGCGCTGGTGAGGCGCCGGCCGTCCAGGCGGATAGGGCAACGCGTGGTGTGCATTTCGGCGCCACTGGCGCTGCGTATGGTTTGTGTCATCTGCAGCGCCTCGAACGCCGGGTGTGCGCGCAGTTGCGGCCAGGTCAGCACATCGGCGCACCACACGCCGGCGGGCTCGAGGATAGACAACCAGTGGGCTGTGTTTTGCGCCAACAGGTCGCGCTGCAGTTGCTGCTTGAGCGCATCACGTTGGCTGAACCAGGTGCTGCTGTCTGCGGCCAATGCGGCCAACCCAGGGCTATCGATCAACGCAGCCAACTTGTCCATTGGCGTCATGGCCACGGCCATGAAACCATCGGCCGTGCGGTAAATGCCATAGGGCGCTGCGCCGTGCACGCTGGCATGGTTGGCGGCGGTACGTGTGGGCTGCTGGCCATCGCTGTTCAAGAAGGCGGTGAAGGGCTCGAACTGCAGGTCCAGCGCCGACTCGAGCAGACTCACATCCACGCGCCCACCACGCCCGGTCACGCCACGGCGCAACAGCGCCGCCAGAATGCCTTGCACCAGGTGTGCGCCGGTGATCACGTCTATCATCGACACCCCCGCCGGCACCGGTGCACCTTCGCCATGTGCGCCCGCGTCACCCGTGAGCCAGGCTAGGCCCGAGAGCGACTGCACCAGCAAGTCCTGCCCCGGTTTGTCGCGCCACGGGCCGGCTTCGCCGTAACCCGTCACCGCCGCGTAGACGATGCGCGGGTTCAGCGCCAAGACACTGGCCGCATCCAGGCCAATACGCTCCATCACCCCCGGGCGGAAGTTGTGGATCATCACGTCGGCCCGAGCGATCAAGGCCTTGACACGCGCCAGGTCGTCGGGCGCCTTGAGATCGGCGGCGAAGCTGCGTTTGCGCCGGTTGATGGTGTGAAACAGCGCGCTGTCGCCCTCAAACTTCTGGTCGGCCAGCACCAGCCCGCGGCACAGGTCGCCACCATCGGGGCGCTCGACCTTGATGACGTCCGCCCCCAAATCGGCCAGGCGCAAGGCGCACGACGGCCCGGCCAGAAACTGACTGAAATCCAGCACCAGCAGGCCGTCCAGCGGCAGTGGCTCACCATGCATAGCCTCAGTCTTTAATAAATCCGTCTTTTGCATAGGTATAAATATTGAAGAAATCTCGCGCAAACCCTAATCGACAAAGCGCTCAACTCCAATAATCATTACATACATGAACATATTGTTCATATAGGAATTACACCAATGCGCTGAGAGGCGCTTTCAAAAACGGAGACATGTCATGACCAAGCGCCGCTCGGCCCTCAAGCTTTTGTCCACTCTCAGCGCCGGTTTGGCGCTCGCCCTGGCCGCCGCCACACCGGCCACGGCGCAGACCTACAACCTGCGTTTTTCCACCTCGCAGGTGAACCCGAACGAACCCGTGGTGAAGGTGATGCACAGCTTTGCCGACCGCGTGAAGGAACGCTCGGGCGGGCGCATCGTGCTCAACATCTTTACCGGCGACCAACTGGGCCCGCAGAAGAAGGTCAACGAAATGATCAAGGGTGGTGCACGTGTGTTGAGCGTCACCGACTACGGCCAGCTGAGCCAGTTCGTGCCCGATGTCGGCATACTCGCCGGCCCGTATCTGTATGGGAGCTTTGACGAGGCGAACAAGCTGTTTACCTCAGACGTCTTCAAGGAAATGTCGGGCCGCCTTGAGCAGCAAGGCCTGAAGCTGATCGTCTCCAACGGCTTGTTCGGTGTGCGCCACGTGCTGGGCAGCAAACCAGTGCGCACCCCGGCCGACATTGCCGGCGTGACGCTGCGTGTGCCGCCCTCACCCATCATGCTGGAAACCTTTACCGCCTTCGGCGCACGCCCCACCGCCCTGCCCTGGGGCGAAACCTACAACGCGCTGCAGACCGGCGTGGTCGATGCGGCAGAAGCCAACTACGGCTCGCTGGTCGGCTCCAAGCTGTATGAAGTGCGCAAGGTGTTGTCGACCACCAGCCACCAGATCATGTATGTGGCCATGGTGACCAGCACCGACTTCTTCAAGAGCCTGCCACCCGACCTGCAGACCGTACTGATCGACGAAGGCAAAAAGGCCGGTGACGAGTTGACCAAGCTGACCCTCGCATCGGATGCGGCCTACGCCGAAGAGCTGAAGAAAAACGGCGTGCAAATCGTCACCGACGTTGACACCAAAGCCTTCGCCGAAAAAGCCAAGGTGGCCTACAGCAAGGTGCCTGGCTTGACGCCCGGCATGTACGACAAGGTCCGCGCCGCCATGGCGCACTGAGCACAGCACCAGCATGACTACTTCGGTTGAGTCTTCCGCGCCCGCCGAGGGCGTGGTGGCATCCCCTGCCTCCAGCCCCGGCCCATTGTTGAGTTGGCGCCGCGCCGATGAGGCCATAGGCGTGGCCTGCATGGCCATCATTGTGTTGTCCATCACCTGGGGCGTGGTCACACGTTACCTGTTCCCGCAGCCGGCTGCATGGACCTTCGAGGTGGCCGTGATCGCCTTTGGCTGGCTGGTGTTCTTCGGCGCGGCCGCCTGCATCCGTTGGCGCATGCATGCCGACGTGGATGCACTGGTCGCCATGTTCCCCCCCGCCGGGCGCCGCTTCATGTTCATCTTCAACTGGTGGCTGCTGACCGCCTTGTTCATCACCCTCACCGCCATGTTCGTCTGGCAGTCGGTCATCGCCCACTCCATCCACGTGGTGGTGATAGACATTCCGCGCTCGGTGGTCTACGGCCCCATGGCCTTTGCTTCATTTCTTATGCTGGTTCAACACATTCTTCTCAAGCCGTGGCGCACAGGGTGGCAATGGCAACCCTCTTCGGAGATCGCGCCATGAGCCCCCGCACGGCCGCCCCGAAGGGGGCTCGCACCGCAGTGCACCGCACGGAGGTTTCACGATGAGCGGGTTCCATCTCTGGTTACCAGCGATTCTGATGCTGGTTTTGCTCGCGCTGCAAACGCCCATCACCTGGGCCATGGCGATTGCCGCACTCGGCTTTTTCTTGCTCAACCTGGGCGAAATGCCACTGGCCAACTTCGCGCAGCAAATGGCCGAGGGCACGGAATCGGTGTCGCTGCTGGCATTGCCGCTGTTTGTGCTGGCCGGCTGCATCATGAACGCCTCGGGCATCACGCGCCGCCTGCTCAACCTGGCCGAAGTGCTGGTCGGCCACATGACCGGCGCGCTGGCGCAGATGTGCACCGTGCTGGCCACGCTGCTCGGCGGCCTGACCGCTTCGGCCAATGCCGACGCAGCCATGCTGGCCAAGACCATAGGCAGCCAGATGGTGGCACGCGGCTATAGCGCACCGTTCGCGGCGGTGATCACCTCTTCTGCGGCCATCATCACGGCGCTGATTCCGCCGTCCATAGGGCTGATCATCTACGGCTTCCTGGCCGAGGCTTCCATTGGCCGCTTGTTCGCGGCCGGCATCGTGCCCGGCCTGCTGCTGGCGGTGGCGCTGATGTTGACTACCCACGTGCTGGCCATCAAGCGCAACTACAAACCACAACGCGCACAACGTGCCAACCGCAAGGAGCTTTTGCATGCCTTGATCGACGGCTTGTGGGCCTTGTCGATTCCGGTGGTCATCATCCTGGGCACGCGCTACGGCATCTTCACTACCACCGAATCGGGTGCCATCGTGGTGCTGTATGTGTTGCTGGTGGCGATCTTCGGCTACCGCGAGATGAAGCTGCGCCAATTGCCCGAGGTGCTGGCCGAATCGGTGCGCGACTCGGCCAGCGTGATGATGATGATCTGCGCGGCCTCGGCCTTCGGCTTCTACCTGTCGTGGGAACAGGTGCCGCAGGCCATGTCGGGCTGGCTGGCCAACACCACCAAGGACCCGATCATGCTGCTGCTGCTGATCAACCTGGTGCTGATCGTGCTGGGCACGGCGATCGAGGGCTCGGCGGCGCTGATCATCTTGACACCCATGCTGCTGCCGCTGATCGCCGGCGCACACATCGACAAAGTGCACTTCGGCATCGTGCTCATCACCAACCTCACCATCGCGGGGATCACGCCGCCCGTAGGGGGGCTGATGTACATCTCATCACAAACACTCAAGGTGAAGATGGGTGACTACTCGCGCGAAATCGTGCCCTACCTGGCCGTGATGATGGGCCTGCTGGTGATTCTCTCGGTGTTTCCGCAAATCTCGCTGTGGTTGCCCGACCTGCTGTACGGCAACGTCAAAGTTCAATAAGGCGATATACACATGACCACCATCACCCTCAAAGGCATGACCTGGGACCACCCACGCGGCTACGACCCGCTGCACGCCTGTTCCCAACTTTGGCAACAACGCACCGACGTGCAGATCAGCTGGGACCGGCGCTCGCTGCAGGACTTCGAGTCATTTCCGGTCGATGAACTGGCGCGCCAGTACGACCTGATCGTCATCGACCACCCACACGTGGGCCAGGTCACACGCGAGGCCTGCCTGCTGCCGTTTGACCCCGCGCGGCTGGCCGACATAGGCAAAGGCACAGTCGGCGCGTCGTTCCCCAGCTACTTCTGGGAAGGCAAACAATGGGCCTTGCCCATAGACGCCGCCACCCAGGTGCAAGCCTGGCGGCCCGACCACCTGCCACAAGCGCCTGCCGATTGGCAGCAGGTCATGGCCTTGGCCCGGCAAGGGCGTGTAGCCCTGCCTTTGCGCGCGCCGCATTCGCTGATGTGCCTGTACACGCTTTGTGCGCAACGCGGAGCGCCGGCGCAGGTGCACGGGCCGGCGCTGTTCGACGAGGCCATCGCCAGCGAGGTTTGCGAACAACTGCGCGAACTGGCCCAAATGCTGCCCGCCAGTTGCTGGACACAAGACCCGATCGCCGTGTTTGAAGACATGGCCAAAACCGATTCACCCATCGCCTGTGTGCCCTTGATCTACGGCTACGTGAACTATGCCTGGCCTGGTTTTCGCCCCGCAACACTGGGCTTTGCCGATATTCCTGACTTTGAGGGCCGCGGCCCCGTCGGTTCGGCCCTGGGTGGCACAGGCATCGCGGTGTCGGCACATACGCGCAACCCCGAGGCGGCGTTCGACTTTGCGGTCTGGGTGGCTGGCGCCGAAGCACAACGCGGCCCGTTTGCCGCCGCGGGCGGCCAACCCGGCCACGCCGCCGCATGGGAAGACAACAGCGTGAACGCCGCCGCCGGTGACTTCTACCGCGCCACACGCGCCACACTCGAAGCGGCCTGGGTACGCCCACGGCACGACGGCTATATGCCGTTCCAGCACGCGGCCTCCGAGCGCTTGAATGCCGGCCTGCAATCGGCCGAGCCCGCACGCGCCATCGTGCAGGCGCTCAACGCCATGTTCCTGGAGAGTTTGCCAACATGAGCACCACCAACGGCCCCTTGCAAGGCCTGCTGGTGCTGGACCTGGCGCAGTTTTTGTCCGGCCCATCGGCCGCGCTGCGCCTGGGCGACCTGGGCGCACGTGTCATCAAGGTGGAGCGTCCGGGTGGCGGCGACATCTGCCGCACGCTCTACCTCACCGACACCGATGTGGGCGGCGACTCCACCTTGTTCCACGCCATCAACCGCAACAAGGAAAGCCTGGCCATAGACCTGAAGAATGCCGATGACCTGGCCGCACTCAAAGCCTTGATCACCCGCGCCGATGTGTTGATCCAGAACTTTCGCCCGGGCGTGATCGAGCGGCTGGGCCTGGGTTATGAAGCGGTGAAAACACTCAATCCACGCCTGGTCTACGCCGGGGTCTCGGGTTATGGCGAAGACGGCCCCTGGGTTGATCTGCCGGGCCAGGACTTACTGGCGCAATCACTTTCCGGCGTGACCTGGCTCAACGGCCACGAAGGTGAAGGCCCGGTGCCGCTGGGCCTGTCTATCGCCGACATGCTGGCCGGCCACGTGTTGACCGAAGGCATTCTGGCCGCCTTGGTACGCCGGGGCATCAGCGGCGAAGGCGCGCAGGTGCAGACCAGCCTGCTCGAAGCACTGATAGACCTGCAGTTCGAAGTGCTGACTACCCATTTGAACGACGGCCGCCGTGTGCCCACACGCGCCGGGTTCCGCAATGCCAATGCCTACCTGGCCGCGCCCTACGGCATCTACCCGACACGCGACGGCTACCTGGCACTGGCCATGATGCCGCTGAGCCAACTGGCGCACACACTGCCGCTGCCTGCCCTGAACAATTACAGCGCTGCGGACGCCTTTACCCAGCGCGACGCCATCAAGCGTCTCATCGCCAACACCTTGGCACAACACAACACCGCCCACTGGCTGGAGCGCCTGCGGCCGGTCGACGTGTGGTGCGCCGAAGTGCTGGACTGGCCGCGCCTGCTGCAAAGCCCGGCCTTCCAGCGGCTGCACATGCTGCAAACCGTGCAACGCGGCGACGGCACAGCGGTGCACACCACCAGCACACCCGTGCGCATCAATGGCCAGCGCGCCCAAAGCGCACGGGCTGCGCCCTTGGTGGGAGAGCACAGCGCGGTCATCCGCGCCGAGTTTGGCTTGTAAAACCTTTAGAGCCTGTTGATGCCACATGGACCCGCTATCCTCGGGGCCCATGTATGCGTCATTTTTTGGTCTGAACCAAGACCCCTTCTCCATTGCGCCCGATCCGCGCTACCTGTTCATGAGCGAGCGCCACCGCGAGGCGCTGGCGCATTTGTTGTATGGGCTGGACGGTGGCGGCGGCTTTGTGCTGCTGACCGGCGAGGTCGGCACCGGCAAAACCACGGTCTGCCGCTGCTTCCTGGAGCAGATACCCCAGCACTGCAATGTGGCCTACATCTTCAACCCCAAGCTCACCGTGGGTGAGCTGCTGCAGGTGGTGTGCGACGAGTTTGGCATCGCGCACAGCCACAGCGGCCCAGGGCCGGAGACGGTCAAGGACCTGATAGACCCGCTGAACGCCTTCTTGCTGCAGGCCCATGCCAAGGGCGAGCGCAACGTGTTGATCATCGACGAGGCGCAAAACCTCAGCGCCGATGTGCTGGAGCAACTGCGCCTGCTGACCAACCTGGAAACCAACGAACGCAAGCTGCTGCAGATCATCCTGATCGGCCAGCCCGAGCTGCGCGACATGTTGGCCCGGCCCGAGCTGGAGCAACTGGCGCAGCGCGTGATCGCCCGTTTTCATCTCGATGCCTTGTCACAGGCCGAGAGTGAACAGTATCTGCAGCACCGCCTGTCGGTGGCCGGGCACCATGGCGCCCTGCCGTTCGACAAGCCGGCGCTGCAGCAAATCCAACGCCTGAGCCACGGCGTGCCACGGCGCATCAACCTGCTGTGCGGACGCGCATTATTGGGCGCCTATGCCACGGGCCAGCGCGTGGTGAACCGCGACATCGTGGCCAAGGCCGCGACCGAAGTTTTTGGCACGGCCAGCGCGCCCGCCACGGACAGCCCGCGCAGCAACACCGCGTTGGTCGCCGGCGCCGGTGTACTGGCCGGCGCAGCACTGGTGGCCCTGGGTATGTGGTGGAACGCGGCCCCGGCATCGTCCGCACCTAAAGAGGCGAACGTGGCTGCGCAGCTCAAGCCCGCCCAGAAAACCCTTGCGGCCGCTTCTGCGGCAGGCGACGGCACCCCGGCACTTTTATTCGCTGCCGCGCAGCGCGATGAAGACAAGGCCTGGTGGGCATTGGCCGCCACCTGGGGCCCCGTCAAAGCCGAGGCCGGTGACGCCTGCAACGCCCTGGACACTCAAGGCCTGCAATGTGTGCGCAGCAGCCGCACCAGCCTGGCCCTGGTCCGCCAGTTGGACCGCCCGGGCATCGTCACGCTGTTTGATACCGAAGGCCGCCCGGCCTACGCGCAACTGGTGGCGCTGGACAACCAGAACGCCACCCTGCTCACGGCCGGTGGCAGCCAAAAGCTGCCGCTGGCCACCCTGGCGCAGTGGTGGCGTGGCGACTTCGCCACGCTGTGGCGCATGCCAGGCGAAGTGGCCAGTGCCAGCGGCAAAACACGCACACGCGCGCAGGCCGATTGGCTGCAGGCGCAGTTGGAAAAGTTGCCCGGCAACACCGCCCCGAGGTCGGGCCCCAACAGCTTGAAGGCCCAGGTGGCGCGCTTCCAGCTGGGCCAGGGCCTGGAGCCCGATGGCCAGGCCGGGCCCATCACCTACCTGCAAGTCAACCGCGCCCTCGGCGTCGCCGAGCCACGCCTGTCGACCTCACCCTGATTGTTGTATCCGCAGCCCTATGTCCTACATTCTTGAAGCCCTGAAACGCGCCGAGGCCGAGCGCGACCGTGGCGCCGTGCCCACGCTGCACAGCCAGCCCCAGGTCAGCCGCGCCGCAGCACCGGGCGCGCGGGCCGTAAGCCCCATGGTCGCTGCCTTGAGCGCTTTGTTGGTGATCGCCTTGGTGGTGATTGCCACGCTGTGGTGGCGCGGTCGCGCCCCTGCCGACCCTGCGCCTATCAGCGTTGCCCCCGCGCCCGCCGCCCCGCCAGTCGCCGCTGCACCACCCGTCGTAGTGGCACCGCCGGTTGTGGCTGCGGCGCCAGCACCAGCACCCGCTCCTCGTCCCAAGCCAGCGCCGGTGCCACCGCCGCCCGCGCCCACTGCGGCGCCAACCCCTGCTGCTCCCGCACCTGCGCCTATGGCGGTCCCGGCCGCCAAACCCTCCCCAGCCCCCGTTGACCAAGCCCCCAGCCGCATCTACGCCATGGCCGAGCTGCCACCCGACGTGCGCCAGCAGCTACCAAAGATCAGCATCAACGGCGCCAGCTACTCGGAGCAAGCGGCCTACCGCATGCTGATCGTCAACGGCCAGGTGTTCCACGAAAAGGATGAGATCACCGGCGGCCTGGTGCTGGAATCGATTGGCCCTAAGAGCGCCGTGCTGCGTTTCAACGGCTACCGTTTCAGCCAGGGTTTTTAAGAGCCTCAAAAGAAAAGCGGCCCTGGCGCTTGATGGACAAGCGCGGGCCGCTATCTTTTTAGACGTAATTCGTCCTAACAGGTTGTTGAAAAACGTAGCGAGGAAGGTCAGCTGCAAGGCGCACGGCGCACAGGAACCGGAGCGTACTTCTAGTACGTGAGGATTCCGAGCACCGGGCAACGCTGCAGATGACCTCCGCAGTAGTTTTGCAGCAGCCTGTTAGTGGTGGTGGCCGTGTTCGCCGTGTACATGGCGGTGCGCAATTTCTTCGCCCGAAGCCAGCCGCACATCGGTCACGGCCAGCGAAAACACCAGCGTCTCGCCCGCCATCGGGTGGTTGCCATCCAGCAGCACGACCGGGCCCTTGATCTTCAACACACGGAACACTTGTTCGCGGCCATCTTCGGCACGGCCACGCAGCGTGCCGCCGACCTTTACGCCAGCCGGGAACTGGCTACGCGGAATACTCGTGGCCAAGGCTTCGTCTCGCTCGCCAAAGGCGTCCGCCGGGGCCAGGGTGATGGTGGTCTGAAAGCCGGTTTCCTGGCCGTCCAATGCGGCTTCGATTTTGGGGAAGGTGTTGTCGTAGCCGCCGTGCAGGTAGACCATGGGCGCCTGGCTCTGCTCCAGCAGCTTGCCTTGCGGGTTGGTCACCTTGTAGCGCAGGGTGACAACGGTGTCTTTGGTGATTTTCATGGTTTCTCGCTCAAAAGTCGCGGCCTGGAGACTGGCCGAAATGGGCGCCATTTTCACCGAGTTCAGCCACCGTGGTCATTCTGCGGTTTCTGTGCGGCCATCGGGGTGGCGCGCAAAACGTGCGGGGTCGCGGCCGTGCACCGGCGCCTGGTCCGGCCAAGGCCAACCGCCAAACTCGGTGGCGCGGTAGTCCTGCAGCGCCTGGCGGATTTCGGCCTCGGTGTTCATCACAAACGGGCCGTATTGCGCCACGGGCTCGTTGATCGGGCGGCCTTGCAGCAGCAGAAATTCTGCTTCAGTATCGCCATTCACCAGCTCCACCGGCACGCTGGCTGCCAGCTCCAACGCCGCATGCTGCGCCACGGTTTGGCCCGCCACGGCGACCGACTGGCCCTTGAAGAAATACAACATGCGCCGGCTGTCCTGGCCCAGGGCCGGCGGCAGGGTCCAGCGTGCACCGGGCGCCATGCGCAGCGTCAGGATGGCCACGTCGGCACCAGGCTGCGCGGCCCATGAGTCGGGTGGCGGCGGCAGCGTGGTCGCAGCAGCCAAGGCGGGCGATGCATGGCTGGTGTCCACCTGGCCGGTGATCACCACCACCTCGGTGGCGCGGCCTGCGGCATCCAGGTCGGTCACACGTGTGATCTGCGGCCCCCAGAACATGGAGAAATGCGGCGGCACCATCTTGTTGCGCGCGGGCAGGTTGAGCCAGATCTGGAACAGCTCCAGCGGATTCGGCGCGGCCTGGTCCAGCAAGGGAAACATCTCCGAATGCACCACGCCGGCACCGGCGGTGAGCCACTGCACATCACCCTGGCCAAAACGCGCTGCAGCACCCAGCGAGTCGGCGTGGTCGATCAGGCCCTTGCGCACAATGGTCACGGTTTCAAACCCGCGGTGCGGGTGGCCCGGAAAACCCGGCACCTGGTCACCGTGGTACATGCTCCAGCCGTCTTTGCGGCTGAAATCCTGGCCGATGTCGCGCCCGGTCAGTGGTGTCGCCGGGCCCATGCTGGTATTGGCCACGGGGTAGGCGTCATCGTGGTAGGCGCAGAACAGAAACGGGTCCAGCGTGGCCCAGGGAAAACCAAGAGCCTTGGCTTGCAGAATGGGGCTGGTGGTGTGGGGACTTGCGGGTGCGGGTATAGAAGACATGGGGCCTACCTTTCGCCTTGCAGCATACAAGCCCGAGGCAAAGCCTGCAGGTCGCTTCAGCCATGCCCTCAAGCCCCTAGTCGGTACATATTGACGCGCTCAGATGGCGCGCCCGTCGTAGTGCTGCACCGGCACGGCCGCCAGGTCCACGCCGTCCAGGCAACGGATGTTGACCGCCGCCATGGCCTGGCCGTCAGGCCCCTTGCCTTCGCCAAACGGGTGGATGCCGCAGACGGTGCAGAAGTGGTGCTGGATCACATGTTTGTTGAACATGTAGGTGCCCAACGCTTCGGCGTCTGGCGGCGCGCGCCAGCGCAGTTGGCCGCGCGGCACAAACCACATCAACGCCCCCTTGCGCTGGCAGATGGAGCAGTTGCAGGACATGGCGCCCTCCAGCCTGCCTTCCACCTCGAATGCCAATTTGCCGCAGTGGCAACTGCCTTGGTAGAGCATGGTGACCTCGTCTTCGGTTTATTCGACGATGACCATCCAGCCCACGCCAAACTTGTCGGCCAACATGCCGAACGACTTGGCGAAGAATGTTTTGCTCAAGGGCATCTGCACCTGGCCGCCCTCGCCCAGGGCTTTGAACAGGCGCTCGGCCTCGGCTTCATTGGCCGGATTCAGCGACAAGCTAAAGCCCTGGAAAACCGGCTTGCCTGCCGCGTTGCCGTCGGAGGCCATGACCTGTGTTTCGCCAACCTGAAAGTTGGCGTGCATGATTTTTTCGCCGTCCACCACGCCGGGGCCGCAGCCCTCACCGCCAGCACCGGGCTCGGGGTTGTCCTTGAAGCGCATCATCATCTGAATCTCTGCGCCAAGCACCGTCTTGTAGAAGTTCAGGGCTTCTTCACAACGGCCGTCAAAAAACAAATAGGTCTGGACTTTCATCGGGGTCTCCTGCATCAAGGGGGTTGCGGTGTTGGGCGGGATCGATACGGGCAAGACAAACAATTGTGAACACCGTCCACAAACAGTAGCAGACATAATGGACAGCGTCCACATATAAATTGCATGTCTTTGAAACAAAGCCCGCCGACCACCCGCGGCCACGTCGCCAAACCGCGTTCCACCTACCGCCACGGGGATTTGCATCGCACCTTGCTAGACGCCGGCATCGCACTGGCGCGCGAGGGCGGCCCGGATGCCGTGGTGCTGCGCGAAGCCACGCGCCGTGCGGGTGTGGCGCCCAACGCCGCCTATCGCCACTTCGCCAGCCGCGATGCCTTGCTCGATGCCGTGCGCGCTGCAGCCGTTGCCGAGGCCGCAATCTCCATGGAGCAAGAGATGGCACAGGTGCCGCGCACCGGCTCTGCGGTGGAACAGGCGCGCGCCAAGTTGCGTGCGGTGGGTGCCGGCTACATGCGTTTTGCGCAAACCCAGACCGGGCTGTTCCGCACGGCTTTTGGCGGCAAGTTCACGGTGGACATCCAGCGCCCGCCAGACCCGGCCAAAGCCGGCCACAGCGGACTCGACCCGTTTCGCCATCTGGTGGCCGCGCTCGACGAGTTGGTCGCCAGCGGCGCATTACCTGCAGAACGCCGCCGCGGCGCCGAGTTTCTCGCCTGGTCTACCGTGCACGGCATGGCCCTGCTGGCGCTGGACGGTCCGCTGCGTGAGCTGCCGCCGCAGATGCTGGCGGCGCTGGGGCAGCGCTTGCTGGATATGGTGGAACGCGGCTTGTAGGTATTTAGCGGCTGGCAAGCTCAGCGCCGGGGCGGCTCGCGCGGTACCTCGAACACCTGCGCCCCGCCGTCGCACAAACCATCGGACAACACCAGCAGACGGTAATGTGTGGCGTCGCTCTGCAGCAGCGTGATGGCTTCGGGCTTGACCTCTTTGTCGCAGGCACGTTTCTTCACTTGGCGCAGGTCCAGCGTGGCCAGGGTGCGGGGTGTGCTCACCACAGGCAAGGCCACGACCTTGGATTTGGCTGCGCCAAAAGCGGCCTCGGTGGCGCCCGCGCCGGGCGGCTGCGCATCCCACCACACCACCGTCCAATCGGGGGCGGGGCGGGTGTCGGTGTCATCCGGCCCCGCCAGAATCAGCAGGCCGTTGTCCACCGCCAGCATGTCGCGGATGCCACGGTGTGCGCCCAGGGCCAGCCGGTAAAGCGTGGGCTTTACGTCAACCGATGCCGAAAACAAGGCTTCGGCGTCAACCGCCAATACCCAGGCCGCGCCACTTTGCACCGGCCCGCGCAAGCCAAAATAAAGGCGCCCGCCACGCACCGCCAAGCCTTCGATGTTCAGGCCAAAAGCTTTGGCGCCGTCTTCTCCTAGGCAGTGGCCCAACAACGGGCGCAGTGCGGGCAACTGCGCCATCACGTCCCACAGGCGCCCGGTGTCGGCGTAGTTGACGAAAGCACCACTGGCGCTGCGCAGCGCCTGGCCGGTGCTGGGGTCGCGGCGCAGGCGAATCACGTGCCGGCTGTCGGGGTTGGCGGCGCAGTCGGAGCGTTTGTTCGAGTGTGATCCGGTGACATAGAAGAAGTGGCCATCGGTGGCAGCCCCTTCGGCGTCGAGTTCACCCGTCGCGGCGCCAAGCAATGGCACAGCCTGGCCCAGCGGCAACAGCTTTTGCCCCGTCGGGTCAAGCTGCGCAAAGCTGGCCGCGCTGCCTTCATCCAGAGCGAACAGGCACACCGGCTGTCCCGCGCCGCTGGGCGCACAAGCCACACCACTGACGGACTGGCGAATCTTGCGCACCTTCTTGTCGCTGCCCGCAAACTCAAAACCCTCAGCCGCGTCCCAGAGCTGCGTGGCGGGTCCCACCAGGGGCGGTTGTTGCGCCCACGCGTGAGCCGGCAGCAACATCCACAACAGCAGCGCAAGCAGAGGAGAAAGTGTGTTCCACATACGCGCCACTGTACTCCGCACACCTCGGCCGCGGATGCTGCCTATCCCTTTTGAGGTAGCCAAATCACTGGCACTTCTGGCAGCGCCCCCGTAAACTGCGCCAGCACCACAGGAGCAGCCTCATGACACTTTATGTTCTGGCCTTGCTGATCGGCGTGATTGCCGGCCTACGCGCGATGACCGCCCCTGCTGCGGTCAGTTGGGCCGCCCACCTGGGCTGGCTACCGTTGACGAACACACCGTTGGCGTTCATGGGCTGGGCCTACACACCCTACATCTTCACGCTGCTGGCCCTGGTTGAATTTGTCACCGACCAGTTGCCGCAAACCCCCAGCCGCAAAGTACCGCAACAGTTTGGCGCACGCATCATCAGCGGCGCCCTGTGTGGCGCTTGTATTGGCGCTGCCGGCGGCAGCCTGGTGGGAGGGCTGGTGGTGGGTGTGGTCGGGGCGGTGATAGGCACGCTGGGCGGTGCGGCAGCGCGCGGTGCCTTGGCCAGATCGTTTGGCAAAGACCTGCCCGCCGCGTTGATTGAAGACGTGGTGGCGGTGGTCGGGGCGTACTTCATTGTCTCGGGCCAGCTATGAGCGCGCCGCAAGTCTTTGACGCCATCATCATCGGTGCCGGCCAGGCCGGGCCTTCGCTGGCCGGGCGGCTGACGGCCGCCGGCCAACGTGTGGCGCTGATCGAGCGCAAACTGTTTGGCGGCACCTGCGTCAACACCGGTTGTATGCCGACCAAAACCCTGGTGGCCTGCGCACGTGCCGCGCATGTGGCGCGCCATGCGGCCGACTATGGCGTGCTGCTGCAATGCGGTGGTGGCAGTGTGGCCATGGACATGGCCGTGGTGGCGGCACGCAGAGACGCGGTGATACACAACGCGCGCAACGGCGTGGAGGGCTGGCTCAAGGGCATGGACGGCTGCAGCGTATTCCAGGGCCACGCACGTTTTGAGTCGGCCCACAGTGTGTGTGTGGCCAGCGCTGGCGCCGAGGTCGTGCTGCAGGCCAAACAAATCTTCATCAATGTCGGTGGGCGCGCAAATGTGCCCGATCTGCCGGGCGTGCGCGAGGTGCCCTATCTCGACAACACCTCCATGCTGGCGCTGGACAGCTTGCCGCAGCATCTGGTGATTGTTGGCGGCAGCTACATCGGCCTGGAGTTTGCACAAATCTACCGCCGCTTCGGCAGCGAGGTCACGGTCATAGAGAAAGGGCCGCGCCTGATTGCGCGTGAAGACACCGAGGTGTCGGACGCCGTGCGCGACATCCTGGCCGCCGAGGGCATACAGTTCCGCCTGGGCGCTGAATGCATCAAGTTCCGCAAAGACGGTACGCACATCGCCGTGGGCGTGGACTGCACCCAGGGTGCACCCGAGGTTGTAGGCTCTCATCTGCTGCTGGCGATGGGCCGCCGCCCCAACACCGATGATCTGCAACTCGACCGCGCCGGTGTGGCGCTCGATACACGCGGCTACATCACGGTGGACGAGCAGCTTCGCACCAATGTGCCCGGCATCTGGGCGCTGGGCGACTGCAATGGGCGTGGTGCCTTCACCCACACCGCCTACAACGACTACGAGATCGTGGCCGACAACCTGCTCGAAGGCGCCCAGCGCAAACTCAGCAACCGGGTGGACGGCTACGCCTTGTTCATAGACCCGCCCCTGGGTCGCGCCGGCATGACCGTGGCCCAGGCCACCAAGGCCGGCCACAAAATCCTGGTCGGCCGCCGCCCCATGACACGCATAGGCCGCGCCGTGGAACGCGGCGAAACCCAGGGCTTTATGCAGGTGGTGGTGGACGCCAACACCCTGGCCATTCTGGGTGCCGCATTCTTGGGCGTGGAGGGCGACGAGGCCATACACGGCATCCTGGACCACATGCACACCAAGCTGCCTTACACCGTGCTGCAACAAGCCGTTCCGGTGCACCCCACGGTGTCGGAATTGATTCCGACCCTGCTGACGGAGCTGAAACCGCTGTAGACAGAGGTGTTGGATAGGGTCGGCAGATCGGCTAAATTGACGCCTCCATTGCACGAGGCGCCCCTTTGAACAACTCACTCGCCAAACCCCTGCACATCGGCATCGTCGGCTGCTCGGCCGAAGGCGCGGCCCTTTGCTACCGCACCATCTGCAGCGAGGGCGCGCAGTGGCTCGGGCCCCATGCACACCCCGAGGTGTCCATGCACACACATTCGCTGGCCGACTATGTGGCGTGCCTGGAGGCCGGCGACATGGCAGGTGTGGCGGCGCTGATGCTGTCGTCAGCGCACAAGCTGGCGCGCCAGGGCGCCGATTTTCTGATCTGCCCGGACAACACCATCCACCAGGCACTCGCGCTGGTGCAGCCCGAGTCCCCCCTGCCATGGCTGCACATTGCCGAGGTCGTGGCACAAGAGGCCGTGCAGCGGGGCTGGCACAAGGTCGGCCTGACCGGCACCCGCTGGCTGGTCGACAGCGATGTCTACCCGGAGAAGCTGAGCGCCCGCGGGCTGGGTTTTGAGCGCCCGACCCCCGAGGAACGTGACGCCATCCAGCACATCATCATGGAAGAACTGGTGCCCGGCCGGCCATCGCAGCACGGCGAAGCCACGTTCCAAGCCGTGATACGGCGCATGCAAACGCTGGGCTGCGAAGGGGTGGTGCTGGGTTGCACAGAAATCCCGTTGTTGATGAGCGACGCCAATTCACCCTTGCCCACACTGGACTCGACGCGGCTGCTGGCGCGCGCGGCGCTGCGCCAGGCGGTGGCTGCGCCAGGCGCCTAAAAACCGCACAAAAGCCCCTGGAAATGCGGGGGTTTGGCGCCGATGACGGGGTTTTGGCGACACACCTTTGTCGCATGGTTGACACAGCCTAGTGTGTATGCAAAAACATGTACGAAAAGTGCCTACAGCGCACGTGCAAACCACGGGGAGCGCTATTGATTTTGCGAAAGGACTGATGTCAGGGCGAATCCCCAAGTGGCAAAACTGCACGTTTTGGCCTCCTTTACACGCCATTTGATGCAGCAACTCTTAGTACAAATACTGATTTTTTGCTTTGATTTGAATCAAATCTTTACAATTTAGCCCCACCACGCCGCTCCCCACTGCGTCTACCGCCCCACCCAAGCCCTGCATCACCTCGATTGCTGGCCGCTACGCGTGGTTCCAACTCCACCGATCTCCACTTATGACCCAATCATTTTCAGCCAATCGTTCCGTCGCACGCCAGGTTGCGCTCATCTCGGCCGGCCTGATTGCCGTGGTGTTTGTGATTGTGGGCTTGGTCATAGGCCACATCACGGAGCGCAACTCGCGCGAGGAAATTGCCGCCACCGTGGCCGACAAGGTCGACGCCCTGGCGCGCTCGGTGGACAACACCGACGCCACCAACCGCGCCCTGGTGAAACGCGCCGACAGTGCTTTTCGCAGCGCCTTCGACGCCACGCTGAACCTGGACGAGGCCACCGGCGAACTGCGCAACGCCGGTGTGGTGCTGAATTCGGACTACACCATCGTCGACAAGTTCACCCGCGACACCGGTGGTGTGGCCACTGTGTTTGCGCGCAAGGGTGACGACTTCATGCGCATCACCACCTCGCTGAAGAAACAAGACGGCGAACGCGCCATGGGCACCCTGCTGGACCGCGCCCACCCGGCCTACCCGCTCGCGCTCAACGGCCAGGCCTTTACCGGCCGCGCGGTGCTGTTTGGCAAACCCTATATGACGCATTACGAGCCGGTGAAAAACGCGGCGGGAAAAGTCATCGCCATCCTGTTTGTCGGCAGCGACATTTCACTGTTTGAAGATTCGCTCAAGGCCCAGGTGCTGGAGACCAAGCTGTTTGCCCGTGGCGGCGTGACCGTGGTAGACCCACGCAGCAACCCTGCCGATGCGGTGTTTGTGATCCACCCCAGCGCTGCAGGCAAAAAGTTCAGCGAAGTGGTGCCCGATTCCAGCGCGCTGCTCACCGCTCTGGCCGCAGCGCCCGCCAACCCCATCGCGCCAGCCGCCGACATGCTGGGTGGCAACATGAACGACGCCTGGGCCGTGGTGCGCAAGAGCAAGGCCACGGGTTGGCTGGTTGTGGCCGAGGTGTCCGATGGCGAAGCCATGGCCGAACACGCCAGCACCATGCGTGTGGTTTGGGCCGTGCTGATCGCCGCGATTGTGGTGCTGGGCCTGGGCCTGTTCCTGGTGTTGCGCCAACGGGTAAGCACGCCGCTGCAGGCCCTCACCCGCGCGCTGACCACCGTGGCCCACGGCGACCTGACCCAGGCCTTTAAAACCACCCAGCGCGACGAGTTGGGCACCTTGGTCAACGAAGTCGAAGGCATGCGCCAGCGTTACCTGCAAATGCTGCAGCAGGTGCGCCTGGCGGTAGACAGCGTCTCCACCGCCAGCCAGGAAATCGCCACCGGCAACCATGACCTGAGCCTGCGCACCGAACAAACCGCCAGCAACCTGCAGACCACCGCACAAAGCATGGAAGAACTCACCGCTACGGTAAAGCAGTCGGCCGAATCGGCCCAGCAGGCCAACCGTCTCGCAGGCTCGGCCAGCGAGGTGGCGGCACGCGGCGGCAGCATGATCAGCGACGTGGTCAACACCATGAATGGCATCAACCAGAGTTCGCGCCAGATCGCCGACATCACCAGCGTGATCGACGGCATTGCCTTCCAGACCAATATCCTGGCCCTGAACGCCGCGGTCGAAGCCGCGCGCGCTGGCGAGCAGGGTCGCGGTTTTGCCGTGGTCGCCTCCGAAGTGCGCAGCCTGGCGCAGCGTTCGGCCCAGGCCGCCAAGGAGATCAAGGCCTTGATCGACACCTCGGTGGGCCAGGTCACGGCCGGCTCGGAGCTGGTGCAGCGCACCGGCAGCACCATGCAGGACATCGTCAGCGCGGTGCAAAACGTCAACAGCATGATTGGCGACATCACCATGGCCGCCAGCGAACAGTCTGACGGCATTGGCAACGTCAACCACGCCGTCAACACACTCGACCAGATGACGCAGCAGAACGCCGCACTGGTGGAAGAAAGCGCCGCCGCTGCGGCCAGCCTGCAAGACCAGGCTGCACGCCTGGCTGAAGTCATCAAGTTCTTCAAGCTTGGCCCGGTGGGTCAAGCCGACCAAGCCGGTCACTTTCCGGCTCTCACTCGCGATTAAGCTTTGCTTGAACGGGCCCCGATCTTGCGTGAGCACACGATGAAAACAACTACCTCCCTGACCCTGGGCCGCAAGCTCGGCGGCGGCTTCGGCCTCGTCTGTCTGCTACTGCTGGCCGTTGTGCTGGTCGCCGCCTGGCAACTGCGCGCCATGCAATCCACCCTTCAAGAAGTGGTGGAGGTGAACAACCGCCAGATGCTGCAAGCGCAAACCTTGATGCAAGACGTGAACAGCATTGGCCAGTCGATCCGCGACATGGCCCTGCTGCAGATCAACAAAGATCTGGACGAAGAAATGGCCAGCCTGAAAAGCAGCTTCGCGCACTACGACGAGGTGGAGCGTGCGCTCTCCAGCGCCGAAGGCCGCACGGCAGATGAAGACCGCATCTTCGCCGCCATGAAGGCCGTGCGCACCAAGATACAGCCCGCCATCATGGAAGCCGCCGACCTAGGCCTTGATGGCGCCACACCAGAAGCCGCCAACATGATCACCAGCACCATCCGCCCCAGCCTGCGCGAATGGCGCAGCCACGTGCAAGCGCTGGTGACGCTGAAGACCACGCGCAACGAAACCCAGTTCCAAAGTGCGCAAGCGCAGCAAGCTTCGGCCACCGTGCTGCTGTGGACCATTGGCCTGCTAGCCATTCTGGTCAGCCTGGTCTGCGCCATCGTGCTGCCGCGCTCGGTCACCCGGCCGCTGGCCGAGGCCATTGAGGTGGCCGAACGTATTGCCGAAGGCGACCTCAGCTCCAAACTCGACACCCGCCGTGGCGACGAGATCGGCCAGCTGTTGCGCAGCATAGAACGCATGCAATCGGGCCTGCATCGGCTGGTGACGCAGGTGCGCAGCAGTACCCACAGCATCGCCACCGCCAGCCGCGAAATTGCCACCGGCAACCACGACCTGAGCCAGCGCACCGAACAAACCGCCAACAACCTGCAAGACACCGCGCAAAGCCTGGAACTGCTGACCGCAACCGTCAAACAATCCGCCGAATCGGCGCAGCAGGCCAACCACCTCGCGGGCTCGGCCAGCGAGGTGGCCGGACGCGGCGGCAGCATGATAGGTCAGGTGGTCTCCACCATGAACGCCATCAACCAAAGCTCGCGCCAAATCGCCGACATCACCGGCGTGATCGACAGCATTGCCTTCCAGACCAATATCCTGGCGCTGAACGCCGCGGTCGAAGCCGCGCGCGCTGGCGAACAAGGCCGCGGTTTTGCCGTGGTCGCCTCCGAAGTGCGCAGCCTGGCGCAACGCTCGGCCCAGGCCGCCAAGGAGATCAAGGCCTTGATCGACACCTCGGTGGGCCAGGTCACGGCCGGTTCGGAGCTGGTGCAGCGCACCGGCAGCACCATGCAGGACATCGTCAGCGCGGTACACAACGTCAACAACATGATTGGCGACATCACCATGGCCGCCAGCGAGCAGTCCGATGGCATTGGCAACGTCAACACCTCGGTCAGCCAACTCGACCAGATGACCCAGCAAAACGCTGCGCTGGTGGAGCAAAGCGCCGCTGCCGCGTCCAGCCTGCAAGAGCAGGCGGTGAAACTGGCGGAGGTGATCCGTGTGTTCCAGCTGGGTGACGAGTCTGCAACAACGGCCAGGGTGGCGTCGCTGGCGCCGCCGTCCACACATCACCGGCTGGCCTTGCCGTCCCGCTGAGCCGCGCCACTGGCCAGCGCGCCCAACGCCCAACACTCTTGACTGGAGCGTTGGGCGTTTTTGTTGGGGCAGTCGAGCCGTGCACCGCCGCCACGCGCCAGTCTGCTAAATTGCCTGCAATGAGTGCTTTGCCCACCCCTGCAGCGCCACCCGGTCCGGCAACACGGCGCGCCTGGAGCCAGCGCCTGCTCGCCACCGGCGACCAGTGGCTGCGCGTGGCCTTGAGCCACTACGTCACCAACGGCCTGTCGGTCACCGTCGGCCTGGTGTTGATCATGTTGCTGGTGTTTGCCGTCGCCGGTGTGGCCGGCGCCGCCAGTGCCGCCGTGGGCGTGATGATCACCAGCCTGCCCGACGTAGCCGCGCCGCGGCGCCGCAAAATCATGCAGATGCTGCCTGCGCCGCTGCTGGGCGTACCGCTGTTCATGCTCACGCAGCTGCTGCGCACGGACGACGCCCTGCTCGGCTTGCTGCTGGTGGCCGGCACGTTTGGCGCCGTGATGATGATGGCCTGGGGCAAACGCGGCGGCCCCATCACGTTCTCGCTGCTATTTTCCATGCTGTTCTCCATGGCAGCACCACCACCGCCGACATTTGCAGCGGTGTTGGTGCACGTGGCCTGGTTCTGTCTGGGCGCCCTGCTGTATCTGCTGTGGGCCGTGTTGACCACCCACCTGCTGAACGCGCGCTACCGCACCCAGATGCTGGCCGAATGTATGCACCTGCTGGCGCAGCTGCTGCGCACACAATCGGAGCGCTTCGCCCCCGAAGCCGATGCCCAGGCCTTGCTGGCCACCATGCTGGAGCAACAAGCCGCGCTGGCCGACCGGCTGCAAGACACACGCGACGTGGTGCTCGAATCGCCAACGAATGCACGGCGCACCTGCCTGGCCGGTTTGCTGCTGAGTGTGCTGGAGGCGCGCGACCACTTGCTGGCCTGCGACCTCGACCTCGACACCCTGCAACTTCAGGCCGGCGATACCCAGGCTTTGCCAACCCTGCAACAAGTGCTCAACACCACCGCCACCCAGTTGGAGCGGCTGAGCATGTCCCTGCTGCTGGGCCGCCCACCCCAGGCGATTGCGCCGATTGCCAACCAGCGCGCACTGCTGGTGGGCGCCTTGCCCGCGCGGCCAGACCGGCGCCCGCCGCTGGTGCCACCACCTGTGCACCTGGGCGAGCCGGACGACGCCGCGCTGCTGCACAACATCGCCGACCGCGTGGGCCACATCAACGACGAAGCCGTGCGTATGGCCGCGCTGGCGCGTGGCGACGAACAGGCGGAACTCGCCGCCGTGCGCACCCAGTGGCAGTTGTTCGTGAGCCCCACACGCTGGGCGCTGGCCCCGCTGCTCAAGCAACTGGCCTGGCAGGCCCCGGTGCTGCGTTATGCGCTGCGCGCGACCCTGGCCGTGGGCGTGGGGTACTGGGTGTCGTTGCACCTGCCCTGGGCGGCACACAAGTACTGGATCTTGACCACCATCCTGGTGGTGATGCGCGGCAACCTGGCGCAGACCATGCAGCGGCGCAACGACCGCGTGCTGGGCACCCTCATAGGCTGCATGCTGGTGATGGGATTGCTGTCGCTGCACCCGGAGGCAGCGCTGCTGTTTGTGGTGGTGGCCCTGGGCATGGGGTTGGCGCACGCCTTTGCGCTGCGGCGTTACCTGTTCACTTCCATCTTCGGCACCCTGGCCGGGCTGTTGCAGGCCCATTTGCTGTTGGTCGGCGCAGCCCCGACTTTTGCCATTGCAGAGCGCCTAGGCGACACCTTGCTGGGCGCGCTGCTGGCCTGGTTGTTCAGTTATGTATTGCCCACCTGGGAGCGCGGCCAGTTGCCCGGGCTGGTGCAGCGCAGCGTGCGCGCGCAACTGCAACATGCCAAAGGCTCGCTGAAACTGGCCGAACCCGATGGCACGCCACAAAAGGTGCTGCACACCACCGACCTGGCCTGGCGACTGGCGCGCAAAGAGGCCTACGACAGCCTCTCGGCCCTGACCCTGGCCACACAACGCAGCCTGGCCGAGCCGCGCCAAGTGCGCCCGCCACTGGTGCCGCTGGAATCCCTTCAGGCCCGCAGCTACCAATTGCTGGCCCAGCTCACGGCCGTGAAGTCGCTGCTGACGCTGCGCCGCAGCCAGCTCAACATGGCGCTGGCCATGCCTGCATTGGCGCTGGCTGAACAACAGATCACACAGGCGCTTGGCGGCAGCCTGCCCGAGGGCGGCCCGGCCGGGCACACACCGGCCGGGCCCACCACGCCAGCATCCCAGAGCGTGGCTGTCGCGCCGCCGCCCGCAGACCAGCCTCAGGTCGCGGGGCAACCCTATCAACAGGTGCCCGACCACCTGGTCTCGGAAGACCTCACACCCTGGCTGCTGCGCCGCCTGACGCTGGCCGTGGCCATGGCGCGCGAGCTGCAACGCAGCGCCGCCATGGCACAACAGGCCATGTCCGCCGCTTGAACAATTCAATTCCATAGCAGTCTGCGCTTAATTGGTAAGCGCAGAAGGCCTATCTGGCCACATGGCTTCGGCCAAACCGAATGGCGAAAAGGTGACTCTGTATGATCGACCGTTTTGTGAAAATTGATAGGTTGCCATGTCCGCCGGAATGAATATTGCCCAGCAGGAAGCCGTGAATTACATGCACGGCCCTTGCCTCGTTCTCGCCGGTGCCGGCTCGGGCAAGACACGGGTGATCACACACAAGATCGGCCGTTTGATCCAGGCCGGCCTGGAGCCACGCCGCATCGCCGCCATCACCTTCACCAACAAGGCCGCCGCCGAAATGCGCGAGCGTGCCAAACACCTGATAGGCCGCCCGGCCAAGGACGTGGCGGTATGTACCTTCCATGCGCTGGGCGTGCGCATGATGCGCGAAGACGGCGCGGTGCTGGGCTTGAAGCCCCAGTTCAGCATTCTGGATGCCGACGACGTGACCGGCATCATCAAGGAAGCCGGCGGCACCATAGACATCGCCACCGCACGCACCTACCAGTGGACCATCAGCAAGTGGAAGAACATGGGGCTGAGCGCCGAGCAGGCCATGGCCCAGGCGGTGGACGACAACGAGCGCATCACCGCCACCATCATGGGGCATTACGAAGAGCGCTTGAAGGCCTACCAGAGTGTCGACTTCGACGACCTCATCAGCCTGCCGCTGCGCCTGCTGCGCGACTATGAAGAGGTGCGCACCAAATGGCAGAACATGCTGGGCCACGTGCTGGTCGATGAATACCAGGACACCAACGCCACGCAATACGAAGTGCTCAAGCACCTGGTGGGCTCGCGTGCCCACTTCACCGCCGTGGGCGACGACGACCAATCCATCTACGGCTGGCGCGGCGCCACGCTGGACAACCTGCGCAAGCTGCCGATCGATTTCCCGCAGCTCAAGGTGATCAAGCTGGAGCAGAACTACCGCTCCACCAGCGCCATCCTGCGCGCCGCCAACAACGTCATCGGCCCCAATCCCAAGCTGTTCCCCAAGACCCTTTTCAGCGAGCTGGGCGAAGGCGAGCCGGTGCGTGTGATCGATGCCGAAAGCGAAGAAAACGAAGCCGAGCGCGCCGTGGCCCGCATCCAAAGCCTGCGCGCCACCTCGCAGTGGAAGGAGTTTCGCCACTTCGCCATCCTGTACCGCGCCAACCACCAGGCCAAGCCGTTTGAAAAGGCACTGCGCAAAGCCGCCCTGCCCTACAAGGTTTCGGGCGGCCAAAGCTTCTTTGACCGCGCCGAAATCAAAGACCTGTGTTCGTGGTTTCGCCTATGGGTGAACAACAACGACGACCCGGCTTTTCTGCGCGCCATCACCACACCGAAACGCGGCATAGGCCACACCACACTCGGCGCCTTGGGCAACTTCGCCAGCCAATACAAACTGAGCATGTTTGAAGCGCTGTTCAGTTCCTCGCTGGCCAGCGTGGTGCCCAAACGGGCGCTCGAGAGCCTGCACGAGTTTGGCCGCTACATGAACGACCTGGAATACCGTGCACGCCAGACCGTAGGGGCCGAAGATGCACGCGCCTTCATGACCGAGTGGCTCAAAGAGATCGACTACGAAAAACACATCTACGAGAGCGAAGAAAGCGAAAAGGTGGCGGCCTCGCGCTGGTCCAACGTGATGGACTTCTGCGACTGGATGAGCGCCCGCTGCGGCGGGCAGATCGACGACGCGGCCGGGGTATCGACCATCGCCGAGACCAAGACCCTGATGGAAGTGGCGCAAACCATTTCGCTGCTCTCCACCATCAGCGAGCGCGAAAAAGACCAGGACGTGATCACACTCTCCACGCTGCACGCCTCCAAGGGGCTGGAATGGCCACACGTGATTCTGGCCGGCGTCACCGAAGGCATGCTGCCGTTCAAGCTCGACGATGACGATGGCCGCCAAAAAGTCGTGAGCGAGGAGACCACCCAGCGCTTGCAGGAAGAACGCCGCCTGATGTACGTGGGCATCACCCGCGCGCAGCGCAGCCTGGGCGTGAGCTGGACCAAACGCAAGAAAAAAGGCCGCGAGATGGTGGCCGCGCAACCCAGCCGCTTCATTGCCGAGATGGCCCTGGACGCCCATACGGCGAAAGAAGATCCGCGCGAAAAACTCAAGGCTCTGCGCGCCGAATTTGCCAAGCGTGCACAGGACACTGCCGCTGCACAGGCCGCCGCTGCGGCCAACGCCGCATGACGGGACGTGGCTTGCGGCACGGCTGTATGCTGCTGCTGATGGCGGCCACACCCTACGCCTGGAGCCAAACCGCGCCGGCCTGCCCCGCGCCCGAAGACATTCTTCCACAGCATCTGTTTGGCAGCTGGACCGGCCAGATCCAGGGTCAGCCGGAACAAATACGCATACTCTTTACCAAGCATCCGGAATTCGCCGGCAGTGTCTCAGGCACACTGGAGCGAGCGGGCATCCGCGCACACATCGCCGGCGACGTCGACCACGGGGACTTCACCCTGGAAGAGTCACTCGACGGCCAACGCATCAACGCCACCTGGCTGGGCCAGGTTGAGCCCAACTCTTGCGGCAAGGAAATCACGGGAACATGGACCCAAGAAAACGACAGCAACAGCGCGCGCGCCTTCGTCCTGCGCAAGCAGCCGGGGTGGTAGCCAAGCGGCCCCGGTTGGCTGGCTTGACCAGCCTGGCGGGTTTGGCCTGCGGCTCCGCCTGGCTGGTCTGCGCCACACCGGCGGCGGCGCAAACCTCCAGTTCTGCCACCCAGGCGCCCTGGGAAATCTGCACCAACATGACCAGCGACAACACTGCGCGTCTGGCCTGTTTCGACCTCTGGGCCAAGGAGCAGCAAAAGGCCGCCGCCGCGGTCACCCTTCCCCGGGCCACCGCAGCCGCGCCAGCCCCTGGTACACCCGCGCCCGTGGTGCCAGCCGTCAGCGCAGCGGCATTGGCCTCGGCCACGCCCAAGGAAACACCGCCGGTGGACACCGCCCTGCCCGCCACACGCATCATCGGCGCCGGCAGCGGCCTCACGGGTTGCCGCAACATGGACTACTCGGATTTGTCACGTTTCTGGGAGCTTGAGTCGAGCACCGACTGCGGCGTCTACGGCATACGCGGCTTCCGTCCACTCAACGTATCGCTGTCCATGGCCGATGGGGTGAACACCCAGCCAACATCTGAAACCCCTGACCGCAACGCCACCACGGCCACCGACTACCAGCGCGCCGAAGCGCGTATCCAGCTCTCAGTGCGCACGAAGATGGCGCAGAGCATCTTCACCAGCGACGATGCGGCCAAGCGCGACTCGCTGTGGTTTGCCTACTCGCAGCAGTCGAACTGGCAGGTGTTCAACTCCGAGCTGTCGCGGCCGTTTCGCACCACCGACCACGAGCCCGAAGCGATCTATGTCTACCCCACCACCCTGGATCTGTTTGGCAGCATGAAACTGCGCTACACCGGCCTGGGGCTGGTGCACCAGTCGAACGGGCAAAGCAAGCCGCTGTCACGCAGCTGGAACCGCGCATACATCATGGCCGGCATGGAAAACAGCAGCCGCGTGCGCATCACCGGGCGCTACTGGCACCGCTTCTCGGAAAGCCCCGAGGACGACGACAACCCCGGCATCAGCGACTACATTGGCCGCGCCGAGCTCTCCGCTTTCTGGAACCCGAACCGTGACAACACCTTGGGCGTGACGCTGCGCCATTCGTTGCGCAGCGACGCACGCGGCTCGTTCCGTCTGGAGTGGCTCAAGGCCCTGGGCACCGGCACCAACCCCGACAGCGCGCTACGCCTGCACACGCAGTTCTTCAGCGGTTATGGCGACAGCCTGATCGACTACAACAAACGCCGCAACGTATTCCTGATCGGCCTGAGCCTGGTGGACTTCTAAGCAGAGCTGCTTAGTGGCGGGTGGCTGAAGCTGCGGGCTTGGCGGCCTGCAGCTTGCCGTGTGGCAAGGTCGCCAAGCGGCTGAACATACGGCCGCAATAACCCGCAATGCCTATGCATTTGTTGAGTTCATCCACGGGCAAGGGGCCGGAGACCACCACGATGTCGTTGGCGATGTCTACCGCGCCAGCGGCGCGCAGGCGGCGGCGGGCACAGGTGGCCCAGGATTGGATACGGGTGGGGCTGCCGTGTTGGTGCAACTCGCCGGTGCTGGCATCAAAAGCCAGTGCCACCAAGGCGGTGCACAGGCGGTAACGGCGCTCGCCGGTGGCGGGACTTGCAGGCGTCGCCATGTCATACAGGTAATAGTTACCGGCTTTTAATTCGTACTGCAAGTCCATGGACGCCTCCTTCACACACCATTGTGGCGAATTCTGACATCTCGAAAAGCTCGGAAAACCTGGGCAACACCCGCCATTCGTCGGCTTGCCGTCGTCTTCCCTCTGAAATCCGGCGCCCGCGGATGGGTGGGCGCCGGGCACTTTTACAAATTTAAACAATCAGCGCTGTGCTCACAGGCTTTCGCGTGCCTTCACCGCCACATCGGTGAAGTCGCTGAACACGCCATCCACACCCAGCTTGTAGAAAAGCAGATATTCCGCTGCCGGGTCGCCCTTGTAGTCGGACGTCAGCCGCTTGGCTTCGCTACGGAAGGTAAATGGGTGCACCACCAGGCCCACGGCATGCGCGTCCCGCACCACGTTGGTGGCAGGGGTCAGGGTGCGATCGCGCTCATCCACAACACCGTCGCCATTCACGTCGTCAGGCTTGCCATCACCGTTGGCATCGACACCTTTAGAGGCCACGATGTAGGCCTTCCAAGGGCCTACGCCATCGGCATAGGTCTTGATTTCGGCCAGGCCGGCCGCCGTCACCATGCTGGCAAAGGTTCGTGGGTCACCGGCCACGGCAAAGTCGTAAGGCTTGTCGAACGGCGGCGCCAATGTCACCTGGCCGGCCAGGCTCACGCCGTCGCCGTCAATCAGTTGCACCAGGCGCAGCTTGGTTTTGGTGCGCAGGTATTTGAGGTTGCTGACCTCGAACGACTGCAAAAAGACCGGCGAGGTTTTCTCGGTGTAGCCATAACCGGCCAGCATGGCGAGCAGGCGGTCTTCCAGCTTCAAGCCCAGTTTGTCGTGGTACGTGGGGTGTTTGGTTTCGATGTACACACCCACCGTGCGGCCGGCCTTGGCGCCCTCGGTTTTGGCCAGGTCCAGCACTTCCTTGAGGGTGGGCACGCTGAACTTGCCGTCGAACTCCTTGCTGCGCTCGGGCAGCGGCTGGATGGCGCGCATGGTCTTGATCTCGGCCAGCGTGAAGTCAGAGGCAAACCAGCCGGTTTCGCTCACGCCGTCGACCACACGTGTGGTTTTGCGGCTGGCGAATTCGGCGCGTGTGGCCACATCCGTCGTGGCGGTGATGTTGGGTTCGTGGCGGGCGATGAGCTCGCCGTCCTTGGTGGCCACCACGTCGGGCTCAATGAAATCGGCGCCCAGGGCAATCGCACGGGCGTAGCCTTCCAGCGTGTGGTCGGGCATGTAGCCGGCCAGGCCACGGTGGCCAATCACCAGCGGACGGCTGCCGTCCAGGGTGTTGTAGCGCGGGCTGCTCGGACCGGTGGCGCAAGCGGCCAGCACGGCAGTTGCGACCAGCGCCAGCGAAAAGCTTTTGATCATGTTGCAGTCCCTCGTTGTGGATGTTGAAACAGACGATTTTTATGGCGGCACCATGTCAAAACCATGACAGTGGGTGAGCACGCCAGGGCGCAGCATGCGCCCTTACGGATGCGCTGAAAAGCCCCGCCTGGGATAATCGGCCGATGAATACCCCCACCCCAAAGCCCACCGCGCCAGATTCGGCCACCAGTTTCGCCAGCCTGCCGCTGAGTCCCGAAACCCTGGCCAACCTGACGCAGCTGGGTTACTTGCAGATGACGCCTATACAGGCCGCCAGCCTGCCGCCGGCCCTGCTGGGCAAAGATTTGATCGCCCAGGCCAAAACCGGCAGCGGCAAAACCGCCGCCTTTGGCCTGGCGCTGCTGGCCAACCTGAATCCACGCCGCTTTGCCGTGCAAAGCATGGTGCTGTGCCCCACGCGTGAACTCGCCGACCAGGTGACCACCGAAATCCGCCGCCTGGCGCGTGCTGCGGACAACATCAAGGTCGTCACACTCTGCGGCGGTGTGGCCATGCGTGGCCAGATCGCCAGCCTGGAGCACGGCGCCCACATCGTGGTGGGCACACCCGGGCGCATCATGGACCATCTGGAGCGCGGTTACCTCGACCTGAGCGCGCTCAACACCCTGGTGCTCGATGAAGCCGACCGCATGCTGGACATGGGCTTCTTCGACGACATCGCCACCGTGGCACGCCAGTGCCCGGCCGAGCGCCAGACGCTGCTGTTCTCGGCTACCTACCCCGAAGGCATTGCGAAGATCAGCCAGCAGTTCATGCGCACGCCACAGCAGATCACCGTGCAGTCGCAACACGAAGAACACAAGATTCGCCAGCGCTGGTATGAGGTGACCGACAACAACCGCCTGCACGCCGTGGGCCTGCTGCTGAACCACTACCGCCCCACCAGCACCATCGCTTTCTGCAATACCAAACAGCAATGCCGCGATCTGGCCGAAGTGCTGACCGCCGAAGGTTTCAGCGCGCTGGCGCTGTACGGCGAACTCGATCAACGCGAGCGCGACCAGGTGCTGGTGCGTTTTGCCAACCGCAGTTGCTCGGTGATGGTAGCCACCGACGTGGCCGCGCGCGGGCTGGACATTTCGGACCTGGAAGCGGTGATCAACGTCGACGTGACGCCTGACTCCGAAGTGCACATTCACCGCATCGGCCGCACTGGCCGGGGTGACAAGGAAGGTCTGGCGCTGAATCTCGCCAGCCTGCCCGAAATGGGCTTTGTCGGCCGCATCGAGCAACTGCAGGGCCGCGAATCCGAGTGGCACAAGCTCGACACCTTGACGCCCGCCAGCGATGAACCCTTGGTGCCACCGATGGCCACACTGCAAATCGTCGGCGGCCGCAAGGAGAAGATACGCGCCGGCGATGTGCTGGGCGCATTGACCGGCGACGCCGGCTTCACCCGCGAACAAGTGGGCAAGATCAACGTCAACGAATTCTCGACCTACGTCGCCGTGGACCGGCGTATCGCCAAACAAGCCGAACACAAGCTTGCCACCGGTCGCGTGAAAGGCCGCAGCGTGCGTGTACGTTTGCTGGAGGACTGATGCAACGCCGCAGCTTTCTGGGCAGCGCCGTCGCCGGTCTGGCCATGCCGGCCGCTCACGCCACCGGCGCCGAAGCTGCACCCGCCATCACCAACAACTGCAAAACCGCCTGCGATTGGTTGACCACCGCCGCTGCCGATGCCGGCTTTGCGGCCGATCTGGAGACACGTTTCTCTGCGGGATTACAGTCCGGCCTGCTGCGCGACCTGCATGCGGTGCTGGTGTCGCGCCACAGCGCGCTGGTGCTGGAGTACTACGGCAAGGGTGTGGACCAAGCCTGGGGGCGCCCCTTGGGTGAGGTCACGTTTGGCGAAGACACACTGCACGACGTACGCTCCGTCACCAAAAGCATAGTCGGCATTCTGTACGGCATTGCGCTGGAACGCCGCCTGGTGCCGCCCATAGACGCGCCGCTGCTGGCGCAGTTCCCCGAATACCCCGACCTGGCCGCCGACCCGCAGCGTGCCCGTCTCACGGTGCGCCACGCACTGAACATGACCCTGGGCCTGGAGTGGAAGGAGCAAGGCCAGCAAGCCCTCTACAACAGCGCCGAGAACAGCGAAATCGCCATGGAGAACGCGCCCGACCGTTACCGCTATGCGCTAGACCGGCCGGTCATCGCCGAGCCCGGCACACGCTGGATTTACTCGGGCGGCAACGTGGCCTTGATAGGCGCACTGATTACACGCGGCAGTGGCAAAACCCTGCCCGAGTTCGCGCGCGAGGCCTTGTTTGGCCCGCTGGGCATCACCAGGTTTGAATGGGCTGCGGGCCGCGACGGCGTGGCATCGGCCGCCTCGGGCTTGCGCCTGCGCGCTCGTGACCTTTTGAAGATAGGCCGCATGCTGCTCGACAAGGGCCGCTACAACGACCAGCAGCTTGTGCCGGCCGAGTGGATCACGGAGTCCTTCAAACCCGTGATCGCCACGGGCGACGGCCTGCGTTACGGCCGGCTTTGGTACAGCGGCGCCAATGCCCGCGTGCCAGCCTTGCCGGGCACGCCGTCCTGGGTTGCGGGGATAGGCCTGGGCGGCCAAAGGCTGTGGCTGCTGCCCGATGCCCACCTCGTCGCCGTCACCTTCTCGGGCCAATACCAGGACCCGGAACAATGGGTCAGCCCGATCCGGGTGTGGCGTGAAATTGTGCTGGCCAATCTCCTGCGTTTGCGCTGACGGTACAAGACGCCGGACAAGGCCGGAATCCACAGCGTCCGGCACCCGGCACAGGACACGTGGTTTGCGCTGGTGACCGCGATCAGCGCAGACCTCGCAGCGCAAGAGAAGACCTTTTTCCGCCTGGCTTGTGGCGCCCCTGCAAAGCCCATGCACACGGCGCCGGCTTCATCTACACTGGCTTTTACGCAGACTCCCGGCCCCGCACGATGTCACAAGACCAAGCCTCCACGGCGGCACCACAGGTCAACCATTTACGCCAGATCCTGCTCTGGCCGCTGCGGCTCATGCCGGTGCGTGGCTCCGAAGGCCGGCACGCCAAACCCTGGGAACTGCTGGCCGCCATGGGCGACCGCTCACCGTGGCAGGAAGTGGTCGACGAATACAACGGCAGCGCCTCGGCCTTCCACGAGCGGCACTACAACGAATTCGTCACCTTTCTTCCCTATGTACAGCGCTTTCTGTTTGGCGAGGGGCGCCGCGCCCCCGGGCAAACGGGCAGCCAGGACCACAGCGCACGTGGTTCGCCCATGCGCGTCTTCCGCCGCCACGATGTGGCCCAGGTGCGCGCGGTCACACGCATAGGCGCGGCGCCACTGCTGCTGGACATCGTGCATGTGGACCTTTATTTCTTTCTCGACCTCGACCTGGTGCTGCTCAACGTGGAGGTCAGCGTAGACCACTTGTCGCTAGACCAGGCGCAAGACCTGCTGCACCGCTTCGGCCGTGGCTACCCCGCTGGCTGGGACCCTGAAGGACACGCGCTGCACTGCCTGGCCAGCACCGAGTGGCTGGCGGCCGATGGCCGTGTGCTCGCCAAATCGGACGCGCAAAATCGCGAGGCCTTCATGTCGTTTGTCAGCACCCACCGCGCGCCGCGTATATCGGCCCACTGGGCCTGGTTGCTGAACCCGCTGGTCAGCGACCATTCGGAGCAAGAAGGCACGCTGCGCTACCGCCAGATCGAGTACTACCGCATGCCGGTGATGGGTTTTCTGGCCATGGACGATCCGCGCAAACTCACGCGCAACGACTTCGTCCGCCTGGGCCTGGTCACGGGCATGGCGGCCGAACCCTCGCGCACGGAGAGCGGCAACTTTGACGACCACAACAACGCCGATTCGCCGTGCGCACCCTATGCCGACAGCCATCTGCAGAGCTTCGAGCAGCAGTACTGTTACGACCGTTTCTGGACCGATGGCGGCGCCGCTCCGCGCACGCGTTACCTGGCCAGCGGCCATTCGCTGGTGGTGGTGGGAGATGCGCGCAGCCAGTTCTTCAGTTGCCGCGACCGGGGTGTGCTGGCGCAGTTCCGGCATCAGCACTTTCTGGTGTTCCTGATCGCACACTTCCAGAAGGCCGCATTGTTGATGTTCTCCGACCGGCTGGCCGAAGCGCTGAAGAACCTGAACATCACCGACCCTGTGAGCATCCGCCGTTTCAAGCGCACCATACGCGACTGTTTTGCCAGCTTCCTGCGCTTCACCCACCGCTACTGGTTTCACGAGGTGTCAGAGCAAGCCCATGTACGCGCCTTGTTCAAAATGAGTACCGGCCACCTGGGTGTGGACCCGCTGTATGACGAGGTGAAGGAGCGCATCGCCGAGATGAACTCCTACCTCGAGGCCGACAGCCTGCGCCGCCAGGCCAATACCGTGGTGCGCCTGACGGTGGTCACCATCTTCGGCCTGGTGGGCACCGTGACCACCGGCTTTCTGGGCATGAACCTGCTGGCCGAGGCCGAAGAGTCCATGACCCGCAAGCTGGTGGTGTTTGCCATCACCTTCACCCTGACCACGGTGCTGACCATCTACACCATGATGAAGTCCAAACGCCTGTCGGACTTTTTGGATGTGTTGTCAGATGAACGCACCAGTTTGTGGCAAAAAGGCAAGGCCCTGCTGGCGGTCTGGCGCAGCCCGCCGGAATGATTACGCCCGCACACGGTGCACAAAAACACTGTTGCTGCACAGGGGATCGCCAAAGTTGTGCGCTCTGCTATTCTTGTAACTCATTGTTTGCGCGCGCCTGACTTGATTGCTTCATGAAATACGTTGACCGACAACAGCTCACCGACCATTTGCTGCATCTGCTGGAGAGCCAGCTTCAGCCCGGTGCCACGCGCATGGCGCCGGGCCAGATCCGCGCGGCGGTGGACAAAGCCGTGGAGGCCGCCGCGCCCGAGGATGCGCCGCCGATTGAAAACCGGCGCGTCACCATCCTGTTGTCAGACTTGCGCGGTTTCACGGCCATCGCCGAGCGGTTTTCGGCCCTGGAGATGGTCAACGCACTCAACCGTTACCTGGCCGAGATGACCGAAATCATCGTGCGCCACGGTGGCACCATAGACAAGTTCATGGGCGACGCCATCATGGCCTTGTTTGGCGTGCCCGCGCCGCTGGCCAACGACGTAGAAGCCGCACTGGCCTGCGCGATTGAAATGCAGATGGCCATGGAGCGCATCAACCAGGTCAACGCCGAGTTCGGCATGTCGCCGCTGCACATGGGCATTGGCTTGAACACCGGTGAAGTGGTGGCCGTGCACCTGGGTTCGCGCCTGCACCGCGAATACACGGTGATAGGTGACCAGGTGAACCTGACCTCGCGCGTCGAGGCCCATAGCCTGCGCGGACAGATCCTGCTCAGCGAAAGCATCTACCAACAGGCGGCTTCGTTCATAGAGATCGGCGCCATCAACGAAGTCAACGTCAAAGGCAAGAAGGCTTCGGTCAGGATGTACGAACTGCTGGCGCTGCCGCTGCACACGCCGCCGCTGGTGGCACCGAAACGCGAGATTCGCAACAGCCCGCGGGTTGAGGTGAACATGCCGCTGGCCTTTCATGTGCTCGAAGGAAAATCGGTGCTGCCCACCGAACACCTGGGCGAAGTGGTGGACATCAGCTACGGCGGCATGTTTGTGCTGAGCCCGGTGCCGCTGGAGCCGTTCAGCGACATCAAGATCAGCCTGGCACTGTCGCTCATGGGCCGCGAGTTGACCGAAATCTACGCCAAGGTGCTGCGCTGCACCGAATCCAATGGCGTCTACAAATGCCCGGTGGAGTTCACCTCTATTGAGCCCAAGGCGCAGCAAGCGATCAAAGACTTCGTCGACAACCTAGTGATAGCGCAAAAGAGTTGAGCCGGGGTTCTGAGCACCGTGGCATCATGCGGCGAGGTGGCACTACTTTTGCTCGCCGCCCACCATGCTCTACCGCACCACGCTTCACGGCCTGACCTTCGTATTTGACGATCTGCGCCACGTCATGGCGGCAGCCAGTCCGGCGCGCTCGGGCGACTATCTGGCGGGCATTGGTGCGGCCACAGCGCAGCAGCGCATGGCCGCACGCTACGTCCTGGCGGAAACCCCGCTGCGCCAGTTTCTGGTTGAAGCGCTGATCCCCTACGAGAGTGACAACATCACCCGCTTGATCATAGACAGCCACGATGCCCAGGCCTTCGCGCCCGTGGCCCATCTCACGGTGGGCGACTTTCGCAACTGGTTGCTCTCGGACCTGGCCAGCACCGAGGCACTGCACGCGCTGGCCCCGGGCCTGACACCAGAGATGGTCGCGGCCGTGTCCAAACTCATGCGCAACCAGGACTTGATTGCCGTGGCGCGCAAGTGCGTGGTCGTCACCCGCTTTCGCAACACCATTGGCCTGCCCGGACACTTGGCCGTGCGCCTGCAGCCCAACCACCCGACGGACGACTTGCGCGGCATTGCGGCGTCGACGCTGGACGGCCTGCTGTATGGCGCGGGCGATGCGGTGATTGGCGTCAACCCGGCCTCCGATAGCCTGCCCGTGCTCGACCGCCTGCTGCGCATGCTAGACGAGGTAGTGCAGCGCTTTGAAATCCCCACGCAGACCTGTGTGCTCACGCATGTGACCAACACACTGCAGTTGATGGAACGCGGCACGCCGGTGGACCTGGTGTTCCAGTCGATTGCGGGCACCGAAAAGGCCAACCTGTCGTTTGGCGTCACGCCCGAAATTCTGGATGAAGCCTACGCCGCTGCCCTGTCGCTGGGGCGCGGCAGCGTGGGCCAGAACGTCATGTACTTCGAGACCGGCCAAGGCAGCGCCTTGTCGGCCAACGCCAACTTCGGCGTGGACCAGCAAACCTGCGAGGCCCGCGCCTATGCCCTGGCACGGCGCTACAAACCGCTGCTGATCAACACCGTGGTCGGCTTCATAGGGCCCGAGTATTTGTTCGACGGCAAACAAATCATCCGCGCCGGACTGGAAGACCATTTCTGCGGCAAGCTGCTGGGCCTGCCGCTGGGTTGTGATGTCTGCTACACCAACCACGCCGAGGCCGACCAGGACGACATGGACACCCTGCTGGTGCTGCTGGCCAGCGCCGGGCTGAACTTCATGATGGGCGTGCCCGGCGCCGACGACGTGATGCTGGGCTACCAAAGCACCTCGTTCCATGACGCGCTGTTCCTGCGCCAGACCCTGGGCCTGCAGCGCGCGCCCGAGTTCGAGGCCTGGCTGCAGCGCATGGCCATCACCAACCCGCAGGGCCAACTGCACCAGGACAGCGGTGCGCTGCTACGCCAAGGCATGCAGCAACTGAAGGCCTTGGCCCCATGAACCCGGCCGTCACCCCCAATCCCTGGCAGGACTGGCGCGCGGCCACCCCGGCACGCCTGGCCTTGGGCCGCGCCGGCGCCGGTTTGCCCACCGACGAAACCCTGCGCTTCGGCTGGGCGCACGCCATGGCGCGCGACGCCATCCACACGCCACTGGACACTGCCGACCTCAGCACACAACTGCAGGCCCAGGGCTGGCGGGTGGAGCAGGTCCGCAGCCGCGCCGAAGACCGCGCCACCTTCCTGCGCCGCCCGGACCTGGGTCGCCAGGTGCACCCCGCAGATGCACAGCGCCTACGGGAAAGCCAGGCTGCGGGCGAGGTGTGTGTAGTGCTGGGTGATGGCCTGTCGGCGCTGGCCGTGGCACGCCACGCAGTGCCCTTGCTGGCGGCTTTACGCCAGCACCTGCCCGCAGACACACGCTACACACCGCTGACCATTGCCACACAAGCGCGTGTGGCGCTGGGCGACGAAGTGGGTGAGATCTTTCGCGCCAAGGTGCTGGTGGTGCTGATTGGCGAACGCCCCGGCCTGAGCGCCCCCGACAGCCTGGGCCTTTATCTGACCTATGGCCCGCAGCGAGGCAGAACCGATGCCGAACGCAACTGCATTTCCAACGTGCGACCCCAAGGTTTGTCTTATGCGGCAGCGGCCTTCAAACTCGCCTGGCTGCTGCGCGAAGCCACGCGCCGCAGCCTCAGCGGCGTGGCGTTGAAAGACGAAAGTGACGCAGCCGTGCTGAGCGCAAGCTCGGCCGTGTCAGTTACTCAAAGCCGACCTTGAAGTCGTTGCGTCCGGTGCGGTCCTGCCCACGCAGCAGCCACAGCGGCCGCGTGGCGAACGACACCGGCACACCCGACTGCCCATCGGCCGGGTTCAGGTTGCGCTCAAACACCGAACTGCCGGGCATATAGCGCAGGGCCACACCCGCGCGCCGCTGGGTCGAAGTGTTCACCTTGGCGCCGTGGATCATGTAGACGTCGTGCATAGACATCTGGCCGGGCTGCAGCTGCAGGTCCACGGCCTCGGCTTCGTTGAAGGCTTTGTCATCGGTGCGCTGCGACAGCACCAGGTCCTCGCGGTCTTCTTTCAAATGCCCATGGGTGACCTGCGCCGCATGTGAGCCGGGAATCACGCGCAAACATCCGTTCTCGGTGGTCGAGGGGTCTAGCGCCACCCACACGGTGCAGGTGGCCAGCGGGCGGATCGGCCAGTAGTGGCCGTCTTGGTGCCAGGGTGTTTCCTGGCCGTCACCGGCCGGTTTGCAAAACACGTGACAGCCCCACAGGACAATGTCGGGGCCGATGATCTGCTCCACCATGTCCAGAATCTCGGGCTCCATCGCCAGGTCCAGGAAGTCTTTGCTGCCCTTCACCCCTTCGTCATTGCGCCCACCGGCCCGCCCCACGACGTGGGCACTGACCAGCTTTTCGGGGCGTACGCCGGGGTTGTCGCGAATCAGTTGGTCAAGGGTGTTGCGCATGCGGTCGATGCGTTCTTTGGGCAGTGTGAACTGCGGGATCACATAACCTTGCGTTTGGTATTGGGCAATGTCTTCGGGGGTCAGCGTGGCCACTGTTTTGTCTCCTTCTGCTACGGTGCAGAAGTTATCGTGCCACCCCCATGTTTTTTCCGCCTCGGCTCAAACCCCAATGCCAGAGCCGCTCAGGACGGTGTTTTCAGCATTTCATACTACCTTTACAGCGGTCAGCTCGGGCTTGGCCGGAGGGTAGCGCAGCTTCAGTTTCAGCAGGCTGTCGCGCAGCACCGTGGCGATCATCAGATTGCGGTGTGTCTTGGAGTTGGCCGGCACCACCGTCCAGGGCGCCCAGTCGGTACTGGTCGCGCCCAGCAAGGCCTCGTAAGCCTGCTGATACTCCTTCCACTGCTTGCGCACGACCAGGTCATCCACGCTGAACTTCCAATGTTTGGTGGGGTCGTCTATGCGTTCCTGCAGGCGCTCGCGTTGTTCTTCGGCGCTGATGTGCAGCAGAAACTTCAGCACGATGGTGCCGGTCTCACAAAGCATGCGCTCGAAATCATTGATCTGCCGGTAACGCTGCTGTGTTTGCTCGGGGCTGATCCAGCCGTTCACCACTGGCACCAATACATCCTCATAGTGGCTGCGGTTGAACACCATGATTTCACCGGCACCCGGCATTTGTTGGTGAATGCGCCACAGAAAATCGTGCGCGCGCTCGGCTTCGGTGGGCGCCTTCCAGCCCACGGTGTGCACACCCAAGGGACTCATGTGCCCAAACACGCCGCGCACGGTGCCGTCTTTGCCGGCAGCGTCGGTGCCTTGCAACAGAATCAGCAGCTTGAAACGTTTGTCGGCAAAGAAAACTTCTTGCAAGGCGTCCAACTCGGTGGCAAGTGCTTCCACCACCAACTTGTCTTGAGACTTGGTGCCGGTTGAGAACGGTTTGGCGCTGGGGTCGAACTTGGCCAGCGGGCACGGCTTGCCAGACTCGGTTGAACCGGGCTGCCAGGCGGCCCAGGCGACATCGGCATCTGAAGAAGAATGGGACATGAAAACTCCTTGTAAGGTGTTCGCGGGCCTGAGCCTATGGCCACAACAAGTCCTTTGTAGCGCATTCCGCCCACGGTTGTCGCAGGCTTTTAAACTCCATGCCTTTGATCGCAACATCTGGAGTCCACCATGAGCACCACCCCACCCGCCTCGCCCACCCCAGCCGATGGTTATGCCGGCGACGTCACGCCAGCGCTCGCCTGCCAATGGTGGCAAGCCGGGGAGGCCGTGCTGATCGATGTGCGTACCGATGCCGAAAGAGAGTGGGTGGGATTCGTGCCCGGTGCAGTGGCCGTGGCCTGGAAGCAATGGCCGGGCATGGCCTTGAATCCGGATTTTGATGCCGCGATTCGGGCCGCTTTGTCCGATGCGGCCGGAGGACGCCGCGCCGTGTTGCTGTGCCGCAGCGGCGTGCGCTCCATTGCCGCAGCCAAACGTGCTACCGAACTGGGATTCGAGGCCTACAACATCCTCGAAGGATTTGAGGGCAATGCCGACGCCGACGCCCATCGCGGCAATCTTGGCGGCTGGCGTCGCCAAGGTTTGCCTTGGCGGCAAAACTAAAGATTACTTGGTCACCAAGCGCGCAGGCTGCTTCTGCAGCCACTGTTTGTAACCGCCAGCCTCAAACGGCGCATCCTGGTCGACCGAGAAAAACGCGCCCAGCAAGGTGCTGTCATTGCCCACAGGAAACGCCCGCGCGATGCTAGGGCCACGGGTGCGCCCCAGGGATTGGCCCAACTCCAGGTCCATCAAGGCACTGCCTTGGCGAATATCAGACAGTTGTTTCGCTGACGCACCTGTTGACTCTGCCAGGTCCGCCAGTTCATCCAGCCCCGTCGAAGGCTCCAACTGCAACCACGCAACGCGCCCATTTTCGTCCCGCCCCAGAATGCCAAACGGCGCGCCAATCACCACGTATTCGACCCAATGCGCGTGCACCAATTGGCTCAACGCGCGGGCGATGGAAGGCATGCGCAACAAGGCGTTTTGCATCGGTGTGAGGGTACTGCGCCAGACCTGCGCATACTGGCCGGAGGCCAGGCGCTGCAAGCGCACCAGCGCATCGACCACACGTTTGGAAACGTCCGTCGCCTGCTTGGGAATGAACTGCTCGATCAGGCCGCGGTTGAACGCCTGCACGGCAATCTGTTCGTCAGCCTGGCCCGTGAGCAACACCCGCATGCCTGGCCAGTCGACCAGTTCACTCAGCATTTCAAGCCCATTCATTCCCGGCATTGAATAATCAACAACACAAACTTGCGTCAAGCCATAACGTCTGCGCGAATGCTTGGTCCAATAGTCGAGAATCTGTGGAATCAACGGCGTGCCAGATTGGCGCCAACGGTCCACCAACTCTTGTTGGGCCCAGGCGTCGGCTTCCCACAACGGCGGCTCTTGCTGTAGTTGATGCAAACAGGCGTTTGGGTTTACATAGAAACGAACGTGCCAGTCTTTCGGTATCACGAGGGAGAGCATGGACAGATAGTCCGGATCGTCATCCAAGACAACGATGGAGCCAGGACACTGAAACAGGGAGATACTCATTGCATACAAAGTTTCGAAGAAATTACGTTCACATTGTCAGTTCAACAGGAGCGTTTTCGCATGTCTTCTCCTGCTAGAACTGACAGCGCTGAACTCTCGACCCTACTCGAAGATTGGCTAGAGGCCATAGAAGGATACGCGGTCACAGCCATTGTGGTGCTGGGCCCCAATCCCCTCGGCGGCGCTGATGATCGCCGCGTCCTGGCAGCCGCCCCGGCGGCGATCTTGGATGCTGCACACAGTCTGGCACGAAGTGATGACTTTGGGGCGACCTGGCGGCAATCGAATGCCTCACTTGTTGCGTGGCAACATCTTGGCAAGTCAGATCCGCAGGGCAGCGAAAACTGGCGCACGCAGTGGTTGCGGCGCGGCTTTCAAAGCATGGTGCGCGTGGCTTTTCCACTGCCGGGGCAACGCGCTTTCGAAGTCTATATGTTCAGCCCCCACGAATTGCATGACCGCCAGGAAGCCGCCTTGCTGAGTTGGTCGGCGCTGAGTATTTGGCCCAGCATGCGCGCGGCCATCACGCGCCAGCACAGCCCATTGACTGCGCGCGAAGTGCAGTGTCTGTCGCTGGCCTTCGAAGGCATGACGGCCCAGGCCAGCGCCCAAAAGCTCGGCTGCTCGGAGCGCACGGTGAACTTTCACCTGGCCAATGCCATGGGCAAACTGCGCGCCGACAACAAGATGGCGGCCATACAGCGCGCGTGCTGGATAGGCGCGCTGTGACCCCAGCCCATGACGTCTAGGCCGGGGCTCTGCGAAGCACCTGCTGCGCCGCCTGCTCATAGGCGTGCGCCAACTGCAGCAGCGCCCAATCACCGCCCGGCCGGCCAATCAGCTGCAGCCCCATAGGCAAGCCGTCGGCACTGAAACCGGCCGGCACACTGATGCTCGGCAAGCCCGCAAACGTGGCGTAGATCACCACTTCCATCCAGCGGTGATAGGTGTCCATGGCCTTGCTGCCAATATGCTGCGGCCAACGCTCGGCCGCGTCAAACGGCCAGACCTGCGCGGTGGGCAAGGCCAGCACATCGTGGTGCTCAAACAGGCTCAGCATGTGCTGATGGAAATGGCTGCGCTGCACCGAAGCCCGCGTGAACTCGTGGCCGCTCAACTGCTGCGCCTGGTCGTATTCCCACAAGGCTTCGGGCTTGATCAACGCGCGGTTCTTGGGCTGCAGCAAAAACGGTTCTATGCGTGAGGCCACCAACGCGCGGCGCCACACCAGCCAGGCCTGCCACACGGGCTCGGGCGCAGTGCCCAGCGCAATCGCGTCCACCCCACATCCTTGACCGGCGAGCCGCGCCAGCGCCTCTTCACAGACCTGCAGAATGCCCGGTGCCATGGGCAGGTAGCCATTCAAATCACCGAGCCAGCCTATGCGTTGGCCGCGTGGGTCAAAGCCGCCCAGTTCACCGTTGAAACGTGCACCATCGTTGAGCGAAAGCGGCAGGCGCGGATCGTGCCCCGCCTGGGTGTCGAGCAGCAACGCCAGATCGCGCACGCTGCGCGCCATCGGCCCCTCGGTGCTGAGCTGGTTGACCCACACGTCGCTGGTGGGCCACATCGGCACACGCCCCTGGCTGGGGCGCATGCCAAACACGTTGTTCCAAGCCGCAGGGTTGCGCAGGCTGCCCATGAAGTCGCTGCCGTCGGCCACACAAAGCATATGCGTGGCCAGCGCCACGGCCGCACCGCCGCTGCTGCCACCTGCGGAGCGCGTGAGGTCATACGCATTACGCGTCACGCCAAACACTTCGTTGAAGGAGTGTGAGCCCAAACCAAACTCGGGCACATTGGTTTTGCCGATGACGATGGCGCCCGCCGCCTTCATGCGCTGCACCATCAGGCCATCGGCCTTGGGCACAAAATCGCGCATCAGCGGAGACCCCAAGGTGGTGCGTAAACCCTCGGTGGGCGATAGGTCTTTGATGGCCTGCGGAATGCCATGCAGCCAGCCTTTGGAGGCCCCGCGCGCAAGCATGGCATCGTGTGTATCTGCCTCTGCGAGCAGTTGCTGCGCGTCACGCAGGCTGACGATGGCATTGACCGCCGGATTGACCTCATCGATGCGCGCCAGAGTGGCTTGCATGAGTTCGCGGCATGAAAACTGCTTTGAGTGAAGCGCAGCTGATACAGCATGTGCGGGTAAACACAGCATTGGGGCATTTGGTATAGACATGTTTACCTTTATATTGCGCAATGGTTGGTCCCGTTGGTTCACGGTTATCTCATTCGAAATTTTTCCGAGGAGTTTAGTGATGAAGCGTCGTTCCCTTATCGCCCAGGCCGCAATGGCCGCAACTTTGGCAACCGCCTTGTTCGCACCATTTGCGAGTCAGGCCCAGGACAATAAAACGCTGCGGGTCGTGCCGCACGCGAACATCACCATCCTGGACCCGATCTGGACCACGGCCTTCGTCACGCGCAACCACGGCTACATGATTTACGACACCTTGTTCGGCACCGATTTGGCCGGCAAGGTCAAGCCGCAGATGGTTGACAAGTGGAGCGTCTCCAAAGACAACCTGAGCTGGACCTTCACGCTGCGCGACGGCCTGGAGTTCCATGACGGCAAACCCGTCACCAGCGAAGACGTGATCGCCTCGCTCAAGCGCTGGGCCAGCCGCGATGCCTTTGGCGGCGTGCTCGCCGCCAGCGTGGAAAGCTACACCGCCACCGATGCCAAGACCTTTGTCATCAAGCTCAACAAACCTTTCGGTGTGATGCTGGAAGCACTGGGCAAACCCTCTTCCAACGTGCCTTTCATCATGCCCGCACGTATTGCCGCCACACCTGGCAGCGAGCAGGTCAAAGAGAACATCGGCTCCGGCCCCTACAAGTTCGTCACCGCCGAATACAAGCCGGGCGAGCGCCTGGTGTATGTGAAGAACGAGAAATACAAACCGCGCGCTGAAGCGCCAGACGGCACCACCGGCGGCAAGAACGTCTACCTAGACCGCGTCGAGTGGGTCATCATCCGCGACCCGCAAACCCAGTTCAATGCACTGGTGGCGGGTGAAGTCGACATCATTGAACAACCGACGTTTGAACAATACGCCACGCTCAAGGCCACGCCGAATGTGAAGCTGGTTGATGCACAGCCGGACGGCCTGCAATACATCTTCCGCTTCAACCACTTACACGCGCCCTTCAACAACGTGAAGATCCGCGAAGCCGCCATGGTGGCCATGGGCCAGGAGGCCTTCCTGCGCACCCAGGTGGGCGCACCTGGCATGTACAAGTTCTGCAAGAGCATGTTCCCTTGCGGCACACCTTTCGCCAGCGAAAAAACCGGCATCTTCACCGGCACGGCGAATCCGCAGAAGGCCGCGCAGATGCTGAAGGAAGCCGGCTACAACGGCACACCCGTGGTGCTGATGCGCCCGACAGACCTGGCCTCCATCGCCAAGCTGCCCCTGGTGGCCAAGCAGCAGCTTGAAGCCGCCGGCTTCAAGGTCGACATGCAGCAGATGGACTGGTCCACCCTGGTGGCCCGCCGCGCCAAGAAGGACGCACCCGACAAGGGCGGCTGGAACGCCTTCATGACCGCCTGGACCGCTGGCGACATCTTGAACCCGCTGACCATGTCCATGCTCAACACCAAGGGCGACAACGGCTGGTTTGGCTGGCAAGACGACAAGACCATAGAAGAGATGAAGGGCAAGTTCGCCCAGGCCGGCACCGATGCTGAAAAGAAAAAGATCGCAGAAGACATCCAACTGCGTGCCTTTGAAACCGTGACCCACGTGCCGCTGGGCCAATACAACAACCCAGCCGCCGTGCGCAACAACGTCTCGGGCATCGTGCCTGGCGGCGCGCAGGTCTACTGGAACGTGAAAAAGAACTAAGCCACCGGCTTGGACTCTCGCCCGCTGCACCCCACCCCGGTGCACGGGCGTGCCTTCTGCTTTTGCCATGCTATGACTTCCATAGCTGCCGCCACATCATTCATCTGTTCAAGCGGCCTATTTTCTTTAAGAAGTAAGTGATCTCGCCACCATGCTCCGTTTCCTGCTTCAGAGGCTTTTAGCCGTCATTCCGGTTTTGCTGGTGGTGGCGGTGATCGTGTTCCTCATCTTGCGCCTCACCCCTGGCGACCCTGCGGCGGTGATCGCCGGCAACAGCGCCACCAACGAAGACATAGACCGCATCCGCGAACAGCTCGGCCTGACCAAACCGCTGCTGATGCAGTTCTGGATCTGGTTCAGCGGCGTGCTGCAGGGCGACCTGGGCTACTCGTTCTTCATGAACAAATCGGTCACCTCGCTGATCGCCCAACGTATAGAACCCACGCTGTCGCTGGCCGCAGGCACCATGTGTATCGCCGTGCTGGTGGCGGTGCCGCTGGGCACCCTGGCCGCCTGGCGCATGGGCGGCTGGCTCGACCGCCTGCTCTCGGGCTTCTCGGTGGCGGGCTTCTCGATACCGGTGTTTGTGATCGGCTACGTGCTGATCTACATCTTCTCCATCAAGCTGCAATGGCTGCCGGTGCAAGGCTACAAACGCATCATGGGGCCCGACGGTCTGAACCTCGGCGCCTGGGCCTACCAACTGGTGTTGCCATGGGTGTCGCTGGCCACCATCTACGTGGCGCTGATTGCACGCGTCACACGCGCCAGCGTTTCCGAGGCGTTGACCGAAGACTACATCCGCACCGCGCGCGCCAAGGGCCTCAAAGAGCGTGCCGTGCTGCTGCACCACGCGCTGGCCAACGCAGCCGTGCCGATTGCCACCGTCATTGGCATCGGTGTTGCCCTGCTGATCGGCGGTGTGGTCGTCACCGAGACCGTTTTCTCCATTCCCGGCCTGGGCTCGCTCACGGTGGATGCGGTGCTGAACCGCGACTTCCCGGTGATCCAGGGTGTGGTGCTGGTGTTCAGCGTGTTGTATGTGCTGGTGAACTTGCTGGTGGACGTGAGCTACCTTTTCTTAGACCCGCGGATTCGGTATTGAGGTTATTGCACACATGCGCCAACTCAAAAAACTCTGGGCCAACAGCGCCTTCAAGTTCGGCACCGTGGTGCTGGCCCTGCTGCTGCTCATCGCCGGCATTGCCCCGTATCTCGGCACGGTAGACCCGGCCGCCATGGACTACGCCAACGTCAACATCGCCGCCGGCACCAGCGGCAACTTTGCCTTGCTCGACGGCAGCAGCGTGGCCCACAAGTTCTGGATGGGCAGCGACAACTTCGGCCGCGACATCTACAGCCGTGTGCTCTACGGCACACGCACCTCCCTCATGGTGGCCGTGTGCACCGGCGTGGTGGCGGTGGCAATTGGCGCCGTACTGGGCATGCTCGCGGGTTACTTCCGCCTCGTCGATGCGCTGCTGATGCGCGTGATGGACGGCCTGATGGCCATCCCGGCAATTCTGCTGGCCATCGCCTTGGTGTCGGCCCTGGGTGCACAGCTGTGGACGGTGGTGGTGGCGATTGCCATTCCTGAAATTCCGCGCGTGACGCGGCTGGTGCGTGCGCTGGTGCTGAGCCTGCGTGAAGAACCCTTTGTCGAGGCCGCACGTGCGCTGGCTACACCCACACCGGTGATCTTGTGGCGCCACATCTTGCCCAACGCACTCGCGCCGCTGATAGTCCAGGGCACCTTCATCGCCGCCTCTGCGGTGCTGACCGAAGCCATTCTGAGCTTCCTCGGCCTGGGCCTGCCGGCCGACGTGCCGACCTGGGGCAACATCATGGCCGAAGGGCGGGTGCAGTTCAGCCAGTACCCCGGCAACGTGTTGTTCCCCGCCCTGTTCTTGGTGCCCACCGTGCTCGCCATCAACCTGCTGGGTGACGGCCTGCGCGACGTGCTTGACCCCAAATTTGCCAAGAAGGCCGCAGCATGACCGACGACGAAAAAACCTCCAGCCTGGTGCGCGCCATGCAGCGCCGCGAAGACGCCGCCGCTGCCACACAGGCCGCGGTTGAAGCAGTGCGGGCAGAAGAGACTGCATTCAGCACCGCCATCGCGCCCGCTGCCCTGATCAACACCCTTGATACCACCGAACTGGAAGCCGAAGCCGAAATCGCCACCGTCGCCCCGGCCCGCGAAGTGCTCATGGCCTCCAACGGCCAGGTCTCCAGCCAGACCCCAGCCCGCCCGCCGGTACTGTTGATCGAAGACCTGCACGTCGCCCTGCCCGCAGGCGGCGACCGCAGCCACGCCGTGCGCAGCGTAAGCCTGCGCATCGCCCCCGGCGAAACCGTGTGTGTGGTGGGTGAATCCGGCTCGGGTAAATCGGTGATGGCCACCACGGTGATGGGCCTGCTGCCGAAGGAACTCAAGCCCTCGCAAGGCCGCGTGGTACTACAAGGCGAATCGCTGCTCGACGCCTCGCCCGCGCGCCTGCGCCAACTGCGTGGCAAAACCATGGGCATGGTGTTCCAGGAACCCATGACCGCGCTGAATCCGGTGATGACCTGCGGCGAACAAATCGACGAACTGCTGCGCGAACACACCGACTGGAACGGCGCGCGGCGGCAGAAAGAAATCCTCGACATCCTGGCGCGTGTGAAGCTGCCCGACCCGGCACGCATGGTGCGCAGCTACCCGCACCAGCTCTCGGGCGGCCAGCGCCAGCGCATCGTCATCGCCATGGCGGTGATACTGCGACCGGCGCTGTTGATCTGCGACGAGCCGACCACCGCGCTAGACGTCACCACGCAAAAAGAAATCCTCAAACTGATTGCCGAACTGCAGGCCAGTGGCTCGGCCGACGGTCTGCAAAGCGGCGTGTTGTTCATCACCCACGACATGGGTGTGGTGGCCGAGATCGCCGACCAGGTGCTGGTGATGAACCAGGGCCAGGTGGTCGAATGCGGCCCGGCCGACCAAGTGCTGCACCGCCCCGCTGAGGCCTACACCCGCATGCTGCTAGACGCCGTGCCCAGCATGACGCCGCCACCCGCACGTGCCGAGCCCACGGGCGCACCGCTGCTGCGTGGCAATAACGTGGTCAAGACCTACACCAGCCGCGACTGGCTGGGCCGCAGCCGCGAAACCCAGGCGCTGCGTGGTGCCGCACTGGCCGTGCGCGCGGGCGAAACCGTGGGTGTGGTGGGTGAATCCGGCTCGGGCAAGTCCACCCTGGCACGCTGCCTGATCCGCATGATAGACCCCAGTGGCGGTGAGGTGTGGTGGGGCGACACCGATGTGGCCAACTTCAGCGAAGGCCATTTGCGTCCGCTGCGCTCGCAGGTGCAGGTGGTGTTCCAGGACCCGAACCGCTCGCTCAACCCACGCCGCAAAGTGGGCGACTCCATCATCGAAGGCGCGATGAATTTTGGTGCCAGCCGCGCCGATGCAGAACGCATGGCGGCCGATTTCATGGACAAGGTGCGCCTGCCGCGCGAAGGCCTGGAGCGTTACCCGCGCCAGTTCTCCGGCGGCCAGCGCCAGCGCATCGCCATCGCCCGGGCCTTGGCCTGCAAGCCGCGTGTGCTGGTGGCCGATGAAGCCGTGAGCGCACTCGATGTGAGTGTGCAAGCGCAAATCCTCACACTGCTGCGCGACATCCGCGACGAGTTGGGCCTGGGCCTGCTGTTCATCACCCACGACCTGCGCGTGGCCGCCCAACTGTGCGACTACGTGATCGTGATGCACCAGGGTGAAATCGTCGAGCAAGGCCGAACCGCCGAGTTGTACGCCAACCCGCAACACGCCTACACCCAAAGCTTGTTCGCCGCAGCTCCCCCAAATCTGTGAAACACCCCCAGTTTTCGCGCACTGCGTGTCGCAACGCCTTCCCCCTTGCAGGGGGCAACACCTGTGGCCTGGCAAAGCCAGTTCCACGGTGTTCATCGCATAAGACCGAAACCCAATACACGGCTCGTTCATCATGATCAAAGTCCTCGTCGCCGGTTACCAACACGAAACCAATACCTTCGCCCCCACACGCGCCGACTGGGCCGCCTTCAACCGGGGCGACTCGTTCCCGGCGTTTGTGCATGGCGCGGCCATGCTGGCCCAGCTCACAGGGGTGAACCTGCCGATTGGCGGCTTCATAGACGCGGCGCGCACCCACGGCTGGCAGTTGCTGCCCAGCAGCTGGTGCGGCGCCATCCCGTCGTCTTTTGTGACCGAGGACGCGTTCGAACGCATCTGCGCCAGCATCCTCAGCGATGTGCGCGCCGGTGGTTTTGACGCCGTCTACCTTGATCTGCACGGCGCCGGTGTGGCCGAGAACGCACTCGACAGCGAAGGTGAATTGATCGCCCGCATCCGCGCCGTGGTCGGGGCCGATGTGCCGATTGTTGCCAGCCTGGATTTGCATGCCAACGTCACGCGCCGCATGCTGCGCGAGGCCGATGCGTTGGTGGCCTACCGCAGCTACCCACACGTGGACATGGCCGACACCGGCGTGCTGGCCGCCGAGCTGCTGGCGCGCCGCCTGAAGGCCGGCCGGCGCGAGCCGCAACAGGCCATGCGCCTGCCGTTCCTGATTCCGCTGAACGCGCAAAGCACCTGGATGGAGCCAGCCAAAGGTCTCTACGAAGCGCTGCGCGAATTCGACCAACGTTATGGCACGGTGCTGAGTTTTTGCATGGGTTTTCCCGCCGCCGACTTCAACGAATGTGCGCCCATGGTGTGGGGCTACGGTGCCCAAGCTGAAGTCGCCGTGCGTGCGCTCTACGACCTGGTGAGCGCCCCCGCGCAATGGCGTCCCGACTACCTGGACGCCGGCCCCGCCGTGGCCCGGGCCTTGGCCGTGGCCGACAGCGCCAGCCGCCCCGTTGTATTGGCCGACACGCAGGACAACCCTGGCGCCGGTGGCGACAGCAACACCACCGGCCTGCTGCATGCGCTGCTGCAGCACGGCGCGGGCAAACGCTTTCCCGGCCAGGTGGCTTTTGGGCTGATGTTCGACAGCCACGCCGCCGCTGCCGCGCATGCGGCCGGCGTGGGCAACAGCATAGAAATTGCGCTCGGCACCGCCGTGCCCACCTTCACCGGCAGCTTGAGTGATGCGCCGGTGCAAGGCCGCTTCAGCGTGCGCGCACTGAGCGATGGCACCGTCACGCTCAAGGGGCCGATGATGACCGGCCTGACCGTGCACCTGGGCCCCACGGCCTGCCTGGAGATAGACGGTGTGCTGATCGCCGTGACCAGCGGCAAGAAGCAATTGCTAGACCGCGAACTGCTGCGCATGGTGGGCATACAGCCCGAGGCCATGAAACTCATCGCCGTGAAAAGCTCGAACCACTTCCGCGCCGACTTCACGCCGATTGCGGCGCAAATCATCGTCGCCAAAGCCGCTGGCCCCATGGCCGCCGACCCGGCAGATCTGCCGTGGAGGCACCTGGATCCCGGCGTGCGTACCAAGCCCTGAACAGCCCGCCACAAACCCTTCACTACCAGCCATTGTCCGAGGCCTTTTCGTCTAAGAATAGGCCACGTTTAACCTGGAGACACCATGTCCTCTCATAGCAGCAGCCGCTACGAACTCGCCGATTGCACCGCCCACGAACTGGTCCAGCTCTACCGCACCGGCCAGGCTTCGCCGCTGGAAGCGGCCAGCGCCGTGTTTGGCCGCATGGACCGCGTGGACGGCAAGCTCAACGCGTTCTGCCACATGGACCCCGAAGGTGCGGCCCAGGCCGCACGCGACAGCGAGGCCCGCTGGAAACAAGGCACGCCGATAGGCCCGCTGGACGGTGTGCCGGTCTCCATCAAGGACATCATCCTCACCAAAGGCATGCCCACGCTGCGCGGCAGCCACACGGTGGATGCCAACCAGCCGTGGGACGTGGATGCGCCCGCCACCGCCCGCCTGCGCGCCGCCGGTGCCGTGATCATTGGCAAAACCACCACGCCTGAATTTGGCTGCAAAGGCGAAACCAATTCGCCACGCAGCGGCATCACCCGCAACCCTTGGAACCCCAGCAAAACGCCGGGCGGCTCGTCCGGTGGCGCATCCGCCGCCGTGAGCGCCGGCATGGGTGCGATCGCGCTGGGCACCGATGGTGCAGGCTCGGTGCGCATCCCCGCGGCCTTCTGCGGCAACTTTGGCTTGAAGCCCAGCTTTGGCCGCATCCCCGCCTATCCGCTGTCGCCCTTCGGCACCGTGGCCCACCTCGGCCCGCACACCCGCAGCGTGATCGACGCCGCGCTGGTGATGAACGTGCTCAAGCAACCCGACGCGCGCGACTGGACTTCGCTGCCCTACGACCCACGCGACTACATGGTCGGACTGAACGACGGCGTGCTCGGCCTGCGCATCGCCTACTCGCCCACCTTGGGCTACGCCAAGAACGTGCACCCCGAAGTGGCCGCCGCCGTGCTGGCCGCCGCCGTGGCGCTGCAAGACATGGGCGCGGTGGTTGAAGAGGTCGACCCCGGTTTTGCAGACCCGCTGGACATCACCACCGGCCTGTGGTTCCTGGGCGCGGCCACCGTGTGGAACGGCCTCACGCCCGCCCAACAGGCCGTGACCGACCCCGACTTCCGCGCCGAAGCTGCGCTGGGCAACAAGCTCACCGCGCAGGACGTGCAAGCCCTGCACCAACGCCGTGGCGCGTTAGGCAGCCACATGCGCCAGTTCATGCAAGGCTACGACCTGCTGATCACACCCGCCGTTGCTGTGCCGGCGTTCGACGCCAAGCCCGCCGGCCACAGCGCCATGACGCCCGAAGCCATGCTCGGCTGGACGCCCTTCAGCTACCCCTTCAACCTGACGCAGCAACCCGCCTGCAGCATGCCCTGCGGCCTGACCAGCGACGGCCTGCCCATAGGCCTGCAAATCGTCGGCCCGATGTTTGGCGATGCGCTGGTGCTGCGCGCGGCCCGTGCCTACGAGAGTGCGTTCCCCATCGTTGGCCCCGACCTGGGCCAACTGCTCTGATGTTCAGGCACTCACTTTTCAGTAGCTGCTCACGCTACTTCTAGTTGCCTAGACGGCCGATTTCTCTTGAGAAGTCGGCCGTTTTGCATTTACTCCTTTACACCTCTATTAACCGAAACGAAAGCTTGAAATGACGCTGGTGATGAACTGGGAAGAATGGGCGAGCCACGATGGTGTGGCCTTGGCGGAACGTGTGCGCCAGGGCGACGTCACGCCTGCAGAACTGGCCACACAAGCCAAAGCCGCCATCACCATGGTCAACCCCAGCCTCGACGCCGTGGTCGAAGTGTTCGACGACGCCGTGGTCGACCCGGTACAAAACGGCACCAACACCGACGGCTTTTTTGCCGGTGTGCCCTATCTGATGAAAGACCTGGGGCCCACACTCAAGGGCCGCCTGCAGGAGTTTGGCTCGCTGCTGATGCAAGGCCACCGACCGGCCGAAGACAGCTTCCTCACCAGCCAGATCCGCCAGGCCGGCCTGAACATCATGGGCCGCACCACCACGCCCGAGTTCGGCGTCTGCAGTTCGGCAGAAAACAGCCTGCACCTCACACGCAACCCCTGGGACCTGGCCTACACCACCTGTGGTTCATCGGCCGGCACGGCGGCCATCGTGGCGGCCGGTGTATTGCCACTGTCGCACGCCACCGATGGCGGCGGCTCCATCCGCATTCCTGCGGGCGTGAACGGCAACATAGGACTCAAGGTTTCGCGCGGCGTGTTTTCCCTGGCGCCCGGTTTGTCCGACCTGTCTGGCCTGGTGTCCATCCAGGGCTGCCACAGCCGCACGGTGCGCGACACGGCGGCCTTTGTCGACCAATGCCGTGGCGGCGCGCCCGGCGAGTTCATGCCTTTCTGGTCGCCCGCCGAGCCGTACAGCGAATTGATCAAGCGCGACCCCGGCAAGCTGCGCATCGCGCTGTCCCACGAGTGGGGCGACTTCAAGGCCACGCCGCATTTTGTGGCCGAGCTGGAACGCGTAGGCCGTTTCCTCGAAGGCCTGGGCCACCACGTCGAATGGGCGCTGCCCCAGCTCGATTTCCAGGGCGCCTTTGCCGCCCAAACCACCTGCTACATCAGCAACTTTGCGCAGGTCATCGCCAACCAGATCGCCCGCCTGGGGCACACCCGTCCACCGGCTGAATTGCTCGAGCCCATCAACATCAAGATCTGGGAAGCCGGCCTGCACACCTCGTACACCGAGCGCGCCAAGATGCAAGCCGTGTTCAACACCACCTCACGCGCTTTCGGCCAGTTCTTTGAGGACTGGGACATCATCCTCACCCCCATCACCGCCAAGCCCACACCCAAGGTTGGCACGGCCGAGTACCTCACCACCAGCAGCAACCCCTCGGTCTACGACTGGTTCAACAACCTCTGGCAAAACTTCGCCTACACGCCGCTGGCCAACCTCTGCGGCATGCCCGGTATCTCGCTGCCCCTGGCCGCGCAGGAAAACGGCTTGCCACTAGGCATTCAGGCGCAGGCACGGCAAGCCAACGATGGCCTGCTGCTGCAATTGGCGGCGCAGATTGAGCGGGCGATTGGCGGCCAGTGGAATGCGGGGCAGCGGCCAGGAGTGCATGTGGCGGCTGCCCACTAAGCTGGGGGCAAATCGCCACAGAACGGTTGGCGCACCTGCCCTTGGTGCAGCCAACTATCCACTTCTGGTGCTGTGCCTCCAGCCCTGCACGAGCGCCTTTTTGACAAACATCTGATCCTGATCAAACAGGATGGCAGCGGCCTGGGCAGATACTTGGCCGAACCGCTGGTGCAAGCACGCAACGGCACATCCAGCTGCATGTGTCAGATGCTGGCAACACCACCAGCGTGTCCGTTTTTTGCCGCGCCATTCGCTTTGGGAGTGAGGCCTACGGCTTGGCCAGCCGTTTGTTGATTGCATGACCGTACGATGACGTTCGATTTAGCAGAGCGCAACAGCACCTACAAATTGTTGACATCGGTCGGTATCTATCATTCAATTCAGTTCCTCATACCGAGCCCTGCGTCGCCGACTGTCTGCCTTTCACCGGAGTACTCTGTGAAAAGTCCGATTGAACCGATAAAGTCTTTCACCAAAGGAGAAGAGCTGCGCAGCTTCCTTTTCCTGTCTGTGGTGATGGCCCCCGTACTTGCGGTGATGATCGTCGGAGGCTATGGCTTCATGGTCTGGATGTTCCAGTTGCTCGCCGGCCCACCCGGCAGCTGAGTGCCTAGACAACAGCCACCCATACAACGGGAAGCCACCATGTCACCAGAAGTTCACATCAGCAGCCTGGTTGTGCATTCGACACCGCGTCGTATGCAGAGCGTGTCCGAGGCCATTGCGCGTATGCCTGGCGCACGTGTGCACGGCAGCTCACCCGCGGGCAAGCTGGTGATCACACTGGATGCCGATAGCGCCGATGAAATGCATAACCGTGTGGCTGACATCCAGCGCACCGACGGTGTGCTCGCCGCCGCGCTGGTCTACCAATACGCCGACACCGAGGAAGCAATGAACGAGGAGCTGCCCGATGCCTATTGATCGACGCGACTTCATCCGCCAGACCGCCGCCGCAACGGCAGGAGCTGTGGCGGGAGTGCCCCTGCCCGGCCTGAGCCAGCCTGGGCCGACCATGGATCCGCACCCGCCCGGCATCAAGTGGTCCAAGGCGCCGTGCCGCTTCTGCGGCACCGGCTGTGGCGTCACCGTGGGAGTCAAAGACAACCGCGTGGTGGCCACACACGGCGACCCCCAGGCCGAAGTGAATCGCGGCCTCAACTGCGTCAAGGGCTACTTCCTCTCGAAGATCATGTATGGCGAAGACCGCCTGCTCAAGCCCCTGCTGCGCTTGAAGAACGGCAAGTACGCCAAGGACGGCGAGTTCACCAGCGTGTCCTGGGACCGGGCCTTCGACGTGATGGCCGAGCAGTTCAAGCGTGTACTGAAGGAAAAAGGGCCGACTGCCGTGGGCATGTTCGGCTCAGGCCAGTGGACGGTGTGGGAAGGTTATGCCGCGCTGAAGTTGATGAAGGGGGGTTTCCGTTCCAACAACCTGGACCCCAACGCACGGCACTGCATGGCCTCGGCTGCGGTCGGCTTCATGCGCACCTTCGGCATGGATGAACCCATGGGCTGCTACGACGACATCGAGGCAGCCGATGCCTTTGTGCTGTGGGGCTCCAACATGGCCGAGATGCACCCGATTCTGTGGACCCGGGTCACAGACCGGCGCCTGTCCAAACCCGACGTCAAGGTGGCCGTGCTTTCGACCTTCGAGCACCGCAGCTACGAACTGGCCGATATTGAACTGACCTTCACGCCGCAAACCGATCTGGCGATCCTCAACTACATCGCCAACCACATCATCAAGACCAACCGGGTGAACCGCGAGTTCGTCGACAAACACACGGCCTTTCGCCTGGGCAATGCGGATATTGGCTACGGCCTGCGGCCCGACCATCCGCTGCAGAAGGCCGCCAAAAATGCGGGCGATGCCGGCGGCGCCAAGCCCATCACTTTTGACGAATTCGCCAAGTTTGTCTCTACCTACGACCTGGACTACACCGCCAAGCTCAGCGGCGTTCCGAAAAACCGGCTCGAGGCGCTGGCCGAGTTGTACGCGGATCCGAAGATCAAGGTCACGTCCTTCTGGACCATGGGCTTCAACCAGCACACACGTGGTGTGTGGGCCAACAACATGGTCTACAACATCCATTTGCTGACCGGCAAGATTTCCACACCCGGCAACAGCCCGTTCTCACTCACCGGCCAGCCCTCGGCCTGTGGCACGGCGCGTGAGGTGGGGACCTTTGCACACCGGCTGCCGGCCGACATGGTGGTCACCAATCCCAAGCACCGCGCAAAGACCGAAGAGATCTGGAAGATTCCACCGGGCACCATCCCCGACAAGGTGGGTTACCACGCGGTGCTGCAAAACCGCATGCTCAAGGACGGCAAGCTCAATGCCTACTGGGTGATGGTCAACAACAATATGCAGGCTGGCGCCAACCTGATGAACGAGGGCTACCCCGGTTACCGCAACCCGGACAACTTCATCGTTGTCTCCGATGCCTACCCCACCGTGACCGCTCTGACGGCGGACCTGATCCTGCCGGCCGCCATGTGGGTCGAAAAGGAAGGCTGCTACGGCAATGCCGAGCGCCGCACCCACATGTGGCACCAACTGGTGGACGCACCGGGCGAGGCGAAGTCCGACCTGTGGCAACTGATGGAGTTTTCCAAGCGCTTCAAGGTCGAGGAAGTGTGGCCGCAAGAGCTGATCGACAAAAAGCCCGAGCTGCGCGGCAAGACGCTGTTTGAGGTGCTGTTCCGCAACGGCAACGTCGACAAATATCCCAACTCGCAGATCGAGGCGGGTTATGTGAACACCGAGGCGAAGGATTGCGGTTTCTACGTGCAGAAAGGCCTGTTCGAGGAATACGCCGGTTTTGGCCGCGGCCACGGCCACGACCTGGCGCCTTTCGATGCCTACCACCAGAGCCGCGGCATGCGCTGGCCGGTGGTGGACGGCAAGGAAACCCGGTGGCGCTACAAGGAAGGGCTCGATCCCTATGTCAAGGCCGGCACGGGCTACGAGTTCTACGGCAACGCCGACGGCAAGGCGCTGATTTTTGCTCTGCCCTATGAGCCGCCGCCGGAGGTTCCCGACAAGGATTTCCCCTTCTGGCTCTCGACCGGCCGCGTGCTGGAGCATTGGCACTCGGGCTCCATGACGCGCCGTGTGCCCGAATTACACAAGGCCGTGCCCAACGCTGTGTGTTACATGCATCCCGAGGATGCCAAGGCGCTGGGTGTGCGGCGCGGCATAGAGGTGGAGATCTCTTCACGGCGCGGCAGCATGCGCACACGGGTCGAGACGCGCGGCCGCAACAAGCCGCCACAGGGCCTGGTGTTCGTGCCCTGGTTCGATGCCAGCCAGTTGATCAACAAGGTCACGCTCGACGCCACCGACCCGATCTCCTTCCAGACGGACTTCAAGAAGTGCGCCGTGAAGATCACCAAGGTTTGACGAGCGCGAAGCCACCATGAAGCTGCTCAAACTCCTTCCCCTGCTGGGCCTGCTGGCCTTAGCGGCGATTGCACAACCCAGCACTGGCCTGTCGGACCCGGCGCGCGGCCCGGTGCCGGTGGAAAAGCCCAGCCATCCGCCTCGGCTCACCAACGCGGTCAACGACGACGTGCGCCGCCCGCGCAATTACGACATGCAGCCGCCAACCATCCCGCACCGGGTGGACGGCTACCAGATCGACAAGAACTTCAACAAGTGCCTGGACTGCCATGCGCGCACCAAGACGGAGTTCAGCCTGGCCATTCCCGCCAGTCCCACGCATTACCTGGACCGCGCTGGCAAGGTGCTGCCGCAGGTCTCGACACGGCGCTATTTCTGCATGCAGTGCCACGTGCCGCAGGAACCGGTGCAGCCCATCGTCGGCAATGCCTTCGAAGGCGTCGCTGTGCCGACCGGAAAATGAGAGGTAGGCCAGCATGATTGAACGCCTCAAGCGCTACTGGACCATCATCCGCCGCCCCAGCGTGCATTACAGCCTGGGCTTTCTGACACTCGGCGGTTTTATTGGCGGCATCATCTTCTGGGGTGCCTTCAATACGGCGATGGAGTTGACCAACACCGAGAAGTTCTGCACCGGTTGTCACGAAATGCGCGACAACGTTTTCGTCGAACTCAAAACCACCATCCACTACACCAACCGTTCCGGTGTGCGTGCGGTCTGTTCCGACTGCCACGTGCCGCACAACTGGACGGACAAGATCGCGCGCAAGATGCAGGCCTCCAAGGAGGTCTGGGGCAAGATCTTTGGCACCATCTCGACCCAGGAGAAATTCCGCGACAAGCGTCTCGAATTGGCCCAGCACGAGTGGGCCCGCTTCAAGGCGAACGACTCGCTGGAATGCCGCAATTGCCACAATTACGAGTCCATGGATTTCACGCGCCAGAGCGTGCGCGCGCAGAACATGCACACGACTTACCTGGCCAATAAAGAGAAGACCTGTATCGACTGCCACAAGGGCATTGCGCACCACTTGCCAAACATTCCACCGGGTCAAGGTCCATCCGATTCTCCCGGGCAAGTCGTGCCCAAGCAAGGCGACGAGGCGCTGGCACCGGCGACTCAGCCGGGCGATGAAAAGAAGGGTGGCTGAAGTCTTGCCGTCCCTACTGTCCGGTCTTGACTTGGCGTGTACCCGCGCCGGGCGCGTCATTTTTTCGGAGCTCAACTTCTCGGCCCAGGCCGGCCAGGTCATGCAGGTGCGTGGCACCAACGGCAGCGGCAAAAGCAGCCTGCTGCGCCTGTTGTGCGGTCTGTTGCAACCTGCGCGCGGCGAGGTTCTCTGGCAAGGCCGTTCGATTGCGCAGCAAGGTGCCGGCTTCACCCGCCAGCTGGCTTACCTTGGTCACGCTGATGGCCTGCGCGGGGAGCTCACCCTGCGCGAAAACCTCGATTTTTCACTGCACGTCGCCGGAATTCGCCCCGATACGGCCGCTACCCGCAAGGTGCTGACACGCCTGCAATTGGCCGGACGCGAGAACGATCAGGTGCGGCTTCTGTCGCAAGGCCAACGCCGCCGTCTCGCACTGGCGCGTGTGCTGTTGAGCCAGCGCCCCCTGTGGCTGCTGGATGAGCCGCAGGCCGGCCTGGATGCCGACGGCGAAGATGTTTTGCAGGACTGCCTGGCCGAACATGCGCAAAGTGGCGGCCTGGCGGTGGTGGCGACGCACCGGGCCGGCGATGGTTATACCTTGGACATGGACGAACTTTAAGATGCCACTCGCCGTGCTTCCCATCATTGGCCGTGAACTGCGCACTGCGGCGCGGCGACCTATGGACGCGCTCGGCGCGCTGCTCTTTTTTGTCGTGGTGGGAACCCTGTTCGCACTGGCCATCGAGCCCGATCCGGCGCTGCTGCGCGCCATTGGCCCGGGGGTGGTCTGGGTGGCGGCGCTGCTGGCGCTACTGATTTCACTGCATAGGCTTTTTCAGCCCGAACTGGAAGATGGCGTGCTGGAGCAGTTGTTGTTGTCCCCGCGCTCCTTGCTCGGGCTGGTCTGGGCCAAAATTACAGCGCACTGGCTGGTGACCTGTTTGCCACTGCTGCTGGTGGCGCCCCTGCTGGGTCTGCAGTTCGAACTGTCGGCATCGTCCATAGGCATTTTGTTGTGTTCGTTGCTGCTGGGTACACCAACCTTGTCACTGCTGGGCGCACTGGGGGCTGCGCTGACCCTGGGTCTGCGCGGCAATGCCTTGTTGGCGCTGGTCATGTTGCCTTTGTGTGTGCCGGTGTTGGTGTTTGGCAGTGGCGCAGTCAGTGCCAGCCAGCAAGGCATGCCGGCAAGTCCACACCTGTCGATTCTGGCGGCCTGGCTGCTGCTGGCGGCCTTGTTCTGCCCGTGGGCGGCTGCGGCCGCGCTGCGGCTCGCACTGGAATGAAAGGCCGCACGATGGATGGCCTGCGCCCTCTCAACACCACGCTGCCACACGAGACGGTTGGCAGCCTGCGCAATCGCTGGCGACGCCTGGCTTCGCCGCCAGTCTTTCATCAGTGGGCCGGGCGCGCACTGCCCTGGTTTGCGGCGCTGGCGGCGCTGCTGGCAGTTGCCGGGCTGTACGTCGGCTTCGTCGAGGCACCAACCGACCACCAGCAAGGCGAGGTCTATCGCATCATCTTCATTCATGTACCGGCCGCATGGATGTCGATGTTCATCTACCTGATCGCGGCCTTGCATGCGGCCCTGGGCCTGGTCTTTAATACCCGCCTGTCACCGCTGTTGGCGCGCGCCCTGGCACCAACGGGCGCGCTCTTCACCGTGATTGCGCTGTGGACCGGCATGACCTGGGGCAAACCGACCTGGGGTACCTGGTGGGTCTGGGACGCTCGCCTCACGTCCGAATTGATTCTGCTCTTCCTATACCTGGGCTACCTCGGCCTGGTCTCGGCCATAGACGATCCGCGGCGTGCCGACCGGGCCGGTGCAATCCTGCTGTTGGCCGGGGTGGTCAATATTCCCATCATCTATTTCTCGGTGCAATGGTGGAGCACGCTGCACCAGGGCGCCTCGATCAGCTTCACTGCAGCGCCGACGATGGCGCGCACCATGGTGCTTGGCATGCTGCTGATGGTGTTTGCGTGCTGGGCCTATTCGATAGCGGTCGCCCTGGCGCGGGTACGCTGCCTGATCACGGAGCGCGATACATTGGCGAGGCGTGTATGAGCAAGGCCGATAGCCATTTCTTCTTCATTCTCGCGGCCTACGCCGTGCCGGCGCTGTTGTTGGCATTCGAGGTCTGGCAACTGGCGCGACGCAGCAGAGGGCAAACGCGCGCCGAGGAGGCAGAGCATGAAGCCTAGGAACCGCCGCCTGGCTTTCGTTGTTGCCGGTTTGCTGGTGCTGAGCATGGCAACCTGGCTGGTGCTCAATGCGCTGCAGTCCAACCTGGTGTTTTTCTTCACGCCTAGCCAGGTCGCGACCCATGCCGCACCACGCAGTGGCGCCTTCCGGCTTGGCGGACTGGTGGAGGAAGGATCCGTGCAAAAGGCCGCGGACGGCTTGGCATTGCGCTTTGTGGTGACCGACCGGGCACAACGGGTATCGGTGCACTACCGGGGCCTGCTGCCCGACCTGTTTCGTGAAGGCAAGGGTGTAGTGGTGGCCGGCCATCTGCAGGAGGATGGCAGCTTCATGGCCAACACGGTGCTGGCCAAACATGACGAAAACTACATGCCGCCCGAGGCCGCAGCGGCGCTCGAACAGGCGCGGCCCATGGCAGCGGGAGATGCACCATGATTCCTGAACTTGGTGTCTTCGCCCTGGTGCTGGCGCTGCTGTTGGCACTGGTCCAGGGCAGCCTGCCGCTAGCCGGTGCACACTGGGGGGTTAGCGGCTGGATGGCTGTGGCGCGTCCGGCCGCCATGGGCCAGTTCGCCATGGCCATGCTGGCCTTTGCCTGCTTGGCGACGTCGTTCTTGCAGAATGACTTCTCCGTGCTTTATGTCGCCTCCAATTCGCACACCGAGTTGCCCACCGCCTACCGCTTTTCCGCCGTGTGGGGCGGGCATGAGGGCTCGGTGCTGTTGTGGCTTTGCATGCTGTCGGGCTGGACGCTGGCCGTGGCCTGCTTCAGCCGCCAGCTACCGCTGCCTTTCGTGGCGCGTGTGCTGGCGGTCATGGCTTGGCTCAGTGTGGGCTTTCTGCTCTTCATCTTGTTCTTGTCCAATCCGTTCCAGCGCCTGATGCCACCGGCGCTGGAAGGACGCGACTTGAATCCGCTGTTGCAAGATCCGGGCATGGTGATTCATCCCCCCATGCTCTACATGGGTTATGTGGGCTTTTCGGTAGCGTTTGCCTTTGCCATCGCGGCGCTGCTGTCGGGCGAATTAAATGCCGCCTGGGCGCGCTGGTCGCGCCCCTGGACGGCGGCAGCCTGGATGTTTCTCACCCTGGGCATTCTGCTCGGCAGCGCCTGGGCTTACTACGTGCTCGGCTGGGGCGGCTGGTGGTTCTGGGACCCGGTAGAAAACGCTTCCTTCATGCCCTGGCTGGCGGGTACCGCGCTGCTGCATTCCTTGGCCGTGACCGAGAAGCGCGGCGCCTTTCGCAGTTGGTCAGTGCTGCTGGCGATTCTGGCTTTCTCGCTGAGCCTGTTGGGCACCTTTCTGGTCCGTTCGGGAGTGCTGACCTCGGTGCACGCGTTTGCCGTTGATCCGGGCCGTGGGCTGTACATCCTGGCCTTCATGGTGGCGGTGGTGGGTGGCTCGTTATTGCTGTTTGGCATGCGTGCACCGCGCATAGGCATGGGGGGCAGCTTCGGGCTGCTGTCACGCGAGTCGCTGCTCCTGGCCAACAACGTGGTGCTGACGGCAGCCACCATGGCCGTGCTGCTGGGCACACTCTACCCGCTGGCGCTGGACGTGCTGCGCGGCGAGAAGATTTCGGTCGGCCCGCCTTACTTCGAAGCGGTGTTTGTGCCACTGATGGCGCCGGCCATCTTTTTGATGGGTGTGGGCCCGGTGGCACGTTGGAAGAACGCCCAGATGCCCGAACTCGCGCGACGCCTGCGCTGGGCACTTGCCGTGGCCGGCGCGGCTGCACTGTTGTGGCCGTTTGCCCTGCCGGCTGAACAGCGCGCCTGGTCGCCGGTCTCTACCTTCGCCTTGCTTCTGGCCGGCTGGGCGCTGGGCAGTGCGGGCGTGCATGCCTGGCAGCGCCTGCATGAGGGTGATGGCGACTGGCGCACACGCGCACGTCGTCAGCCCAGAGGCTGGTGGGGCATGTTGCTGGCCCATGCCGGCATTGGCATCTTCATCTTCGGCGCCACCTTGGCCAATGGCTTTGAAAGCAAACGCGAGTTGAGTGTGCGCATCGGCGAGAGCGTATCCCTGGCCGGCTACGACTTTCGTTTCGCCAGCATAGGGCCGGTGCGCGGCCCGAACTACGATGCGCTGCAGGCCCATGTTGTGGTGAGCCAGGGCGGACGCGAAGTTGCGGCGCTTTATCCGGAAAAACGAAACTACCGGGCGCAGCAAATGCCGCTGACCCAGGCCGCAATCGACGTGAGCGCTACACGCGACCTGTTTGTTGCGCTGGGTGAACCGGCAGGCACTGCCGCCTGGACCATGCGCCTGCATGTGAAACCTTATATGGCCTGGATCTGGGCCGGTTGCCTGATGATGGCGCTAGGCGGATTGCTGGCCGCCACCGATCGCCGCTACCGCTTGGTCCGCACCCCGCGCAGGGCACCCGAGCCGCTTCCTTTGCAACCGCTGCCACGGGAGACCGTCTGATGCGCTTCAAGCTGCCGCTGGCGATTTTTCTGGTGCTGGCAATCCTGCTGGCGGCGGGCTTGAGCCGCGATCCCCGCCGCCTGCCTTCGGCGCTGGTGGGCAAACCCGCCCCGGCCATAGACCTGCCGCTGCTGGAAGACCCCCAGCGTCGCCTGCAGACCAGTAGCTTGCGCGGCCAAGTCTGGTTGCTCAATGTCTGGGCTTCTTGGTGTGCACCTTGCCAGGAAGAGCTGCCGGTGCTGCATGAGGCCGCTCGCCGCGATGGTGTCATGCTTTATGGCTTGAACTACAAGGACAAGACCGAGGCCGCGCGCAGCATGCTGCGTCGCCTTGGCAATCCCTACCGGGCCACAGCGGTGGACCATGATGGCCGCATCGGCATCGACTACGGTGTTTATGGCGTGCCGGAGACTTTTGTGATCGACCGCGAGGGCATGATCCGCTTGCGCCATCCAGGACCGGTGACGCAGGACATCTGGAAAAACGAACTGCTTCCGTTTGTGCGGAGTCTGCAATGATGCGCTGCGGTCTGATCGGGTTGGCCTTGTTCGCCGCCTTGCGGCTGGTCCAAGCCGCCCCCGCCACCTCACCCGACCTCGCGGAACGCGAGGCCGCTCTGGCCGCCAGCCTGCGTTGTATGGTGTGCCAGAACCAGACCCTCGCAGAATCGAATGCCCCCCTGGCGCTGGACATGCGGCGGCAGATTCTCGAGCAGTTGGCCAATGGGCGCACCGAGGCCCAGATCCGCGACTACTTCGAGGAACGTTATGGTTCCTTTGTTCGCTACGACCCACCCTTCAAACCCTCCACCTGGCTGTTATGGCTGGGTCCGTTTGTACTTCTGGGGCTAGGCCTGGTCCTGTTGGCGCGCCTTGTACGCCGCCGCCAGCAAGCACCGCTGCCGCCTTTGACACCAGCGGAGCGCTCACGCGCCCAGGCCTTGCTGGAGGGCGAGCAGACATGACGGCCCTGTGGTTGACGGTGGTCGCCCTCATCGCCCTGGCGTTGGCACTGATTCTGCCGCCGCTGTTCACCCGCCACAGCGCGCCGGGCATGAGCCAGCAGGCGTTAGCGCGTCGCCTCTACGCCGATCAACTGGCCCAGCTCGAGCGCGACCAGGATGCACAGGCACTAAATGCCCCAGACCGGGCCCAGGCCATAGAAGAGCTGCAGCGTGACTTGCTGGAAGAAACGTCGCAGCCTGCGGCTGCGACGCACTCCGTCAAGCCGTGGATGTGCTGGGGTGTGGCGCTTGGTTTAAGCCTAGCATTGCCGACGGCGGCACTTTTGCTCTACCAGCAGGTGGGCGATCCACGCGCCGCAGCCGTGCTGGCCGCAGCCCCGCCGGGCTCGCACGAACAAACGCGCGACGACATGGACGTGATCGTGGCACGCCTGGCAACGCGATTGCAGGCCCAGCCCGCCGACCTCGAAGGCTGGATGGTGCTGGCACGTTCCTACGAAGTCATGCAGCGTTATGACGATGCGGTACTGGCCTACCGCAAGGCGATTGCATTGGCGCCAGACCAGGCACAATTGCTGGCCGACTACGCCGATGCGCTCGGCTCGGCCCGCCAGGGCGACCTTGGTGGCCCGGCGCAAGAGGCGATTGATGCGGCCTTGGCGCTGGATCCTCAGCACCCCAAGGCACTCGCGCTGGCAGGCATGCTGGCCTACCAGCGCGGCGATACGGCCCAGGCGCGCTCGCGTTGGGAGACGGTGCGCAACCTGCTGCCGCCGGACTCGGAGGGGCGGCGTGACATCGAGGCCAATTTGGCGCAACTGGACGCTCCGGCCACGCCGAGTCCTCCGATGGCCGCGTCACACATCAGCGGCACGGTGGCGATCGCGCCGGAACTGCGCAACCGCGTCGGACCACAGGCCACCGTGTTTGTGCTGGCGCGCGCAACTTCAGGCGGGCGCATGCCGGTGGCGGTGCTGCGCCTGACGGCCAAGGACTTGCCGGCGCGCTTTGTTCTCGACGACAGCCTCGCCATGACGTCCGACCGACCGTTGTCGCGTTTTGACTCAGTGACCGTCGAAGTACGTGTGTCCGCATCCGGTCAAGCGGCGCTGCAATCTGGCGATCTATACGGCACGGTACAGAATGTTGTGCTCGGACAAGACAATATTGCTTTGCTCGCCAACGAACAAGAAAAGTAAATTGAACCGCTCCCGAATGTCAGGCACATGACTTGGGATGTTTGTGCTGCATCCAAAGCATTCTGATGACTGCGCCGAATGTTGGATGACGGCTACTTCAAGTTCTCAACGTGGTACGCCTGGTATTAGCCATGGGCGATGTAATCGCCCTGGGCTTGATGAAAATCAAAGCGCGCACGGAGTGATCAAAAAACAAATACAGCCGAATATTGCCCAACTTAACATTAATCGATAAGCTAGCTTAGCTTTAGAACAACCGCCATGCTCCAGTAGAGCATCCGTGTCTCGGCGAAGAATCTATAAGTCCTAAAGCCAGGTAGATTGCGATCAATAGTATTTGTTCATACGTATTTTTTCGATTTTTTCTATCGCCATGGAATCGCTGCCCCAAAAGGCAAGCTTTAGTTTTTTGGATTGAACGTGTTTTGTATTGCGGCTGAGTATTTGTAGAAGTACGTTCATCCTCATGGGCCCCAACTGTCAAGGGGCATGCATGGCTAAAGCGCGAGTGAGTCGGGCGAAATTGAATGTATGAAAACGGTAGCGCGTGAGGCTACAGGTTTTGCACTTCCGTTAATGCAGCGTATCCATGAGGGGAGCCATGCCAGGTTTCAATAAGGCTATTGTTGTTGGAATTCAGACTGCTTTGATGATAGGACTGCTGCTGGAGCGTCGACGAGCACTCCGTGCGGAGAAAGCGACACGCCAGCAGCGCATAGCGCTAGACCGCGCTTCAAAGCTGACTGCTCTGGGAGAAATGACCGCCAGCATTGCGCATGAAGTCAGTCAACCGCTGAGCGCAATTCTCAGCAACGTGGATGCCGCTGAAATGCTGTTGATGAAGAACCCTCCAGATGTCCGTGGAGCCATGAGGATCATCTCGAACATCAGAGATGCGGATATCCGCGCCAGCGATGTGGTTCACAAAGTTCGCTCGCTGGTGAGAAACCAGGCAACGGAAAAAGCCTTGCTGGATATCAACGCAGTCATAGGCAAAGTCGTGGGGTGGAGCGTCGACAATCTTGAACGCTCAAGGTCCACTTGTACGACTCGGCTAGCCACTGACCTGCCAAAAGTTCTGGCAAATCAGACACAGATAGAACAAGTACTCCTCAATCTACTGCTGAACTCGATTGACGCCGTCAATAGCGCTGAGATTTCAAATCGGCGCATTTTGATCACGACCCGAAGACTGGATCACAGCTTTGTCGAAGTGAGGATAGACGACAACGGCCCAGGTTTTAGTGAAGAAGGCCTGAGGCACTCGTTTGAATCCTTTTTCTCGACCAAAGAGGATGGCATGGGCTTGGGACTCGCGATTGCGAAATCCATCGTGTCGCAGCACGGCGGCAGCATTCACATCGGCAATGCGGCAAAAGGAGGTGCGGTGGTTCGCTTCACCTTGATGACTTCATACACAAATCAAGATCCCGACAAAGGAGATCTCATATGAATGGCGACGTCGTACAGCGTGTGCACATCATTGATGATGATGTTCTCGTGCGAGAAAGTCTGGCGAATTTACTCAGAGCCAAAGAATATGAAGTGAACACATACTCAAGTGCCGGCGAGTTTCTGATGATGGACTTGAGCTCTGCTCGAGGATGTCTTTTGCTGGATCTCAGCATGCCCGATGTCGGCGGCCTGGATTTACAAAGAGGCTTATTGTCCCGGGGTTGCTCATTGCCCGTGGTCTTTATCAGCGGAGTTGGCAACGTTTCCCACTGCGTGCAAGCCTTAAGGTCCGGAGCCATCAATTTCTTGACCAAGCCGATTGCGGCAAATGATTTGTTTTCTGCCGTAAACGAAGCTTTTTTTGTCGATAGCCAAGGTGATCGCGAGCGCGTCCACAGGGACGAAATAGCGCGACGCTTCAGCCTACTCTCGGACAGAGAAAGGATTGTCGTAGAGGGGGTTGTGGCTGGACGGCTGAACAAACAGATCGCGGGTGATCTGGACGTCTCGGAAAGAATGGTGAAGATCTATAGGGCTCACGCCATGCAGAAACTGGCCTCCCACAATGTCGCCCAGTTGGTCGAGGTGCTGCGGTGTGTCACGCCACCCTCCTCATCTCGCTTCACTGAACTTAACTAAGCCATGCTGCTGAAACGCCAACCAGGCCGCTTTTTTCCGGCAGCTACCGTCCACCGAACAGATGTGCCGCCAACGCCGCAATTTGCCTGCCATAGCCGGTCCAAAGCCAGCAGCAACAGATGGAGGCGGAAAAATCTTCAATGGCCTTCATTCGGCTTGTGAAGGATTTTCAGAGTTGACTAAGTGGGTGGTGAGCCGCACCGGAAGATGCCTCGCTGGTCACCCCGCTTGACGAACCTGAGGCCTTAGCGCAACAACCGCTATTCGACGAGTCGGATCGGCGCTATGCTGATTGGCGGGCATCGATTGGTCTTGAATCGTTGTGACCAGCCCTTCGGTCTGATTCGGTTAAGGCAGCCGGGCCAGACGAAAGCAAATCTGTGCTCACTACGCTGTAGTTTCGTTCTTACTCAATGAAAGCACCCGATGAAGAAGTTCACTCTCCTGATCGCCACTCTTGTGGCAGCGCTGTGCGGTTCGGTGCAGGCGCAGGCTCCAGCCCCATCCGACCCTATCGTGCAGATGCGCACCGAATGGGACGCCGTTGACAAGGTTTATTCAGAAAAGAAAAAGGTGCTCGACCAAGAGCGCAAGGTCAAGCTCGATGCCGCTGGTGACAAAGCCGCTGCCGATGCCAAGGCCAAGGGCACTGAGGAGGGAGTGGCCCGACGCAATGCCGAGGCCAAGGTCAAGTCCGCCACCAAGGCCGACTACGATAGCAAACTGAAGGGCCTCAAAAAGGAACGTGATACCGCAAGGGCCGAGATCAAGAAGAAGTACCCTTCCGCGAAGTCCACCCCCATCAAGTCGTGAATCGGACTGGCGGTTGGCGCGGCGCCGCTGTGGCGTAGTGTGTTCACCGCCACGTCTTGGCAGATCGGGCCAGGGATCACCAATGTCCCAAACACGCGCAGGTACAGCCTGCTGACGGGCTAACAACTTGGTCGGCAGCATCCGGCCAAGCCCAGGCTAGATGGTTAGCGCCAACCTCGTGATGCGCTTCCTTGTGCCGCAAGCCCAGCAGCCTGTGAGGCGTAGATCAGCGGAGGGACGGGTTGATCGTTTCTGCCTTGAGCGCGACCCGCGCCCCGATTTGTGGAGTTCAATGTGAAAAAACTGATGGCCCTCACACTACTCTTTGGCGTGTTCACCGGCGGCGCGATGGCCGCTGTTGGCAAGGTGTTAACCGATTCGGTGATCGCAAAGTTCAACGAGTCCGATCTCGCGCTGATGACGGCTACAGTCGACCAGGCCTTGAAGGCCGACAAGGATGGCGAGAAGCTTGACTGGAAAAATGAAAAAACCGGAGCCAGCGGCCAGGTCACCCCGCTAGCGCGTTTTCAGGCAAACGGCCTTGCCTGCCGCAGGCTGCGTGTTGTGAATCACTATCGTCAACAGACCGGTTCGGGTGTTTATCGGTATTGTGAGAAGCCCGCTGGCCAATGGAAGTTGGTGGGGCCGGACAAAGCCCCCGCCTGAGCATATCCAAGGGGACCGGTTGAAACCGGCCAGCCCAGCGGGTTGGAATGATGGAAGCGGCCACACATCCCAAACCTGGGGATCCTGGCTCTGCGCAGAATGCTTTCCCTGATGCGGTGCAGTTTTTGGCGGCGCAAGCGTCAGCAAAATTTCCCAAAAGGGAAACCCATATTTCCCCAAGATCGAATTTACTCGAAAGCAAATAAGGCCTAGATTTGGCGAGACGAGTGCATCTCATATGTCATCCTCGTTATCACTTATACAGAGGCCATGGTGAACACCGAAAAAAGTGCTCCTCTTGTGATCGTTGTTGACGATGACATCGACATGAGAAACGCTTTGCAGCAGCTTCTTGAGGCCTATGGATTCGAGTGCATCGCGCTGCCGGATGGTGAATCCTTGACGTCAATGTCGGTTGAGCAGAAAACCTACTGTGTGGTGATAGACATTTTCCTACCCGGTTGCACCGGCATTGAGGCCTATCGCCAGATGCACGACAAAGGACAGTTTTTTCCGGTGATTTTTATTACCGCGCATGATGAGTCGAAATCGCGTCAATCGGTGACAGCCTTTGGAGCGGAGTTGCTTTTGAAGCCATTCACCGGGCGAGATTTGATAGCGGCAATCTATCGTGCCGCGGGACCACGGCAATCTGAGTCGGCTTGATCACCTGACCCTAAGCTAGGCTGAACCCGCCAAGGAACTGAAGCCCGGTACATTCGATTCGTGTTGACACAGCGGGCTTGCAGACTTGGCGCGGCGGCTAGTCTGCCAGCTTGCGATAAAGCCGAACCAGGGTTTCTTCGGCCACTAACATCACAACGATGATGATGATCAGAATGACGATGCCGTTAAAAGGGCCGCCGAAACGCACGTTTTCACCAAAGGCAAAGCTGAGCGCCTCCAGGATCACAAACTTCGATCCAAACAACACCAGCCAGGCGAAGAAAAACCTAAGAAAGGTCATCAGCCCACCGGGTTTGCCTTCAAAAAAGGCCGCAACCTTATGCTCGATAGCCAAGGTCAACTGCACAAGCAACTGCAAAACCACGGCAGCAAACAACGACGTGGTGAACGAGTCAATGGTGACATTCGGCGAATACTCCTCGAAGAGATTCAGCACCACCAAGTCGATCAGAAACCCTGAAAAGTAGCGAATGAAGAGCCGCTGCTTGTTCGACGGCGGCTCCGCCAACACCGGCATGATGGCTTTACTGCTCATGAATGTGACCTCTCTTATCGGTTAAGAGCGGGGCCAAAGCCCCGCGACTGGAATTGCAAGACGAACCACTTTTCAACTGGCGGCGCGCGATTTTTTAACCCTGCTATGCCTCCGGCCCTCTAGCCCGTTATACCCACGATTACAAAATTTAACCAGTTCTCGACAGCCCTCTGACACCACCTCGGCCTCGTACACCGAGCGGCCACAACACACGCACGCGCTCCAACACCCACACCGTGGCCCACGCGTAGAGCGCAACGCCTATGAACAAAAACACCCGAACGACCAGTGCTTGGTAGACGTCCTTGCCATTCGCGCTGTCTTCGATGGCTGGCCCCAGCAAGATCAGCATGGTGACCAGGGCGTTGCTCCAGAAGCTGGGCGGGAAGGAAGAGTTTTTAAGACGGAACAGACGCACCCCGCTCCACAAGCCAGCGGCCATCAACCACAACACCAGCATCCACAAATTTGGCCACAACGACAAACCACCCCAGGCCAACACCGCCATCCAGGCCCCCATGGCGGTCGAGCCCACCAGTTCACGCCCGGCGGTGCGTGCTGTGGTGGTCCCCGACTGCTGCGCCAGCGTGATGGTTTTGATCACGGCCGCCAGGTAAAACGACGGATTGGTGAGGGCCAGCACAAAAACCGGCATCATGATGAGAGTCGCCCGCAACGCAAACCATGCGGCCGCCTGCCGACTGGGGCGTGGCGAGCCGATGGACTTGGCTGGACTTGGCCGCGCAGCATCGGGAAAAAAAGCGTGAGAGATGCCGCTGACCAAAATGCCCACCGCAAGCCCCACAGCCAAGGTCACACTGATCAACGGGGCCAATATTTGCTCGGCCGTGCCCACCACGGGAATCACCGCCACGGCGATCACCAGAATCATCGTCACCAAAGGGTTGGCACGGTATGCCCCCGTGAAGAACACCAGGTAGAGCATGGCCGCCGTGAGCATCACGCCCGCGGTGGCGTAATACTCAAGCAGCGGCACCATCAGAATGCCCGCGCTCAGCAGCAGCGCCATCACCACGGACACGACCACTCCGCGCCCCAAGGGAATCGGCGGCCCGGGTTTGCATGCCACCATTGCCGCCATCACACAGACGAGGAAAGGCGCGGGCATGGCAAACCCATAGGCCAGCGAGGCGGCCAGCCCCAGACTGAGCGTCAGGCGCAAGACGGCTTTGTCGGCGGGGTGCAGCATGGCCGTCAATAGAGATACGACAGATAACTCATCAGCCCGATGAACCAGCCTCCCAGCAGGTTCATCACCGCATGGTCGCCGGTGTAGACCAACACTTCAGCCTGCCCACCTACCCGCGCTCCGCGCAAACGTTCCATTTCAGACGCATCAAACTCCACCGCCACGGGAAAACGCTGCGCCTGGCGTAGCCAATCGCGGCTGTTTTCTATGGTTGGCAGCGTGCCGGCTTGCGCCTGTTGGCCCGAGCTGACCCCACTGCCCAGGCTGCGCACCCTGCCGCGCAAAACCTCCCCGGGCATCACGTCCAGCACCACGGCAACCGGGTCACCGGGTTTGATATTGCCCAGGTTGTTTTCCGTCATGTCGGCCGAGATCCACAGGTCGTGGTTGGCAATCACGGTCATGGCCGCAGCACCGGGTTGGGCAAACTTCCCCACGTCGGTGCGCAGGTCTGCCACCATGCCACGTGTCGGTGACAACACTTTCGTGCGCTGCAGGTCCAGCTCGGCCTTTTCAATGGCTGCGCGGGCGCTCAGCAGTTGCGCATTCTTTTCCCCCTTGTCACCCGCGCCCTCCTGGGCGCGAACCAAATCGGCCTCCGCGGCTTTGACCTGGCTCAAGCTGGTAATACGGCTGGTCTGCGCGGACTGCACACGCCGCAGTGATATCGCGCCCGGGTCTTCCGCGTAAATTTGCTCCAGTCGCTCGGCATCCTGCTTGGCATGTGCATGGTTGGCGATGGCAACCTGCAGCGCGGCACTCGCCGCGGCCACAGTCGCCGTTGACGCATTCACCGAGCGCCGCACAGATTCGTAGTCAGAGCGGCTGCGCTGCAAGGCGATCTGGTACTGGCTGGCATCGATGTCGAACAAGACTTGTCCGGTTTGCACCTCGTCGTTGTCTTTGACATAAACCTTCAGCACCTGCCCGGCCACCTCGGCGGCCACGGGCACCACAAATGACTGCACTCTGGCCTGCGAGGTGTAAGGCGTGACGCGGTCGGCCACGAAATGCCAGACCAGGCTGAGCACAATCACCAACAGCACCACGATTGCCCCCACCCGGCTGCCCTTGCCTGGCGCGGATGTGGGCGGCGCTGCAGGTGCAGGTGCAGGTGCAGGTGCAGGTGCAGGTGCAGGTGCAGGTGCAGGTGCAGGTGCAACCGTTTCATTACTCATGTTTTGTGCCATTCATGCTGGGAGATACCATGTTTTCGCCGGGTAGAGGCAGTGGCTCGGCCAGCATGCCTTTCCAATCCTGGCGCTGCTCCAGGCTGGTACGCAGCGTGTCATCGAGAATCGGCCGCCTTCGCCCCTGTTCCCAACCACCGCCCATGGCTTTGTAGATGGCAATCAGCCCTTGTGCCAGGGTGCCACGGCTGGAAATCAAGCGCTCTTGTTGCGCAAAAAACGTTTGCTGAGAATCGAGCACGCGCTGAAAGTCGACCAGGCCCTCACGGTATTGCAAGTTGGCAATAGCGAGCGAGCGTTGCGCGGCCTTGACGGCATCGGTGAGCAACACAATTTGTTCACCCGTTTTGGCAAAGGTCACGGCGGCATCGTCCACCTCCCGTGCGGCCCGCAACACCGCGTCTTGGTAGACCTCGTGCGCCTGCTGAAATTTCACGTCCTGGATGAGCACGGTATTCTTCAAACGGCCCTGGTCAAACACGTTCCAGACCAGGCTGGGACCCACGCCCCAACTCAGTACACGCGGCGCACCGCTGGCCGTGGTGGCGGAGAGGCCAATCGATCCGAGCAGCGAGATCGATGGATATAAATCAGCCTCGCTCACACCAATCAAAGCCGATTGAGCCGCCATCGCCATCTCGGCTGCACGCACATCGGGACGGCGGCGCAGCAGATCGGCCGGGATGTCGGCAATCACGGCGAGCGGCGCTTGCGGGATCTGCTCCTTTCCGGCATCCATCTCGGGCAGCGGCCCCGGGATCCGGCCCAACAGCGTGCTCAGCGCATTCTGTGTTTGCCGCAGGCTGATGGCCAACTGGGGAATGGTGGAGAGTGTTCCCAGATACTGGGCTTTGGCTTGCTGCACGTCGAGTTCGGAGTCGTTGCCGTGTTTGAACAAGCGCTCAGTAATGTCCAGGCTGCGTTTTTGCAGCGCGGCGTTTTCATGCGCAATCCGCAACCGCACTTCCAGGGTACGAATCGCACAATAGAAACTCACGGTTTGCGCCGCCATCAATACCTGCATGTCGTCGTATTGCGCAATGCTGGCTTGGTAACCGGCATCGGCTGCTTCTATGCTTCGGCGAAACTTTCCCCAGAAGTCGAGCTCCCAGCTGGCGCGCAAACCGGCACTGAAGCTCCCCATGCTGACGTCTGGCCCACCGCCTGTACGCCGCTCACCCACGTTCAGAGCGTCCGCCGTGACTTGTTTGACCTGCGGAAAGTAGCTGCTGTCGGCAATACCCAACTGCGCACGCGCCTCCATGATGCGCAAGCCTGCAATGCGCACGTTCGGGTTCACTCTTTGCGCCGAATCCACCAAAGCATTCAGTACCGGGTCACCGAAATTGCGCCACCAATCCGGCTGCTGTCCAGCCATGGGGGGGCGCTTCTCGGAAACAAAAGGAGCCAGTGAACCACCGTCCCATGGCGCCAGGGTTGGTGTCTGGGGCGATTTGAAATCAGGGCCCAGGGTGGTACAGGCACTGAGCAACAACATGCAGGCGCAAACCAATCCCGTGAGTCTTTTACTGGGCATGCTTTCGCAGCGCATGGCGGGCCGGGGTGCCGAGCTTATGGCGCGAGTGCTGAATCGAACAGGGGCTTGATCTGGCTAAGTTGACGCTGGGAATCCAGCTCGACTATCACGGTCATGAGATGCCTCCTGAGTGACTAACAAGGGTCAAATTCCAGAGATAACCGGGCACGGATGGTAGAGGCCAACCACGTCTTGCCAAGCCACTGCAGCACAGCAGCAAGCAACCCAGACGAGCGCATCATAGCGGAACGGCTGCCGTCCGGGCCGCTGACATCAAAGATTCAAAGTGTGCTTAGCAACGACTCTCAAGACGAACACACACGGCGTCAGAAAGCTCCGCCTGCGCTCGCATCCAACGCTGCGGACTCGCGCAAACAAATGAGCGCCCAACCCTAGGTGACGGCCCGCACCATCTGCTCGCACCGCAAGCCGGTGTACTCCACCACGCGTGGCATACACGGCGAGCTTTGGCCGCAGACAGAAGCTCTTTATGCTGGCGGCCCCGCTACACAGGCGTCAGCTCAGGAGCCGGGCCTAAGGCGAATCACGTCAGCCGGCTCACAGCGCAGCCGGTTCGCTGGTTTGCTCGGTGTCTGCGGTAACGATCTTGGTGGCCAGGATCTTGTCTATGGTTTTGCCGTCCATGTCGACCACTTCGAGCTTCCAGTTCTCCCATTGCACGGTGTCGGCCACCTTGGGCAGCTTGCCGGTGAGCAGCATGATCATGCCGCTGAGCGTGTGGTAGCGGCCGCGCTCTTCTTCGGGCACGGCATTGAGCTCCAGCCGGTCTTTCAATTCGGGCACGGGAATGTGGCCGTCCAGCAGCCAACTGCCGTCGTCGCGCTGCACCGCCCACGAAGTGGCGGGGTCGCGCGGCTGAAACTCGCCAGTGATGGCTTCAATCAAATCCTGCAGCGTCACGATGCCTTGCACCTCGCCGTATTCGTCGATGACAAACGCCATGTGCACATCGGACAGCTTGAAGTTGTCCAGCAACTCCATGCCGGTGATGGTTTCGGGCACGTAAAGCACGGTTTGCAGCGACTGCTGGGCCAGGCTGTGGGCCGGGTCGCGCAGCGTGCGCGACAGCCATTGGCGCGCGTTGATCACGCCCAAAATCTCGTCCATGCTGCCGCGCACCACGGGGAAGCGCGCGTGGTCCGAGCTTTCAATGCGCTGCAGGTTGTCGGCAAACGGTGCATCAATGTCTATACACACCACGTCGCCACGCGGCACCATCAGCGAGCCGATTTGCCGGTCGTCCAGACGGAACACGTTGCGCACCATGGTGTGTTCGTGCGACTCGATCACACCAGCCGTGGTGCCTTCGACCAGCATGGCGTGTATCTCTTCTTCGGTGACCGGGCTGCCGCTGGTTTCCTTCACGCCCAGGATGCGCAACAAGGTGCGCGTGGACGCGGACAGCAGCAACACGAAAGGCTTGGTCGCCAGCGCCAGGAAGTTGATGGGCCGGGCCACCAGGCGTGCAAAGGTTTCGGGGTACGACTGGCCAATACGCTTGGGCACCAACTCGCCCACCACAATGGAGAAGTAGGTGATCAACACCACCACCAGGCCGGTGGCAGCATACTCGCCGTAGGTGCGCGGCACGCCCAGCGATTCGAGCCACAGCGCCAGCGGTGCGGCCAGGGCGGCCTCACCTACGATACCGTTGAGCACACCAATGGAGGTGATGCCGATTTGAATGGTGGAGAGAAAACGCGTCGGGTCTTCCCCCAGTTTGACCGCTGCGGCGGCCCCGTGGTCGCCCTCATCGAGCAGCTTTTGCAAACGCGCCTTGCGTGCGGTCACCAGGGCGATTTCCGACATGGCAAACAGGCCGTTGAGACAGATGAGGGCGAAGAGTATGGCTATTTCCATGGCAAGGGCGCCAAGTGCATAAAGCGCGCCCTAAAGTTGTTTTGAAGGAAACCATTTTAAAGATGAGGGCTTTTTCCTTGTTTTTATAGGTGTGTTCTGCTGCTTTCAGATCGGATCCGGCGTT
>NZ_JBMOXA010000021.1:0-85776 GCF_049316285.1 Variovorax sp. HJSM1_2 | reverse complement strand
CCCGGCCCACACGGCCAGCGGTCGTGTCCTGCCGCGCTAGGAACAGCACCACACCGACAAAGATGAACAGCGGCGAGAGCCAGGACAGATCAAACGAGAACAACACCGAGATGAGCGCCGTGCCGATGTCGGCGCCACGCATCACCGCCAGCGCAGCGGGCAGCGTGATCAGGCCTTGGCCAACGAAGGACGAGGTCATGAGCGAGGTGGCGGTGCTGGACTGCACCAGCGCCGTGACACCTATGCCCGACAGTGCTGCCGTGAAGGCGTTGCCGGTGCTGCGCGCCAGAATCTGCCTCAGGTTGGCCCCGAACACGCGCAACACACCGGTGCGCACTAGGTGGGTACCCCACACGAGCAGCGCAATGGCTGCCAGCAGATTCAACAAATGTTTCATGGACGGACGTGAGGCTCCTTTGTCGCAGCTTGTGGTTGAGGACTGCAAATCACATGCCATCAACGTCACAAAAACCGAGTCCGCAAGGATACTCCTGAATCGGGCCTTGTTGCAGACCGCCTTTTAGAGGCGAAGTCGGATGACAGAATGAAAATCGCCTGCACAAGGGCAGGCGATGACAACACCAGGCGAAGCCGTCCTACTTGCCGCGCTTCACGCGCCGCAGCTCATCGACGATCAGGCAGATGGCGCCAATGGTGATGCCTGCATCGGCCACGTTGAAGGCCGGGTAGTGCCAGCCACGCAGATGGAAGTCGAGAAAGTCGACCACATAACCGTGCTGCACACGGTCCACCACATTGCCAATGGCGCCACCCAGAATGCTGCCTAGCGCAAAACAGAACAGCTTCTGGCCCGGATGTGCGCGCAGCTGCCAGACGATGAACACGGCAGCGGCCAGGCCAATGCCGGTGAACATCCAACGCTGCCAGCCCGAGGCCTGCGCCAGGAACGAAAACGCCGCGCCAGTGTTGTGCGCCCGCACAATGTTGAAGAAGCTGGTGATGGGTGTGCTGTCACCCAGGTGGTAGTAGCCCAGGATCAACACCTTGGTGAACTGGTCCACCAGGAAGATGATCAGCGCCAGGCCCAACCAGGGCAGCATGCTGCCGGACGAGGACGACTTCACGAAGCTGGTGGTGGACTTCTTAGCCATTGTTTTCGCCATCAGGCCACCAGACGCTTTTCGCCGTCGCCAAACAGGTTGCTGCTGCAGCGGCCACAAAGGCTGGGGTGCGCGGCATCCGTGCCCACGTCGGCACGGTAGTGCCAGCAGCGTTCACACTTCACATCGGTACTGGCTTTCACGCTGACCTGGAATGTGTCACCAGCTACCAATTCAATAGCAGAGGTGATGAACACAAACTTCAGGTCATCGCCCAGGCTGGCGAGCAAGGCGTGGTCTTCGGGCGCGGCGGTGAGCACCACGTTGGCTTGCAAAGACGAACCCACCTGGCCATTGGCGCGCAGGGTTTCGATCTCTTTGTTGACCAGATCGCGGATCTCGCGGATGCGCTGCCATTTGGCGAGCAGGCCTTCGTCGGCGCCGGCCAAAGTGCCATAGGTTTCCAGGAAGATGGACTCGGAATCACCAAACAGCTTCCACGCCTCTTCCGCCGTGAACGACAGGAACGGCGCCATCCAGCGCAGCATGGCGTGGGTCACATGCCACAGCGCGGTTTGTGCACTGCGCCGTGCCAGGCTCTTGGGCGCGGTGGTGTAGAGGCGGTCTTTCAACACGTCGAGGTAGAAGCCGCCCAGGTCTTCCGAGCAATACAGCTGCAGCTTGGCGACCACGGGGTGGAACTCGTACACCTTGTAGTGCGCCAGCACTTCGGCCTGGAACTCGGCGGCGCGGGTCAACGCGTAGCGGTCGATCTCCAGCATCTGCTCGAACGGCACGGCGTCTTTCGCCGGGTCGAAATCGCTGACGTTGGCCAGCAGGAAGCGCAGCGTGTTGCGGATGCGGCGGTAGGCGTCGACCACGCGGGCGAGGATCTTCTCGTCGCCGGCGATGTCACCCGAGTAGTCGCTGGCAGCCACCCACAGGCGGATGATTTCGGCGCCCAGCTTCTTGTTGATCTCTTGCGGGTCTATGCCGTTGCCCATCGACTTGCTCATCTTGCGGCCTTGGCTGTCGACGGTGAAACCGTGCGTCAGCAAGCCACGGTAAGGCGCGCGGCCTTCCAGCGCGCTGGCCAACAGCAGCGAGCTGTGGAACCAGCCACGGTGTTGGTCATGGCCTTCAAGGTAGAGGTCGGCCTCGGGGCCGGTGTCGTGGTGCACGTTGGGGTGTGTGCCGCGCAGCACGTGGCTGAAGGTGGAGCCGGAGTCGAACCACACTTCCAGGATGTCGGTGCTCTTGGTGTAGCTCGGCGCATCGGCCGCGCCCAAGATTTCTTCGGTGGTGACACGGCTCCAGGCTTCGATGCCGCCCTTTTCCACGATGTCGGCCGCCTGGTCGAGGATTTCCATGGTGCGTGGGTGCAGCTCGCCCGAATCCTTGTGCAGGAAGAACGGGATGGGCACGCCCCAGCTGCGCTGGCGGCTGATACACCAGTCGGGCCGGTTGGCGATCATGTCGTGCAGGCGCGCCTTGCCGTTCTCGGGGTAGAAGCTGGTGTGCTCGATGGCTTCGAGCGCCGTTTGGCGCAGCGTCTTCGGCGCCTTGTTCTTGGTGAACACACCCTCGCCTTCGTCCATGCGCACAAACCACTGCGCAGCGGCACGGTAGATCACCGGCGTCTTGTGGCGCCAGCAATGCGGGTAGCTGTGGCTGATGTCCTTGGTGGCCATCAGGCGGCCGGCGTTGCGCAACGCCTCGATCACCACCGGCACGGCTTTCCAGATGTGTTGGCCACCAAACAGCGGGAAGTCGGCCGCGTAGGCGCCGTTGCCCTGCACCGGATTCAGGATGTCTTCGAGCGCCAAACCGTGGGCGCGGCAGGAGTTGAAATCCTCCAGGCCATAGGCGGGCGACGAGTGCACGATACCGGTGCCGTCGTCGGCCGTGGCATAGTCGGCCAGGTAGACCGGCGAGAGGCGGCGGTAGCCGGCATCCACGTCATACAAGGGGTGTTCAAACTCCAGGCCGCCGAGCTTTTCGCCCAGCGCCGTGGCCAGCACCTGGCCGCTGAGGCCGTAGCGTTGCAAGCAGTCTTCGACCAGCGATTCGGCCAGCACCAGCAAGCCCTTTTCGGTGTCGACCAGCGCGTAGCTCAGCGCCGGGTTCAGGTTCAGCGCTTGGTTGGCGGGGATGGTCCAGGCGGTGGTGGTCCAGATGACGACAAACGCGTCTTTGGCCAGCGACGGCACGCCAAACGCAGCCGCCAGCTTGGCCGGCTCGTGCGCCTTGAAGGCCACGTCAAGCGTGGTGCTCTTCTTGTCGGCGTATTCGATTTCAAACTCGGCCAGCGACGAGCCGCAGTCAAAACACCAGTACACCGGCTTCAGGCCGCGGTAGACAAAGCCTCGCTCGATCACCCCCTTGAACGCGCGGATTTCCCCCGCCTCGTTGGCGAAGTTCATGGTTTTGTAGGGGTTGTCCCATTCGCCCAAAACACCCAGGCGCTGGAAGTCGACCATCTGCTGGGCGATTTGCTCGGTGGCGTAAGCACGGCTCTTGGCCTGCATGTCGTCGCGGCTCAGGTTGCGGCCGTGTTTTTTCTCGATGGCGTTTTCGATCGGCAGGCCGTGGCAGTCCCAGCCGGGCACGTACAGCGCGTCAAAACCTTCGAGCTGGCGCGCCTTGGTGATCATGTCCTTCAGGATCTTGTTGACCGCGTGGCCCATGTGGATCTGGCCGTTGGCATAGGGTGGGCCGTCGTGCAGGATGAACTTGGGCTTGCCGCAGCGTGCATCGCGCAGCTTTTTGTAGATGCCTTTGTCGTCCCACTCCTTCACCCAGCCCGGCTCGCGCTTGGGCAGGTCGCCACGCATGGGGAATGGCGTGTCGGGCAGGTTCAGGGTGCTGCGGTAATCGGTCTTGCTGGCGGAATCGGTCATGGCGGGGCTCCGTGCGGGGCGCGTAAGAAACTTTGGAAGAGGCTTGCCGTGTGGCGGCAGACGGCGATGAGGGGTCAGGGAGAAACCCTGGCGACGCCAGCCAAGCCGACGCGGCAGGGTATACGACGCACGGTCGTCGTCTAAATTCGGTCGCGCGTGGTCTGGCGGCTGGTTTCGGCGTGCATGGTCACAAAGTACGCGCGTGCGTCGTCGCAGTCTTTGGCAATGCCTGTTTTCAAGGCGTCCAGACTGGCGTACTTCAACTCGTCATGCAGTTTGTGCAACAGTTCCACGCGAATGATTTTACCGTACGCCCCTTCCCGTCCCAGGCTGTCGGGCCATTCCAGGCAATAGGTTTCCAGCAGCACACGCCCGCCATTCACGTCGTTCGGGTCCAGCGAGGGGCGCACCCCCAGATTGGCCACACCCGGCAAGGGTTTGCCACCCAAGCCATGCACCAGCACCGCAAAGATGCCGTTGGCGGCCGGCTTCCAGTGCGCGAAGCGCAGGTTCAAAGTGGGCCAGCCCAACTCACGCCCCAGTTTGCGGCCGTGCACCACATGGCCGCTGATGCTGTAAGGCCGCCCAAGCAAGCTTGCCGCAGCCGCCATGTCGCCCTGCCCCAACGCGTCGCGCACGGCGGAACTGGACACACGCAGGCCGTGCACCTCGTAGCTGTTCATGCGCGCCACGTCAAAGCCGTGGCTGGTGCCGGCGGCATCGAGCATGGCGTAGTCGCCCGCGCGCTTGGCGCCAAAACGGAAGTCATCACCCACCAGCACATAACGTGCGCCCAGGCCCTGTTGCAACACGTCGCGAATAAAGGCCTCGGGGCTTTGGCTGGCCAGCCGGGCGTCAAACGGCAGCACAATGGTTTGGTCGACACCGCAGCGCGCCAGCTCGGTGAGTTTGTCACGCAGCGTGCCTATGCGTGCCGGCGCCAACTCGGGCTTGTGCAAGGCGGCGGCAAAGTAGTCGCGCGGATGCGGCTCGAAGGTGAGCACACAGCTGGGCACACCACGGTGCTGGGCTTCGTTCTTGAGCAGCGCCAGCATCGCCTGGTGGCCACGGTGCACACCGTCGAAATTGCCTATCGTCAAGGCGCAAGAAGGCGCAATGCCTGGGTAATGAAAGCCGCGAAAAACCTGCATGGCTGTTATATTTTTGATAGCGTGTTGCGCCCATGCACCGGGCGCCGTCAGCATGTAAGTCATGAAAACACTGTATATTGTGACGCAGTGGCGGTGAATCAACCGGTTGATCTCCACGCAATTACGTCAGCGTTCCAAGTCAGTGCCCATTCGACTTTGTCAGGAGGCGTGCTTTGAAGGTCTTGAAGTTATCAGCGCAAGGATTGCCACAGTCGTGGATATCGCTTGAAGAAGCGGTGACCCACTATGCGGCGGAGGACGTACGCTGGGAACTTGGCGCGCAGATTGCGGTGTTCCATGGCGGGCACAACGCCATCACCGGCCAGCAATCCATCATCACCGTCAGCAGCATCATAGGCACACGCGGCGTGCCCAGCATCAACCCATTTGAGCTGCGCCCCAGCCTCACCAATGCCAAGCTGTTTGTGCGCGACCGCAACGTCTGCGCCTACTGCGGCCAGCGCTTCCACGAAGAGGTGCTGACGCGCGAGCACATTAAACCGCTGGGCCAACGCGGGGCCGACCATTGGATGAACGTGGTCACGGCCTGCCGCGCCTGCAACCACCGCAAGAGCAACCGCACGCCCGAGCAGGCCAATATGCCGCTGCTCTACGCGCCCTACGTGCCCAGCCTGTGGGAAGACTTCATCCTGCGCAACCGGCGCATCCTCGCGGATCAGATGGACTTCCTGATGGCGCACGTGCCCAAGTCGTCCCGGCTCCTGGTTTAGCGCGCGGCGCTGCGTCACGGCCATCGCCTGGCCCAGCGCCGGGCGGCAGCACCCGCCGAGGGCAACACTCGCACTGCCGATACACCTCTGCCCCAAATTTCACGGCCTCACAGCCTGCAGGCGCTGCTGCGGGACGGCCACGTCAGCGCACTTGCGAGCCAACATTGCGCCGCGACAACCCTACACATCACCCGGTCATGCCTGACAAGACTGACAGGCAGGCGCGCTTTTGAACGTTCTGTGAGCGCGCTGATTTGTTCACGGTATCAAGCTGCTTTGCTGGCTTAGGTTCTCTCACGGCTACGCCCCACGGTTTCTGTGCATCAAAGGCCGGGATCGCCAGCACACGGCACCACGTCAGCCTCAAGATGTGAACGTTAACTCATAAGTCGTCCTACAACCAGTTACGAAAATGTGCTGACTACCAGGCAGTTACGCCGTTGACTCGCGCGTTGGCCGATCCCAATAATCCGGCCGCCGAAGAAGTATGACAACTGATGTCGTTTGACATTTGACAACTTCGGACCGATGCACTCGGACAACCAACCAACGAGGGAATTCCATGAAACGACGACAGTTTGCAATCTCGGCCCTGTCCCCCTTTGTGCTGGCCGCCTGTGGCGGCGGAGGTGACTCCTCGGGCCCTGCGCCGGACCTGAGCCCCAAAGGTGTCGCCACCAGCGCTTTGAAACGCGCCACGACCTACATGGACGAGGTGGTCTCCTACCGGGGCGGCTATGTGTGGTCGTACTCCCCCGACCTGACGCAGACCTTTGGCGAAATGGAAGCCAAACGCTCCATGCTGTGGCTGCAGCCACCGGGCACTTCGTCCATAGGCCACACCTATCTCGACGCCTACCATGCGACTGGCGACGAACGCTTCTACCAAGCCGCGGACCGCACCGCCCGGGCGGTCGCGGCCGCGCAGCACAGCTCCGGCGGATGGAACTACATCTACGACTTCAACGGCGAGGCCTCGCTGCAACAGTGGTACGACACGGTGGGCATGAACGGCTGGCGGCTGGAGGAGTTTCAGCATTACTACGGCAACGCCACATTTGACGACGCCACCACCGCGGTCGCGGCGCAATTGATGCTGCGCATGTACCTGGAGAAAAATGACACCGTCTACAAAAGCGCCACCGACAAGGTCATCAAGTTCATCACCGATGCACAGTTCGGCCCGCAGTTTGGTGTGGCCGATGGCGGCTGGCCGCAGCGCTTTCCGCACAACCCCAACGCCATCAGCGCCATGCCGCTGCCCAACCCGCAGCAATTGCCGACCGGTGCGCGCGCGGGTATGGAAGACAGCGACTACACGCTGCATGTGACCTTCAACGACGACGTGATGGGCGAGAACATCAAGTTCCTCACCATGTGTGTGATGGCGCTGGGCCGCACCAACCTCATCCCCAACATCACGCGTGCCATGGACTGCATGCAGCGCATGCAGTGGACTTCGGCCGTCACCCCCGTGCAATCGGGCTGGAGCCTGCAGCACTTGTCACGCGCCACCAACGGCCGCCCCGAAGGCGCCCCCGCCGGTGCCCGCTCCTACGAGCCGCGCTCGCTGGCCACACACACCACCCAAACCAACATCCAGCAGTTGTTTGGCTACTTCACGCTCACCGGTGACAAAAAATACCTGTCGCAACTGCAGAAGGCGATTGACTGGCTGAAATCGGCCGCCATCCAGCTCCCGGCCAACGTGGCCACGCTGAACCCCTTGCTGGCCGGCCGCAATGTGGCGACCTTCATCGAGCTCGACACCAATCAGCCGCTGTTCATCCACCGCTACGGCTCCAACATCCACAACGGCGCCTACTTCTTCGACAAGGACATCACCAACACCATCAGCCACTATTCGTCGGGCCGCTCGGTCGATACCGCGGCACTGCAGAAACGGCTGAACGAACTCAACGCCATGACGCAGGCGGAGATCGACGCCATGGTGGCCAAGTCACCGTTGCGCGCCACCGGCCTGCGCACACTGCCCAAGTACTTCACGGCGATACGGGAAGTGGACTTCCCGGACCTGTTCGAAGGCGCGGTGATGAAGACGCCGGTGGTGCCGCAATCGGAAGTGGACAGCATCATCGCCGCCTTGGTGGACGGCAAGTACTGGACCGCCCCGGTGCCGGAAATCGTCAACCCGTTTGCCGGCAACGGTCCGTCCACGCCCTACACCGGCACCGCCTACCGCAGCCGCCACGTGGGCGACATCTACGACACCTCGCCCTACCCGGCGGATGTGCCGCCCGACATCGCGCCTTATGTGAAGCGCGACAAGCCACAGTTCATCATCACCTCGAACTTCATCGCCCGCATGGGGCGACTGATTTCGTTCATCGGACCGGTGGTTTAAGGCAAGGCTGGGCACGAAGCGCCGCCGTGCCTGCCGCGCCAGGCGGCGCGGCGGCTCAGGACGAGGCTGGCAGTTGCAAGTGTGTGGAAATACCGTATTGCGCCAGCAGGCCCAGCACATGGCCTATCGCCACACCCGGCTCGCCAGCCTCGATACGGCCAATGGTCTGCACGTGGACACCCAGGCGGGCGGCTGCGGCGGCCTGCCCTTCTCCGGCGGCCAGACGGGCACTCTTGGCGGCAGCGCCCATGTCTTTGATGGCCTGGACCGCATCGCTGCCTATGTCTGGAGAAATTCGCTTGCCTTGGCTCATGTCTGGAGGTTTTCTACGCGTTGGTGGACAGCGGGCACACGGGACTGCGCCGCAGCCCGCATTGTGCGCGGAATGCCGCAACAGCCCTTCACCAATAGCCCAGTACCTTCCACCAGGCGCTGCCAATCAAGGCGAAAACCAGCAACTCCAGCACACACATCACCGCCCCTACACGCCACCAATTGCCCAGGGTGACAAAGCCGCTGCCGAAGATGATGGGCGATGTGCCGGTGGCATAGTGCGTCAGCGTCATCATGATGGCCGAGCCGGCGGCCATCATCAACATGAAGGGCACCAGGTATTCGGCTGGAATCAGGTTGGCACCCACGGTCAGAAAGGCCAACATCATCGCGCTGATGTGGGCCGTGGTGCTGGCAAACAGGTAGTGCGAGAAAACGAAGGCCAGCACCAGCACCGAAGCGATGGCCACCCAGCCCATGCCGCTGGCCACAATCGCGTCCTTCATGGCGTTGGAGAACCAGGCGATCACACCCAGCTTGTTCAGCTGCTCGGCCAGCATCACCAGCGCGCCAAACCACACCAGCGTGTCCCAGGCACTTTTCTCGGATAACACGTCGTCCCAATCTATGGTGCCGGTGATGATCAGAATGAACAAGCCGAGAAAGGCCACAACGGTGGGGTCGAGTGTCCAGGCGGGGCCGAGCACCATGGCCGGCACATTCGCCCACAACAGCAACATCAAGCCAAAGGTGCCCAGCATCACCTTTTCCTTGGGCGCCAATGGCCCCATGGCCGTCATCTGGGTGCGTGCGTAGACTACGGCATCGGGCGTGGCTTTTAGTTCCGGCGGCGACATGAGGTAGATCACCAAGGGCATCAGCAGCAGACAGATCAGGCCCGGCAGCAACATACACAAGGCCCATGTGGTCCAGGTCAGATGAAAGCCCTGGTTGGTGGCGCGCGCCACATAGTCCACCACCAGCGGATTCGGCGCCGTGGCAGTGATGAACATGGCGGACGTGATGGGATTGGCGTGGTAGTTCACCAGCGCCAGATACGTGCCCACCTTGCGTTCCGTACCCTTGGCCGGATCCGAATCGAAGGCATTGGCAATCGATTTCATGATGGGGTGCACGATGCCACCACCGCGCGCCGTGTTGCTTGGCGTGAAGGGCGCGAGCACCAGTTCGCAAATGGCCAGGCCATAGCCTATGCCCACGGTGCGCTTGCCCAGCAGCGAAATAAACATCAGGCCGATACGGTTGCCCAGGCCGGTTTTCTTCAAGCCCCGCGAGATCAGAATAGCCACCACGATCAGCCAGATCAGCGGGTTGGAAAAGCTGCTCAGCGCATCGGTAATGGCCCCTTTGGATGAGTTCGACGTGACCTCGGTCAGCGAGACGATGACGATGGCCATCATCGCCATCACGCCAATCGGCATCACTTTCAAGATGATGGCCACAATCGTGGTGAGAAAGATCGCCACCAAGTCCCAGGCCTCTGGCTTCAAGCCCTCGGGCGTGGGGATGAGGAGCAGGATCACCAGCACGGCTGTGGTGATCAACGCTGGAACCAAACGAAACGGCACCGCCTGTTTGAAGTAGCCGAACGTACGCTTGATGTCATTCAACATTGGCCATATCCTCCCATTTCAACCACCCGGGTTTGATGGATGCAGGCCAGACCGTGGACACTGGGCGCCCGGGTCTCACCGGCTCACAGGGGCCGAGAATAGCACCGGATCACGGCGTACAACGTGTTCTTATCATTCAGGAAAACACCCCCGCAGTTTCCTGCATGCGGTTCGACACCTCGCCCAGATGGTGCAAGGTGTCGCCAAATGTCATCTCCAGCTGGGTGAGCTTCTTGAAGTAGTGGCTGACGATGTATTCATCGGTCACACCAATACCACCGTGCAACTGCACCGCCTGCTGACCCACAAAACGCATGGACACACCCAACTGGTATTTGGCGCGAGCCAAAGCGCGGCGGCGTTCATCGCTGGGGGCGTTGAGCTTCAGCGCGGCGTAGTAGCTCATGGAACGCGCCAACTCCAGCTGCATCTTCATGTCGGCCAGGCGATGGCGCAGCGCCTGGAAGCTGCCTATGACCACGCCAAACTGCTTGCGCGTGTTGAGGTATTCGGCGGTGATGGCCAGGGTCTTGTCCATCACACCCACGGCCTCGGCGCAGACGCTGGCGATGCCAATGTCCACCGCGTGCTCCAGCGCAGCCAGGCCATCAAGCGTGACCAGCGTGGCCGGGCTGTTGACGAGTTGCACATCGGCCGCACGGCTGCCGTCCTGCGTGACGTAGCCGCGTGTTGTCACACCCGCCGCACCACGCTCCACCAGGAACAAGGCGATGCGCCCATCCCACTGCGCGGGCACCAGGAAAGCATCGGCCTGGTCGCCCGCTGGCACTATGTTTTTAGCAGCTGTCAGCGCATACCCACCGGGCGTAGAAGACGCTTTTGATGCACAGACATCGAGCTTGTAGCGCGCGCCGCGCTCCTGCTGCGCCAATACCACCAGCGCTTCACCCGAGGCGATTTTCGGCAACCAGGCGGCTTTGACCTCGGCGGGTGCCACACCGGCGATCACCGCGCTGGTGATCAGCGTCTGGCTCAGCGGCTCGAGCACCATGCCGCGCCCCAGCTCTTCCATCACCACCATGCCCTCTACCGGGCCCATGCCCAGGCCGCCATCGTCTTCAGGAATGTACAGGCCGGCCAGGCCCAGATCGGCCAGTTCGCCATAGGCCTCGCGCGCAAAGCCGCCCGCTTGCACCAGGCTTTTGCGGCGCTCGAAGGTGTAGGCCCGGTCTACCCATTTGCGCACCGCGTCGCGCAGTTGTTCCTGGTCGTCAGAGAAATCGAAGTCCATTGGTTTGCTCCGTTATTTTTTTGATTCAACCCAAGACCGTCTGGGCGACGATGTTGCGCTGCACTTCGTTGGAACCACCGTAGATGGTGGTCTTGCGGTAGTTGAAGTAGGTGGGCGCCAGCGGCGCCAGGCCTAGCTCGCCGCCGGGAAAGTCGCCCTGCCAGCCGGCTTCCATGGCCTCGAAGATGAACGGCAGGCTGTAGGGGCCGGCGGCCAGCATCATCAGCTCGGTATAACGCTGCTGGATCTCGCTGCCGCGGATCTTCAACAGGCCGGCCACGTCGAGCGAGTTTTTGCCCGACTTCTCGGCCGACAACACGCGCAGCACCATCATCTCCAGCGCCACCACGTCGACTTCGAGCTTGGCGATCTCGTCGCGGAAACGCAGGTCGTCCCACAGTCCTTCACTCTTGGCAATGCGTTTCAGGCGCTCGAGTTCGCGCTTGGCGCGGTTCACGTCGGCGATATTGGTGCGCTCGTGGCTCAGCAGATGTTTGGCGTAGGTCCAGCCCTTGTTTTCTTCGCCTATGAGGTTCTCGGCCGGCACTTCCACGTTGTCGAACCACACTTCGTTGACCTCGGCCTCGCCGTCCAGCAGCACGATGGGGCGCACACTCACGCCGGGCGATTTCATGTCGATCAACAAGAAGCTGATGCCGGTTTGCGGCTTGCCTTCGGTGCTGGTGCGCACCAGGCAGAAAATCCATTCGCCATACTGGCCTAGCGTGGTCCAGGTCTTTTGGCCGTTGACGATGTACTTGTTGCCCTGACGCTCGGCACGCGTTTTGACCGATGCCAAGTCAGAGCCCGAACCCGGCTCGCTGTAGCCCTGGCTCCACCACACATCACCACTGGCGATGCCGGGCAAAAAGCGCTGTTGCTGCTCGGCACTGCCAAACGCCATGATCACCGGCGCCACCATCACCGGGCCAAAAGGCACAACACGTGGCGCACCGGCCAGGGCGCACTCTTCTTCGAACAAGTGTTTTTGCACCGCGTTCCAGCCCGGCCCGCCAAACTGCTTGGGCCAGCCGTGGCCGAGCCAGCCCTTTTGACCCAGGATGCGCGCCCAGCGTTGGTGGTCGTCGCGGCTCAGGCGCAGGCCGTTTTGCACTTTGTGGGCGATGTCGGCCGGCAGGTGCGCGTGCACCCAGGTGCGGATTTCTTCCCGAAAAGCTTGTTCTTCGGGGGTGAAAGCGAGGTCCATGTTTTTGTCTCCGTTGTACCGTTACGGCGGTTCACTGGTTTTTAGCACCGGACCTCGCGCCCGGCTGTCAGGACGGAGACAAAGGTGACTCCGTCGTGCTTGTGGCGTTGGCGATGCCCAGCTCCGCACACAGTTTGTCCACCGTGGCGCGCAATTGCGCCACCTCGTTTTCCAGCACAACGACGCGGGCTTCCAACATCGAAGTGTTGGCACTGGGTGCCGCACCGCCGCCGCCTGCCGCCAAGGCCTCTACATCCACCGGACCGCACATCAAGTGCGCCCAACGCTGTTCACGTGCACCCGGCGCGCGCGGCAGCTTCACCACCAGCGGGCCGCCCTTTTCTTCCGAGCGTTCTTGCAGTTCTTCCAGAAAGCCATCGACCGAGGAGATATCGGCAAAGCGATACCAGCGCTCGGTGTTCAGCCGCAGCTCACCCGCCGTTTGCGGGCCGCGCAGCATCAGCATGCCGAGCAGAACAGCCGCTTGCTCGAACACGCCCACACCACGCTGAAAGTTGTGCTCGAAGCGCGCCACGCGGCTGCCGCTGGCGGGGCGCACCAGGTCACGCGTCTTCAATTCGTCCAGCGCGGTCAGGATTTCGGCCTCGCTCAAATTCATGATCGGATCGCGCGTGGTCTTCTGATTGCAGCCTATCACCAGGGTGTTGAGCGACAGCGGATAACTGTCGGGCACGGTGCGGGCTTTTTCCATCAGCGTGGCCAGCACGCGGGCTTCGACAGGGGTCAGGGGAGAGAAGGCGTTGGTCACGGAGATAATTCCCACAGGTATGAAAAACATCGTGATTTTGATCTCAGGCGGTGGCTCCAATATGGCAGCCATCGTAAAAGCGGCCCAAAACGAGGCTTGGGCCAGCCGTTATGGCGCCCAAATTGCAGCCGTCATCAGCAACAAAGCGGATGCCGAAGGGCTGGCGTACGCCCGCACGCAGGGCATTGCGACGGCCGTGGTCGACCATAAACAGTTCGCCCAGGCCGAAGACCCACGCGCCGCTTTTGACGCTGAACTGGCAAAGGTCATCGACAAGTTTGAGCCGCACCTGGTGGTGCTGGCCGGCTTCATGCGCATCTTGACCGAGGGTTTTGTGCTGCGCTACGCCGGGCGGTTGATCAACATCCACCCCTCGCTGCTGCCCGCGTTCGCCGGCCTGCGCACACACCAGCGCGCGATTGAAGCCGGCTGCAAAGTGGCCGGTGCCACGGTGCACCGCGTGACGCCCGAGCTGGACCACGGCCCCATTCTGGGCCAGGTGACGGTGCCGGTTTTGCCGGGTGACACCCCGGCCAGTTTGTCGGCCCGGGTGCTGTCGCAAGAGCACCTGCTCTACCCCCGCGTGGTGGCGGAGTTGCTGCGCGCAGGCATCTGACCGGGTAGGTCGGGCAGGCGCAGCGGCGCCTGCAAACAATATCACGGCGTGATATAAATACGGGCTTTGTCACCCCGGGCTTCGCCGTGCTCAAGAAAAAAGACTTCCAGGCCCTGGCCGAGTTTCGCTACCAGATGCGCAAGTTCGAGCGCTTCTCCGAACTGGCCGCCATGCAAGAGGGCATCAAGCCCCAGCAATACCTGCTGATGCTGCAGATCAAGGGTGCTGCCGACCGCGAATGGGCCACCGTGGGCGAGTTGGCCGAGCGTCTGCAAGTACTGCCACACGCTGCAGTGGCCCTGGTGTCGCGCTGCGAAGCGCTGGGCTTGGTGGAACGGCGCCAGGACGCGGTGGATAGACGCCAGGTGCAGGTCCACCTGTCGCCGTCCGGTGAAGAGCTGCTGCAGCGGCTGGCGTCCTTGCACCGGGCGGAACTCAAATCCCTGCAAGGGGTTTTCGAGGTGCCGAAGATCGACTTGCCAATGCCATAACACCAGGCAGGCCTCCACATGAAAAAATTTCCCCTCCGTTTCGCCGCCCAGCGCCCCGCCAAGCCCCGGGGCTCCGGCGACTTCAACATGGACGACCGGCTGTTACGCATCACCGCCATGGCCTGTGTCATCGGTGGCCTCAGCACCTTGGCCGCCGTGGTGCTGCTGGACTTGATCCGCTTTTTCACCAACCTCTTTTTCTTTCAAACGCTGTCGCTCGCAGAGCACTCACCGGCCACCCACAGCTTGGGCGCCTATGTGATCGCACTGCCGGTGATCGGCGGGCTCATCATTGGTGTGATGGCACGCTGGGGCTCGGACAAAATCCGCGGCCACGGCATTCCTGAAGCCATAGAGGCGATTCTGTTTGGCAAGAGCCAGATGTCGCCCAAGGTGGCGGTGTTGAAGCCGCTGTCGTCCGGCATCGTCATCGGCAGCGGCGGCCCGTTCGGCGCCGAGGGGCCCATCATCATGACCGGTGGCGCCATAGGCTCGCTGCTGGCACAACACTTCCACCTGAGCGCCGCAGAACGCAAGGCCTTGTTGGTCGCCGGGGCGACGGCGGGCATGACTGCGGTATTCGGTACCCCGGTGGCCGCCGTGCTGCTGGCGGTGGAACTGCTGCTGTTTGAACTGCGCCCGCGCAGCCTGCTGCCGGTGGCCATGGCCTGCGCCGTGGCCGGTTTTCTGCGGCCATTGGTGCTGGAGCCTGGCCCGCTGTTTCCAATGCAAACCGCAGCACCTGAAACCTTGACCTTGTTGTCATGTGCCCTGGCGGGCCTGGCCTGCGGCGCGCTGGCGGCGGGGCTGTCCAGCGCGCTCTACAAGGTGGAAGACCTTTTTGGCAAGCTGCCCATTCATTGGATGTGGTGGCCCGCCATTGGCGGCGTAGTGGTCGGTATTGGCGGCTGGCTGCAACCGCGCGCCTTGGGCGTGGGCTACGACGTGATTGGCGACCTGCTGCACAACCGCTTGGCCCTGGGTGTGGTGTGCGCGGTACTGGCCGTCAAGGCCATCATCTGGGTGGTGGCCTTGGGCTCGGGTACGTCGGGCGGGGTGCTGGCTCCCCTGCTGATGATGGGCGCCGGTTTGGGCGTGGTGCTGGGGCATGTGCTGCCCGGCCCGGACGCGGCGCTGTGGCCGCTGGTGTGTATGGCGGCCACCTTGTCAGGCACGCTGCGTGCGCCGCTGACCGCCACCGTCTTCGCACTTGGGCTCACGGGCGACATGAACGCCCTGCTGCCCCTGCTCACCGCCTCGGCCGTGGGTTATGGCTTCACCGTGCTGACCATGCGCCGCTCCATCATGACCGAGAAAATCGCCCGCCGCGGCCGGCACATCTACCAGGAACATGGCGTGGACCCGCTGGAGCGCGAGTTTGTCGGCGCCGTCATGAGCCAGCCCGTGCAGACGGTGGAAGCCTCGGCACCTATCTACGCCGTGCTGGCCAGCCACTTCGGCGCCGACCAGATGCACCGCGCCTATCCGGTGCAGCAACAAGGCGTTTTGCTGGGCATGGTCGACCGTGCGCTGTTGTTGGCCCATGCCGACACCATGGGCGACCAGCCCATCGCCGATCTGTTCCAGGGCGCACCGCCACAGGTGGCGCTGGCCAGCGAAACCTGCCGCAAGGTGGCCACACGTCTGGCGCGCCACGGGCTGGAACGGCTGCCGGTGGTGGCCGATGCCGGCTCCCTGCACATCGTGGGCATGATCTCGCGCAGCGACTTGATCAAGCCCAACCTGGCGCACTTCCATGAAGACGAGCAGCGCGAGCAAGTGCGCGCCCTGCCCTGGAAAGCCTCACGCACATGAAGACACACGACCTGCAGAACTTTCTGGCTTCGTTCTGGCCACGCCCGCTACTCGTCGACGGCCGTGAACGCTGGCGCAGTGTGGCGGGTGGGGCTTTTGGCATCATGCTGGTCGCCGCGCTGTGCCGCCATTGGGCGGGCGCTGCGCCTGCCACGCCTTGGCTGGTGGCCCCCATAGGCGCGAGTGCGGTGCTGGTGTTTGCCGTACCGGCAAGCCCGCTGGCCCAGCCCTGGTCGGTGGTCGGCGGCAACACCTTGTCGGCGCTGGTCGGCGCGCTCTGCGCCATGCTCATCCCCGACCCCGCATTCGCCGGCGCTGCGGCGGTGGCGCTGGCCATTGCCTTGATGTTCTGGCTGCGCTGCCTGCACCCGCCGGGCGGCGCGGCGGCATTGCTGTCGGCCCTGGGGGGTGTCAGCCTGTCATTTGTGTTGTTTCCGGTCTTGGTCAACTGCCTGTTGCTGGTGCTGGCCGGTGTGCTCTACAACCGTTTGACGGGTAGGCGCTATCCACACGCCCAAGCAACCCCCGCCACCCCAAGCAACACCGGTGGCCGCTTCACCACGGCCGACCTGGACACCGCGCTGCGGCACTACAACCAAGTGCTGGACATCAGCCGCGACGATCTCGAAGGTTTGTTGCACGAGGCCGAATCCGCCGCCTACCAGCGGCGTTTTGGCAATCTGCGCTGCGCCGACGTGATGACGCCGAATGTCACCGCCGTGCAGTTCGGTACCTCGCTGGACGAAGCCTGGGCGCTGATGCGCAGCCAGCGTATCAAGGCCCTGCCCATCATCGACCGCAGCCGGCGCATCGTGGGCATTGTCACCAGAGCAGACTTCATGCGCCTGGCCGGGCCCGAGCAACACGACGGCCTGGGTGCCCGACTCAAGGCCCTGGTACGGCCCAGCGGCACGCTTCATTCGGAGCGGCCGGAGGTGGTGGGCCAGATCATGACGCGCGAAGTGCGCGTGGCCAGCGCCGACCGGCGCGTCAGCGACCTGGTGCCGGTGTTCACCGAAGACGGGCACCACCATATTCCGGTGATAGACGCAGAACGCCGCCTGGTGGGCATGCTCACCCAGTCTGACTTCGTCAAGGCGCTTTACCGGGCGGCGCCCACCGAATAGCTTTTACGACGGCCGCGCTTCACCCGCTACAGCCGCGGCAGGCGCTTCTTCGCGCCGCTGCGCATAACGCTGCGCCAGCACCGCACACACCATCAACTGGATCTGATGGAACAGCATCAGCGGCAACACAATCGCGCCGACCGCATGCGAGGCAAACAACACCTTGGCCATAGGGATGCCGCTGGCCAGGCTCTTCTTGGAGCCGCAGAACACGATGGTGACTTCGTCTTCGGTCGAGAAGCCGAGCTTGCGGCTGGCATAACGCGTGACCCCCAAGGCCAAGGCCAGCAGCACACAACACACCACCACCAGGCCGAGCAGCGACACGGCCGGAATCTGCTGCCACAGCCCTTCCACCACGGCCGCACTGAAAGCGGTGAACACCACCAGCAAAATCGAGCCCTGGTCCACCAGCTTGACCAGCTTGGCCTGTTTCTTGACCCAGGCGGCGATGAAGGGGCGCGCCAGTTGGCCGAGCACAAACGGCAGCATCAACTGCAGCAGGATGCGGCCTATGGAACCCAAGGAAGGCCCCGCATCACCACCGTTTGAGGTGACCACCAGGCTCACCAGAATCGGCGTGACAAACACCCCGATCAAGGTCGACGCCGAAGCGCTGCAGACCGCGGCCGGAATATTGCCCCGCGCCATAGACGTGAACGCAATCGCCGACTGCACCGTGGCCGGCAGGCAGCACAGGAACAGAATCCCCAGATACAAATCAGGCGTGACCAAGGGCGCGAGCACCGGCTTCAAGAGCAGGCCCAGCACCGGGAACATGACAAAAGTGCTGGCCAGCACCAGCAGGTGCAAGCGCCAGTGGGTGGCGCCGGCCACCACCGCCTCGCGCGACAACTTGGCGCCGTGCAGGAAAAACAGCAGGCTGATGGCGGCCGTGGTGGCCCATTCAAAACCGTGGGCCACGCTGCCGCGCGCGGGCAAAAAGCTGGCCAGCGTGACGGTGACCACCAGTGCAAGGGTGAAGTTGTCGGGCAGAAAACGGGGACGGGACATGGCAGCAACCTCGGCAATTTAGTTATGCAGCGTATTGGACCTCGATCAGATTAAAAAATGAAATGTATTTATCTGATAGATTCATGATTAACCATGATGAATGTCACCTTGCGCCAGTTGCGCGTGTTCCAGGCCGTGGTGCAACACCGCAACTTCAGCCGTGCCGGCGACCAGATTGGCCTGACGCAACCGGCCATCAGCCGCTGCATACGCGAGCTGGAAGGCCAACTCGGCCTGCAGTTGCTGAACCGCACCACGCGCGAGGTCGAGCCCACCGAAGCCGGCCGCAACCTGGCGGGCAAGCTGGACCGCCTGCTGGATGAACTGGAACTATCGCTGCAAGATGTGCAAGGCATGGCGCAGGCGCGGCGCGGCAAGGTGCGCGTGGCCAGCAGCCCCACGCTGTCGGCCAACCTCATGCCGGCTTGTATTGCGCGCTGCGCCGAGCAGCACCCGGAGATTCAACTGGTGCTGCTAGACCGCGTGCAGCAAGACGTGCTGAGCAGCGTGCGTTCAGGCGAGGTGGACTTTGGTGTGGTGATAGACCCGTCAGCCCCTGACGACCTGCATTGCCAGCCCATCTTGCGCGAGCCGTTCTGCCTGGTGACACGCCGCGACCACGCCCTGGCGCAGCGCAAAAACGTGGCCTGGCGCGCGCTGGCGGGCGAAAACCTGGTGTTGCTGGACCACGCTTCTGGCAGTCGGCGCCTGATCGACAAGGCCCTGGCCGAACAACAGGCCGAGGTCAGCGTGGTGCAGGAGCTGGGCCACCCCACCACTGTCTTCCGCATGGTGGAGGCCGGCATTGGCATCACCGTGTTGCCGGCCCTGGCCCTCACGCCCGCCGAGTTGCAAGGCCATGCGCTCACCGTCATCCGGCTGACACCGCGCGTGGAACGCCGCATCATGCTGGTGCATCGCAAACACCGGGCGCTGGCACCGCTGGTGGCGCTGGTGTGGCATTTGGTCGCCGAAGTCGCGGGGCAGATGCATGGCGACAAACCACTGCCCAACGCCTAAGGTTTGCCCTTAAACCTGCGCCATCTCGAAGTACGCCGCCTGTATCAACGCCGCCTCGCTGGTGAACTCGCCGCGCAGCATTTTTTGCCACAGCGTGTCGCGCTCCATCAGCACAAACTGCTCAACCTCGCCGTCCTGGTTCTGCGGCGTGAGGTGCTCGGGGATGGTCGCCACAAACCAGGCTATGTGCTCGACCACATAGCCCGCCCCAGCGCAGTCGCTGGTGGGCCGGCGGATCGTCAGGCGACCACCGGGACGCACGTCGGTCAGTTGCTCGACGTGTAAGCCGGCCTCTTCCCAGGTTTCGCGCACAAGGGCCGTGTCTACGCTGTCGGCGGCCGAGACCATGCCGCCCATCAGCGTGTCCCACAGCCCGGGGTCGTTGGGTTTGTTGAAGGCACGCTGCTGCACCCAGTGGCGGCCATCAGGGGCAATGCCCAGCAAATGCACGGCTTGGGTGGTGATGCCCAGGCCGCGCACCACGGCGCGCTCCACCGTGGCAATACGTTGGCCATGGGCGTCGGGCACGGCCAGTTGTTCGTTGCGCCAGGCGTGGGCCAGGCCGGCCTCGCGCAAAACATTCGCCAGATACGCGAGTGTTGCCATGGGTTCGCCTGCCAGGCGCCAGCCAGCCACGCCATCGCGCTCTTCATTCAGAAGCAGCTCACGCAGATCCACCATGCCTGAGAGGCATATTTTGGCAATGAACTCTGGCTCCACCGAGCCGATCTGCGCCGCGCCCGCCCATAGCGGCAGGCGCACGCGCAACGGCGGCTGCTCGGCACTGCTGCGCAGCCTGGCGAGCCAGGCCGCCACCTCGGCATCAGCGAACCCACTCACAGCGTGAGGATGGTGCAGCCGGTGGTCTTGCGTGCTTCCAGGTCGCGGTGCGCCTGCTGCACTTCCGCCAGCGGGTAACGCTGGTCGATGTGTATCTTCACCTGGCCGCTTTCCACCACGGCAAACAGTTCGTCGGCCATGGCCTGTGTGCTTTCGCGTGTGGCCATGTGGGTGAACAGCGTGGCCCGCGTGAGGTAAAGGCATTTGGGGGCAAGAATCACGGGTGCCACCGGCGGCACCACACCCGAGGCATTGCCAAACGAGGCCATCAAACCAAACGGGCGCAGGCATTCGAGCGACTTCTCGAAGGTGTCTTTGCCCACCGAGTCGTAGACCACTTTCACACCCTGGCCGCCGGTGATGTCTTTCACACGCGCGGCAAAGTCTTCGGTGTTGTAGTTGATCACGTGGGCCGCGCCGTTCTCTTTGGCGAGCGCACATTTCGCATCCGAGCCTGCCGTGCCTATGAGTTGCAGGCCCAGCGCACGCGCCCACTGGCTGGCAATCAAACCCACACCACCGGCGGCGGCGTGGAACAACACAAAGTCACCGGCTTGCAGGCCGCCTTGCGGCAGGGTTTTCTTCAACAGGTATTGCGCCGTCAGCCCCTTGAGCATCATGGCCGCGCCGGTTTCAAACGAGATCGCATCGGGCAGCTTGCAGACGGTGCGCGCCGGCATCACACGCAGCTCGCTATAGCTGCCGGGCGGCTGGCTGGCGTAGGCGGCGCGGTCCCCCACGCGCAGATGGCTCACGCCCTCACCCACGGCCTCGACCACGCCCGAGGCCTCCATGCCCAGGTTCAGCGGCATGGGCATCTTGTAGACACCGGCGCGTTGGTACACGTCGATGAAGTTCAGGCCTATGGCCTTGTGGCGGATGCGGATCTCGCCCGGGCCCGGGTCGCCCACGCTGACCGTGACCAACTTCAGTTGCTCGGGGCCGCCGTGTTCTTGGATCTGTACTGCCTGGCTGGTCGCGCTCATGTGTGTCTCCAGAAATGGGTAAAAAATAAAGGACTGCCTGAATCCTGCCATGAATGCGCCGCGCTTGCAGAGACTGTCCTTTTCAAGGCGGCCGCAATGTCCCTCTGGGCACTGCGCCACCGCGCCGCTGGTACATTCGCGCGCATGCAACAAAGACTGACTCCCGGTACCGTGCTGCTGCTCGTGATACCGCCTCTTCTCTGGGCCGGCAATGCGGTGGTGGGCCGCCTGGTCCACACGCTGATTCCGCCATTCACTTTCAATTTTTTGCGTTGGGTGCTGGCCCTGCTGATCCTGCTGCCCATGGCCGGCTGGGCGCTGCGCCGCGATGCCGGCGTATGGCAACACTGGCGCCGCTACAGCCTGCTGGGGCTGCTGGGCGTGGGCCTGTACAACACCCTGCAGTACCTGGCGCTTCAGACCTCCAGTCCGATCAACGTCACCCTGGTCGCCGCCAGCATGCCGATGTGGATGCTGGCCGTGGGCGCGCTGTTTTTTGGCGTGGCTGTGACGGGGCGGCAAATCCTCGGCGCACTGTTCTCCACCGCAGGGGTGCTGGTCGTGCTGAGTCGCGGGCAGTGGGCCGAATTGCTGGCCCTGCGCCTGGTCCCCGGCGACCTGTTCATGCTGCTGGCCACCATCTCATGGTCGTTCTACAGCTGGTTGCTCACCCGCACCAAGGAGCCCAAGGCCGTGCGCCAAGACTGGGCCGCGTTTTTGCTGGCGCAAGTGGTGTTTGGCCTGGCTTGGTCCAGCGTAATGACCGCCGGTGAATGGGCCATTACCTCGCCCCACATGGGCTGGGGCTGGCCACTGGCGCTGGCGCTGTTGTTTGTGGCCGTGGGGCCAGCGGTGTTGGCCTATGGTTGCTGGGGCGCCGGCCTGCAGCGTGTGGGACCGGCCACGGCGGGCTTCTTCTCCAACCTCACACCGCTGTTCGCCGCGCTGATGTCGGCCGCGTTTCTGGGTGAAGCACCACACCTGTTCCATGGCGTGGCGTTCTTGCTGATTGTCGGCGGCATTGTGGTGTCTTCCCGGCGCTGAGCCCAAGCCAATCCTGTTGGCAGCCTTGCAGCATGCCGGGCACCCCACTCACTTCGCCTTGGCTTTTGGCCTTGCAGTGTTAGCTGCTGCCTCCCAATACGGCGGCTGGCCAAACGCGGCCTTCAGGTGTTCGGCCAGTGCACGCAGCTTGGCCGACACCTTGCGGCCATCCGGGTGCGCCATGTAGATCAACTCGGGTGGCACCTTGCGCCCCACGTCGACCACTTGCAAGCTACCCGCGGCAATCTCCGGCCCGGCGATGAAGCTGGGCAGCAGCGCCAGGCCCAAGCCCGCCAGGCAGGCTTGCTTCATGATGTCGCCGTTGTTGGCCCTCAGCACGGCCTTGGGCCTGACGAAGTCCTGCCCCTTGGCATCCAGAAAAGCCCAGTCGGTTACACCGCGGTTGGAGTAGTAGATCGCCTTGTGCGCGGCCAACTGGTTTAGCGCGCGTGGTGTTCCGTGTTGCCGCAAATAGGCCTTTGAAGCCACCACATAACGCTGGCTTGGCGCCAGCGGCCAGGCCACCAGGCGCGAGTCTTCGACCACGCCATGGCGCACCACCGCATCAAAGCCTTCAGCCGCAGCATCGACACGTTTGTCGTCGAGTTCCAGTGTCAGCGAAATGCCCGGATGTTGAGCCAGAAACGGACACAGTGCCGGCCCCAGATGCATGCGCCCGAAGGTCACCGGCGCCGACAGGCGCATGGGACCGACCAGGGTGCCGCGCCGCTCCGCCAATTCGGCCGCAGCCTCGTGCACCTCTTGCATGATGCGCTGCGCGCGCTCCAGAAAAGCCGCGCCATCTTCGGTGAGGTTGAGCTTGCGTGTGGTGCGATGGAACAGCGCCGCACCCAGGCTCTTTTCCAGATCGGACAAACGTTCGCTCACCACCGATTTGGAGACATGCAAGCGCCGCGCTGCCGCGCTCATGGAACCCGCCTCCTTGATGGCGACAAAACTCGAAATGCCTTCCAGCTTCAGCATGCAGCACTCCTTTTGGGCTGGTGTGGTGTCCTGTCACTCGCTCCCAACACGTTCAAGGGATTTGAACAGGCGCCATTTTGCGGGCGTTTTCGCTGGATTGTTCGACTTATCCGAACATTAGTTTCGCCTTGCGCTGGCTTCTAAAGATGGCGTCAAGTCTGCAAACTTCGCTCCATCCACAACCGCTCTCAACACTTTAGGAGTTTCACATGAGCCACCGTCTCTCAGGCAAAGTAGCCCTCATCACCGGAGCCAGTTCAGGCATTGGCTACGCCACCGCCTTGTTGTTTGCCGCCGAAGGCGCCAAGCTGGTCGTCGGCGCCCGCCGCGCCGCCGAACTGGACAAGCTGGTCACGGACATCACCAGCGCCGGCGGCACGGCCGTGGCGCTGGCCGGCGACGTGCGCGACGAAAACTACAACAAGGCTTTGGTCGACCTCGCCGTGGCACGTTTTGGCCGTCTCGACATCGCCTTCAACAACGCCGGCACGCTGGGCGAGTCGGGTGCATCGACCGGTGTATCCGAACAAGGCTGGAAAGACACCTTGGACATCAACCTCACCGGCGCCTTCCTCGGCGCCAAGCACCAGATCGCGCAGATGACGCAGAACGGTGGCGGCTCGGTCATTTTCACGTCGACCTTTGTCGGCTACAGCGCCGCATTCCCTGGCGTGGCGGCGTATGCCGCCAGCAAGTCCGGCCTGATTGGCTTGACCCAGGCGCTGGCCGCCGAATACGGCCCGCAAAACGTACGTGTGAATGCCATCCTGCCCGGAGCCGTCGACACCGACATGTACCGCGACATGAACAACACGCCCGAAGCGCAGAGCTTCGTGACCAATCTGCACGCCTTGAAGCGTGTGGGGAAGCCCAAAGAACTCGCACGCTCGGTGCTGTACCTCGCGTCCGACGATGCGTCCTTTGTCTCGGGCACGGCCTCGCTGGTCGATGGCGGCCTGTCCATCACCCGGACCTGATCTCTTAGAGCCAGATTCTTCAACCCCAGGAGCCATGATGATGATTACACGTACCAAAAGCAGCATGAGGCAGGTATTGGCTGCAGCCGTGCTGGCCGCCACCAGCTTGCTTGTCAGCACAGCCGCGCAGGCCCAACCCAAACCCTTCCCCGCCGCGTTCAAGCAGCAGACCATGCAGGCCAATGGCGCAGCACTGCATGTGCGTGTCGGGGGCACGGGCCCTGCCGTGGTGCTGATCCACGGCTTTGGCGACACCGGCGACATGTGGCAGCCCTTGGCCGCCGAACTCGCCAAAAAACACCGCGTGGTGGTGCCCGACCTGCGCGGCATGGGCCTATCGTCCAAACCCGCAGCCGGCTATGAGAAGAAGAACCAGGCGGCCGACATCCGTGCCGTGCTCGACCAGTTGGGCATAGACCAGGCCGACATCGTGGGCCATGACATCGGCACCATGGTGGCCTACGCCTATGCCGCCTCTTACCCCGCCAAGACCACGCGGCTGGTGGTGATGGACGCGCCCGTGCCCGGCATCCCTCCGTGGGACCAGATCGTGCGCCTGGCGCCGCTATGGCATTTCGACTTTGGCGGCAAAGACGCGCTGCGCCTGGTCAAGGGCCGCGAACGCATTTATCTCGACCGTTTCTGGAACGACTTTGCCGCCAACCCCGGCAAGATGGACGAAGGCATGCGCAGACACTACGCCAAGCTGTACGCCCGCCCCGGCGCAATGGAAGCCTCCTTCAAGCAGTTCAACAGCATCCGCCAGGACGCCGTGGACAACCTCGAACTGATGAAGAACAAGCTGCCCATGCCGGTGCTCGCCATAGGCGGCGAAAAGTCCTTTGGCGCCAACGAAGCCATCGTGATGCGCAACGCCGCCAGCAACGTGACCGAACTGGTGGTGCCGAATGCCGGCCACTGGCTGATGGAAGAAGCCACAGCGACCACCACGCAGGCGGTGAAGGATTTCCTGGCGAAGTGAGGTGAAAGCCGGGGCCTGCGCCGGGACCTGGTGCAGGGGCCTGCAGTTGGCGGGCTTTGCGCCAAGCTCGCGGCGCTTGACTGGCTTAATCGGCTTGTGTGGCTTGTTCAGCTTTCAGCGCCGCGCGCCGCGCCAGGCTTTCGGCTGGCCATAACGCCGAGGCCTTGTAGTACTCCTCAAACACCGGTTTGCCGTCCGCCAGCGTGACCCAGGCTTGTTTGCTGGCGGTGAAGATGTGTACGTCGGGTGGCAGTCGATCGGGCTCGTCCAGCGTGCCCACACGCACAAAACAAACACTCTCGCCCGAGCCCGCATAGTGGCTCCACAGCGCCACACGGCAACGCGGGCAGCGCGCAATCTTCTGCCCTTTGCCGCTGGCGGAAGGTGTGAGCAGCATCTCCACCTGGCCCTGTTGCAGTTCAAAACGCTTGGCCTCAATCATGGCGTTCAGCGCAAACGCCGCACCAGATTCACGCTGGCACCAGCGGCAATGGCAGCAATGCACAAACAGTGGCGCAGACGTCATGCGGTAACACACCTCGCCGCAGGTGCAGCGTCCAGGGAAGACAGCGCTATCGGTGGTCATGGGCTTGTTCCTGGCTTGGCGGGCCAGACCTTGAGTTCGTTGATCACGGCTTCAACATCATCGATGTTGCGCACCAGTTGTTCAATGGCTTGGGCCTCATCGGCACTGCGCACGCAGCCGGTGAGCCAGACCCAGCGGCGCTGCCCCTCGGCCCAGACACTGGTCTGGGCAAAACGGCCGTCCATGGTGATGGCTTTTTGCACACGCGGAATGATTTCGGCGTCGTAAAGATAGGCGTTGGGCAGGCGGCAGCGTCCCATGCGGTAGCAGGTGGTGCCGCGCTCCACCCGGCCATGTTCCTGGGCACGTTTCTCGGCCTCGGTGATCATGGGGCCGGGCGAGACGGGGCAATCGGCAAGGCCATTGGTGGCCTGCACAAACGGGTCGTTGAGCAGGTTGCCTTTGAGCTCTGTGGTGGTCTGTGCGGCGCATTGACCCACACCGGCAAGCCCCACCAGCAGCCACAGACCGAGTTTGGTGCTTGGCATAACGCTCCTCTCTGGTTCTTAGACCCGGCACATCCAAGCTTTTTTAACACCAAGTGGCGAGCTTGCCTATGGGCAGCGCCGGCGGTTACGGCAGCATTGGGGACTTTTGCGCCACAACGGATGGCGCGCCGCTAAACCGGCCAAAATCCACACAAAATCTGCACCCATGCTGGCGCTGCCGGCCCTGGCGTTTTTCCTCACCCTTTTTTCATCTCTTTAGGACATCTCATGCTGCAATCCATAGAAGCGCGCACCGGCAACGCCATAGGCGCGGGCTGGCCGGAGTCAACACTCGCCCACATCGACGCTGCCGTGGCGGCCGCCGCCGCTGTGGCCGACGAATTTGCCGCCACTTCGGCGGCCGTGCGTGGCGACCTGCTGAAGGCGCTGGCGGCCGCATTGGAAGCCGATCGCGAAAACCTCGTTGCATTGGCCGACCGCGAGACCGGCCTGGGCTTGCCACGGCTGAACGGCGAACTTGATCGCACCATTTTCCAGCTCAAGGGCTTTGCCGACGTGTTGGCGGCCGGCACCATCCATGCGGTGGTGGACGACGCAGCCATTGCCGGAACACCGCCGGTGGGCCGGCCACACCTCACGCGCACACGTGTGCCGGTCGGCCCGGTCGCCATGTTCTCGGCGAGCAACTTTCCATTCGCGTTTTCGGTGCTCGGCGGCGACACGGCTGCGGCGCTGACGGCCGGTTGCCCTGTGGTGGTCAAGGGCCATCCCGCGCATCCGGCGCTGTCGCGTGCCACGGCGGCACTGGCGCATGCGGTGGTCGCCGCCCAAGGTTTGGCAGCTGGCGTGTTCCAGTTCGTCGAGGGCGGATCGATCGAAGTCGGCGTGGCGCTGGTGAACGCACCGGCCGTGGCGGCCGTGGCCTTTACCGGATCGTTCAAGGGCGGCACGGCACTCGCCAAGGTGGCGGCCGATCGACCACGGCCGATTCCGTTTTATGGCGAACTCGGCTCCATCAATCCGCTGCTGGTACTGCCTGCAGCGCTGGAAAAAAACAGCGCCGAGCTGGCCGCCACGCTGGCGGGCTCGATTTGCCTGGGTGCCGGCCAGTTCTGCACCAGCCCGGGCGTGATTGTGGTGCCCGGCGGTGCGGCGGGTGATGCCTTCGTGCAAAGTTTGGCGTCGGCGCTGCAAGCGCTGCAGCCACACGCGATGCTGTCGGCCGGCATTCGCGCCACCTTTGACAAGGGTGTGGCACGCTGGCGCGCCTCCAGTGTGCTCAAGCCGCTGGTGCAGGATGTGCCCGCGGCCGACAGCCTGGCCCCACGTCCCTATCTGGCAGAAGTCAGCGCCAGCGCATTCATCGCGCACCACGAACTGCAGGAAGAGGTGTTCGGCTCTGCGGCTCTGGTGGTGCGTACCACTTCGACCGACGAAGCCGTGCAGCTGCTGCACACCGTGGGTGGCTCGCTGACGGTCACGCTTTGGGGCGCGGACGCCGACACACCGGACAACCGCCGCCTGGTGCGCGCCGCCGCGCAGATTTCTGGCCGGGTGTTGTTCAACGGCGTGCCGACCGGCGTGGCCGTCGCCGCGGCCCAGCAGCACGGTGGCCCCTACCCGGCGTCCACCCAGCCATTCAGCACCTCGGTGGGTTATGCCGCGGTCGACCGCTTCCTGCGCCCGGTGGCGCTGCAGGACGCGCCAACCTGGGTCACCGAGCGCAAGGGCCAACCCTGCTGATCGCTGCGGCAGAACTTCCGGGCCGGCTGCGGCCCGAAGACACATCTTTCCGTCTTCAAGGGTGCGCATGAGCTCCTCGACAATATCTTCCACCGAGCGCGGACCAGGCCCAGCGCAAGAGAAGCCGGCGCTGGGCGCCATCCGCGGTGAGGATGGCCTGGCCCGCCCACCCTGGGCCGCCGTGAGCCCGCTGCTGCAGTCTTATTACGACACGGAATGGGGCCTGCCGGTACGAGATGAACGCGGACTGTTTGAACGCATCAGCCTGGAAGCGTTTCAGTCCGGCTTGTCCTGGGCGATTATTTTGCGCAAGCGCGAAGGCTTCCGAGCCGCATTTCAGCACTTTGAGCCCGACGAGGTCGCGGCGTTTTCAGACGCTGAGGTTGAAAAGCTCATGGCCGATACGGAAATCGTGCGCAACCGCGCCAAGATCCTCGCCACCATACACAACGCCAAAGCCACCATCGCCTTGCGCCAGGATGAAGGACTGGTGGACTTTGTCTGGTCCTTCAAACCCGACGTGACGCCCAGGCCGCAGACCATAGCCGACATTCCCACGTCGTCGCCAGAGTCCGTCGCCTTGAGCAAGGCCTTGCAGAAGCGCGGCTTCAAGTTCGTCGGGCCGACCACCATGTACGCCTTGATGGAAGCCATAGGCATGGTGGACACCCACTTGATGGACAGCCACCGCAGAGGGTCTTCGGGCGTCTGGTCATAAAGGCACGCGCAGCAGCGGATGCTCGCGCAGGGCGGCATCGATGAAATCCAAAAACACCCGCACAGAGCCCGGCAAGTGTCTGCGGTCGCGGAAGCAGACAAAATACTCCATGGGCTCAGGGTCGGCCCGGGTCTCGGCAGGCCCGGCGGACGGCAGAAACAAGGGCTCCAGCTTGCCAGCGGCAATCAAGGGGTTCGCAATAAAGCTGCCCAACCGCGTCACACCTGCGCCGGCCACCGCCAGGGCGGTCAAGGTATCAATGTCATTACACACTGCGGCCGTCTGAATGGTCGGCGCGAAGCGGATGCCGTTGCGCAGAAACGGCCACTGCATGATGCGCCCGTCCAGCGGCATACGAAACGCCAGGCAGGCATGGTGGGCCAGATCTTCCGGGCTGGTCGGCCGGCCATGCTGCCGCAGATAGGCCGGGGCCGCGCAAAACACCATGGGCGCCGTGGCGATGCGCCGCGCGATCAGACCGGGCTCCAGCACATGGCGGAAACGAATACCGACGTCGACATCTTCCCTCAGATGGTCCACATTCCGATCCACCATCAGCATCTCCAGATGCACCTGCGGATAACGCGCCATGAAGCTCGGCATCAGCGGCGCCACCACATGCCGGCCAAAAGCCACCGAACAGGACAGCTTGAGCCGGCCCTGCACCGCGTCCTGCAACGCTGACAGTTCGGAATGTGCTTGGGCCAGGCCGTCGAGCAGCGGGCTGACCTGGGCGAAGTAGACCTCGCCAGCCGCCGTCAACGCCTGCGAGCGGGTGGTGCGGCTCAGCAGCCGTGTGCCAAGTTCTTTCTCCAGCCTGGCCAGATTCTGACTCGCGGCTGCAGCGCTAATGCCCAACTGCCGTGCCGCAGCGGCAATGCTGCCACCCTCTACGGTGCGCACAAAGGTCTCTATGCCACGCAGGTTGGACATGGCTGAGATTAGGAATGAGCTACCTGATTCATAAGCCAAGCTTAGCAGTGAAAGTGCTTGCGCCGGGCTAGTGCACAAACGCCGCGGCTTTTACAGTGGCAGCCATCAGATCTAATCCGCGCCCCAAACAAGCCAATGTCTCAGCCATCCCCACTCGCCGCCGCCGCACGTCCGGCTTTCTGGAAGATCCCGAAACGCTTCGCGCCGCTTGTCTTTGCCTTCTACATGGCCGGCATCATGGCTTTTCTGATGTGTGCGGTCATCGTGGCCGCCGGCTCAGGTGTGGCCAACGGCTATTTCTGGCGCGTGCTCACCGCCTATGCACTGGCCATGCCGGTGGCTTTTGTGTGTGTACTGTTTGTGCGCCCCCTGGTGGTGAGGCTGACGGCCGCCAGTCTGCGGGCTTAGAACCCTGGTGCAAGCGCGCGGTGCGCTGGCTGTCAGGACTTTCCTATCAGCAGCGAAAACAGCCCCGCAGCAATCAGCGGCCCCACCGGTACACCGCGGAAGAACGCCACACCAAGCACCGTGCCCACCATCAGCCCGGCCACCACGCCGGGCTGCGCGCCCATCAAGGAAACACCCCGCCCGCCCAGCCACGCCACAAAGACCCCGACCGCAATGGCAGCGGCCGATTTCCAATGGGTGAATGATTTCAGGAGGTCCATGGGCGCGATCTGGCCATTGGCGATGGGCACCATCACCGCGACCATGAGCAGCGCAATGCTGAGATTGAGGCCGTGTTTTTGCACCCATGGAAAATACGCCGCGAGTGGCGTCACGCGGATGACGATCAACACCAGCATGGCAGCCGCCACGGTGTAGTTGCGGGCAAAGATGCTGAGGCCGGCGATGGCCAGCAAGACCAGCACGGTAGGGTCGAAAAAGGGCATGAGAAGAATCGTCGCGTAAAAGCAAAAGCCCTTGATTCCAGAAGGAATCAAGGGCTTGCTGTTCTTGGCGGAGAGGGTGGGATTCGAACCCACGGTACCTTGCGGTACGCCTGATTTCGAGTCAGGTACATTCGACCACTCTGCCACCTCTCCTAGGTGTCGAAGCCTACGATTCTAGCAGGAAATTAGGCTTTCAAAACCGCTAGGCCGCCCATATAGGGGCGCAACGCTTCTGGCACGGTCACCGAGCCGTCTTCGTTTTGATAGTTTTCCAGCACCGCCACAAGTGTGCGGCCCACCGCCAGGCCGGAACCGTTCAAGGTGTGCAGCAACTCATTCTTGCCTTGCGCGTTCTTGAAACGGGCTTGCATGCGGCGCGCCTGGAAGGCTTCGCAGTTGGAGATGGAGCTGATTTCGCGGTAGGTGTTTTGTGCGGGCACCCAGACTTCCAGGTCGTAGGTTTTCGCCGCCCCAAAGCCCATGTCGCCGGTGCACAGCGACAACACGCGGTAAGGCAAGCCGAGCTTTTGCAGCACGGTTTCGGCGTGGCCGGTCATGGCCTCCAGGGCTTCATAGCTTTTCTCGGGATGGACGATTTGCACCATCTCCACCTTGTCGAACTGGTGTTGGCGGATTAGGCCACGCGTATCGCGCCCGGCGCTGCCGGCTTCGGAGCGGAAGCATGGCGTGTGTGCGGTGAGGCGAATCGGCAAATCTGCCTCAGGCACCACGGTGTCGCGCACGAAGTTGGTCAGCGGCACTTCGCTGGTAGGGATGAGGTAGAGCGCGGTGCTGTCGGGCACGGGCTCGCTGTCCTGGCCGCCTTTTTTGGCGGCAAACAGGTCGCCTTCAAACTTCGGCAACTGGCCGGTGCCGCTGAGTGAATCGGCGTTGACGACGTAGGGCACGTAGCACTCGGTGTAGCCATGTTCATTGGTCTGCAGGTCCAACATGAACTGCGCCAGCGCGCGGTGCATGCGGGCGATGGGGCCCTTCATCACGGTGAAGCGCGAGCCCGACAACTTGGCGCCCATTTCAAAGTCCAGGCCCAGGGGTGAGCCCAGGTCAACATGGTCTTTGACGGCGAAGGTTTGGCTGCCGGGCGCACGCTCGCTGGGGTTCCACTTGCGCACTTCGACGTTGCCGGATTCATCGGCGCCCACGGGCACACTCTCGTGCGGCAGGTTGGGCACGGCCACCAGCAAGGCCAGCAACTCGGTTTGGATCTGGTCCAGACGTGCGGCCGAGGTGTCCAGCTCGGTCTTGAGTCCGCCGACCTCGGCCATGATGGCGTCGGTGCTTTCACCTTTGGCCTTGAGCTGGCCAATCTGCTTGGAAAGGCTGTTGCGGCGCGCCTGCAGTTCTTCAGTGCGCGTCTGAATGGTTTTGCGCTCGGACTCCAGCGCGCGGAAGCTGTCCACGTTGAGGAAAGCCTGCGGTTGCTTGCGGGTTTCCAGTCGTTGGATGACGGAGTCGAGGTCTTTGCGAAGAAGGGTGATGTCTAGCATGACGGCATTTTAGGTGGCCGCCCGAGCAGGCGCCCACCAGCTTGGAGATTTAGAGGATGCTGGAGGGATCGACGTTGGCGCCGCAGATCACCAGGCACACATGTTCGTCGGGTTGGGGCTGGTAGGCACCGGTCTGCAATGCCGCCAGACCGAGTGCGGCCGCAGGCTCCACGGCCAGCTTCAGTTCCTTCCACAGCCACTGCTGGGCACGGCGAATCGCTTCGTCTTCCAGCAGCAAGGCATCACGCACAAACTGCTGTGTGACGGGCCACGACAGCGAGCCAATACGCTTGGCACCCAACGAGTCTGCCGCGATGCCCGACACCGCCACGTCCACCGGTTCGCCGGCTTCGCGGGCGCGGAACAGCGTGGGCGCGTTGACCGGCTCCAAGGCCACAACGCGGCTGCGCTGTTCAAACCAGGCCGCAATGCCACCGATCAAACCACCACCGCCGACGCTCACCAGCACGCTGTCCGGCAAGCCGCCCTGCTCTTCAATCTCGGCCGCCAGGCTGCCGGCACCGGCCAACACTTCGGGCTGGTCGTAGGCATGTGTCAACAACGCGCCGGTGGCTGCCTGGCGCGCCAGGCAGGCCTCCAGCGCTTCAGCGTAGGCGTTGCCAACCACCACCACTTCGGCCCCGAGATCGCGCAGGCGTGCACGTTTGGCTTCGGGCGACACACCAGGCAAAAACACTTCGCAGCGCACACCCAGCGCCTTGGCCGCCGCCGCCGTCGCAATGCCGGCGTTGCCACCGGACGCCACAATCACACCGCTGGCCGGAATCGGCTGGGCCAACAAGCGGTTCAACATGCCACGCGCCTTGAAGCTCCCGCCAACCTGCAGGTGCTCGAGCTTGAGCCAGACCTCTGCACACGCAACACCCAAGGCTGCACCCGGCAACTTCAGCAACGGTGTTTTACGCAGAAAACTGCCGTAGTGCTTTTCCAGCCTGCGCAAGGCGCTATCAATTTCTTTTTTATTCATGAGCGTTATTTCAGTAAGAAACGCAGACAAAACGGAGCTCCTGCCTTAACCATGGGATGTCGCGGAACTGGCTTCGCCAGGCCGCAGACATCGCCCCCTGCAAGGGGGTTGGCGCAGCGACACGCAGTGCGCGAAGACTGGGGGTGAGCCTCAGTCCCCGCCAGAGTCCCAGCCAGGCGCCAGGCTCTCAAACTTGGTGATATTGCGCAAGAACGCCAGTTTGACGGTGCCCACAGGCCCGTTACGGTGCTTGGCGATGATGACCTCGGCCACGCCCGGCTCTTTACACGCGTCCTTGGTGTAGTACTCGTCGCGGTAGATGAACATGATGATGTCCGCATCCTGCTCAATGGCGCCGGATTCACGCAAGTCACTCATCATCGGACGCTTGTCGGGGCGCTGCTCCACCGAGCGGTTGAGCTGCGACAAGGCGATCACCGGGCATTGCAGTTCGCGGGCCAGCATCTTCAAGCCGCGCGAGATTTCGCCCAGCTCGGTGGCACGGTTGTCGCCACCGCCGCTGGAGCTGGAGCCGCTCATCAGCTGCAGGTAGTCGACCACGATCAGGCCAAGCTTGCCACACTGGCGCGCCAGCCGCCGCGAGTTGGCACGCAGCTCGCTCGGTGACAGGCCGGGCGTTTCGTCGATGTGCAGCGAGATGGTGCGCAGCCGCTCGATGGCGTCGCTCAGGCGCGGCCATTCCTCGTCGGTCAACTTGCCGGTACGCAAATGCCCCTGGTCGATGCGGCCAATCGAGCCGACGATACGCACAGCCAGCTGAGCGGCGCCCATTTCCATCGAGAAGATGGCGACCGGCAGGCCTTCGTTCAGCGCCACGTGTTCGGCGATGTTCACGGCAAACGCCGTCTTACCCATGGACGGACGCGCGGCCAGCACAATCATGTCGCCCGGCTGCAGGCCAGAGGTCATGCGGTCCAGGTCATGGAAACCCGTGGCCACACCGGTCACGTCGCCAGCGCTGTCGGCCATCTCCTGCACGCGGTCGAGCAGGTCCACCACTAGGGTGTCCATGGACTGGAAACCCTGTTTGTTGCGTGCACCTTCTTCGCCGATATTGAAGATCTTCTGCTGGGCCTCGTCGAGGATCTTCTCCACCGGCCGGCCTTCGGTATTCAGCGCATTGGTGGCGATCTCGTCGCTGGCCGTGACCAGCTTGCGCAGGATGCCGCGCTCGCGCACGATCTCGGCGTAACGGCGGATGTTGCTGGCGCTGGGCACATACTGCGCCAACGAATTCAGGTAGGCCAGTCCGCCAACCTCTTCGGCCTTGCCCGTGCTTTGCAAACGCTCGAACACCGTGATCACGTCAGCCGGTTTGCTGGCGTTGATCAACTCGCGGATGGCCGCAAAAATCAGCCGGTGCTCAAAACGGTAGAAGTCCGTATCCTTGAGCAGGTCGCCCACACGGTCCCAGGCGTTGTTGTCGAGCAGCAAACCGCCCACGACGCTGGACTCAGCTTCAACCGAATGAGGGGGAATGCGCAGTTGCGCGATTTCAGGATCTTGCCCGTAGGCTCCGGGCTCGTCCAAATCAGGGAAAACGGCAGACATTGAAGGTTCCAGGGGGAAAACGTGATGCTACGCCGCCACAGATGTCGCGTCGAGGGATAAGCCTGGGGATAACCACCGCAGGAGCTGTGCATAAGCGACATGAAAGCTGTGCATAAGCCTTGCATAACATGTCGTCGCACCATGAAAAAAGCCGCCAGGGCTAGACACCCAGGCGGCTTTCACGAGAAACGGCTGATTAAGCGGTTTCGCCGTAGACGGACAGGTTGATTTCAACCACGACGTCGGTGTGCAGACCCACGGCAATGGTGGAGTCGCCAACCATCTTCACCGGGCCGTTAGGCAGGCGAATTTGCGACTTGGCCACAGCGTAGCCCAGCTTGTTCAGTTCTTCAGCAACGTCGCCATTGGTGACCGAGCCAAACAGACGGCCGTCAACACCAGCCTTTTGCGTCAGCTTGACGGTCGTGCCGGCCAGCTTTTCGCCTTGGGCTTGTGCTTCGGCCAGCTTTGCAGCAGCAGCCTTTTCGAGTTCGGCGCGCTTGGCTTCGAACTCAGCCTTGGCGGCTTCGGTGGCACGGCGTGCACGGCCGCTAGGGATCAGGAAGTTACGGGCGTAGCCGTCTTTGACCTTGACGATTTCGCCGAGGTTGCCAAGGTTCACAACCTTGTCGAGCAGAATGATTTGCATGGTTGTGGCTCCTTAGACGCGGTGCTGGTCGCTGTATGGCAGCATGGCGAGGAAACGCGCACGCTTGATAGCGGTGTTGAGTTGGCGCTGGAAGATCGCGCGCGTGCCGGTCAGGCGTGCGGGGATGATCTTGCCGTTTTCGGCGATGAAGTCACGCAGTGTGTCGATGTCTTTGTAGTCGATTTGTTCAACACCGGTCACGGTGAAGCGGCAAAAGCGCTTGCGCTTGAACAGCAGCGACTGGGTGTTGCGCTTTGGGCGCTTGTCTTTGTTATTGAAACGTTTTGGTCCGGCCATGATGGACTCCTAATCTTGTTGAAACTCTTGAATATGAAATACGACGTTCTTGCCCATTCGCGGTGTGGCCAGAAAGCCGGCGAATCGCCAGCGACTGCCCAACGGTTGCTGCTGAAGTCTCTCGGCCATTGCGCCTAGCGCGTTGGCCTTGACCACTGCCTTGACCTGCCGGGTCTGCCCTGCGTGCTCCAACATGGATTCATGCTCTAACACGAGATCCAGCATGGGAATGCCGGCGGGGGTGTATCGAAGGGCCTTGGCCTCGGCGATACAGGCGGTCAATTCAACGTGGTTCACTCCAGAACGGTCAAACCGTCGCGATTACTTAGTGGGCAGCGTATTCAGCCTGCTGGGTCTTGCGGGCTTCTTCACGCTCAACCGTCTTCATCATGGACGATGGGCCGGTTTCAGCCTTCTTCGTTTGCACGGTCAGGTGGCGCAGCACGGCGTCGTTGAACTTGAACGCGTGTTCCAGTTCAGCCATCACGGCCTGGTCGGCTTCGATGTTGACGCACAGGTAGTGGGCCTTGGCCAGCTTGTTGATTTGGTACACCAGTTGACGGCGGCCCCAATCTTCTACGCGGTGGATCTTGCCGTTGCCAGCCGTGATCATGCCCTTGTAGCGCTCCAGCATGGCTGGAACCTGTTCGCTTTGATCCGGGTGGATCATCAAAATGATTTCGTAATGACGCATATGCACTCCTTGAGGTTGTAGCCACCCACTGCGTCCGTAGTAGTGTGGCAAGGCAAAGCCGATGATTATAGCCCAGCACCCGGGAATGTTCAAATTGCGGCGCTTCGAGGCGCTGTTTCGGGCGGTGTGAACAGGCTGACCGCCACCACGGCCACGGTTCCGGCCAGGGCGCCAAAGACCCCAGCCGAGACCGGGTAGATGCCAAACCACAGGCCGGAGCCCGTCAAACCCAGGAAAGAACGCACTGCCGCCGCGTTGGCGAGCATGTAGCCCACCGTGATGCCCAGCCCCACCAGCATGCCCGCCACCGCGCCGCTACGTGTGGCGCGTGGCCAGAAGATGCCCAGCACCATGGCCGGGAAAAAAGCCGCGGTCGCCAGCGAAAACGAGGCTGTGACCAGCATCAGGATGTCCGCCGGTTTTTGCGCCGCCACATAGGCCGCCGCCAGGGCCAGCAACATCAGCGCGAATTTCGACAGCATCACCCGCGCCATCGCACCCACACGGTCTTTTTTGCCTTTGAAGTACAAGTCGTAGGCCAGGGCATTGCCCATGGTCAAAAGCAATCCGTCAGCGGTCGACAGCGCCGCCGCCAGCCCGCCCGCCGCCACCAGCCCGGACACCACATAAGGCAGGCCACCCAGTTCGGGCGTGGCCAGCATGATGATGTCAGCCTCCAGCCTGAGTTCGGCGAATTGCAGGATACGGTCGCCGTTCACGTCGCTGACCGACAGCAAACTCGGGTCGACGCGCGACCATTGCGCGATCCAGCTCGGCAATGCGTCAAAACTCTGCCCAACCAGCTGGCTCAATACTTCGTATTTCACCAGCACCGCCAAAGCCGGCGCTGCCAGATACAGCAGCGCTATAAAAAACAGCGACCACGCCACCGAGGTACGCGCCTCGGCCACCGAAGGTGTGGTGTAAAAGCGTGTGAGCAGGTGCGGCAGGCTGGCCGTGCCCACCATCAAGCAGAACACCAGCGCCAGAAAGTTCAGCCGCGAGTTGCTGAACACCGCCTGCTCTTCGGCGCTGCCCTCCGGATCGCCGGCAAACGCTTGCGCGTGGGGCAACATGCCGGCCATGGGTTTGGCGCGCTCCAGGTTTTCCGCCAGCGCACGCGACCAGACCTCTTGTGCGGTTTCGACATCTCGCGGAAGCGCAGCGAGTTCGCGGTTTGCCGCCAGAATCAGCGCCGGGTCTACACGCTCCAACTTCATGCGGCGCAGCTTGGCCTGCACCGCCGCACGCTCACGCGCCAAGGTACCCGGAACATCTTGCAGCATGGCCCGGTACACCTCGGCTCGGCGGGCAAACTCGCGCCGCACCGACAACTCGGCCGGTGCATTCGCCAGCTCGGTTTCCAGCGCGGCAATTTTGGCCAGTTGCTGCCCATACACCACAGGGGCCAGCGGATTGCCCAGTTGTTTGTAGGCCAGCCATGACACGGGAATCATGAAAGCCAGGATCAGAATCACGTATTGCGCCACCTGCGTCCAGGTGACGGCCCGCATGCCACCCAGAAAAGAGCAGACCAGCACCCCGCCCAAGCCCATCAGGATGCCGATTTCGAACTGCACACCGGTCAGCCGCGAAGCGATCAGCCCCACCCCGTAGATCTGCGCCACCACGTAGGTGAACGAGCACAACACACTGGCCGCCGCCGCAATCCAGCGCGGCCAGCGACCGCCATAACGCACACCAAAAAAATCGGGCAAGGTGTAGAGGTTCATACGCCTGAGATGCGGCGCGATCAATAGGGCCACCAGGCAGAAGCCACCGCTCCAGCCCATGATGTAGGCGACGCCGCCCACCTGCGTGGGTGTGCCCGAAAACCCCTGCAGATAAAGCCCGCCGGCCAGGCTGATGAACGAAGCCGCGCTCATCCAGTCGGCGGCCGTGGCCATGCCGTTGTAGATGGCGGGAATGCGCCGGCCCGCGACGTAATACTCCGCCTCGTTCGAGGTGCGGCAATAAACACCAATGCTGGCGTACATGGCCAGCGTGGCAAACAGAAAGGTGCCGCCTATCCAGTAGCGCGAAAGACCGCGCTGCTCGGCGATCGCCATTGCCAGCAGAAAGATCAGCAAGCCCGCCACATAGAGCAGAAAGTTACGGTGCAAGCGGCGGCGGCCGGCGCGGTCTAGCGTGACGCCGGGCGCCAAACCGCTGGGATTTGTACCGTCGAAACGGCGACGCCAGGCGTAGCTGACGATGATCAGGATGTAGCACAGCACCACGCCTTGGGCGCAAAACCAGTAGTTCAGCGGCCAACCGGCGACGGTGACATTCAAGTCACGCGCAAAGTACACCACGCCAAAGGACAACACACTCCAGATGCCCAGCAGGGCAAAGCGCAAACGAAAAATCTGAGCCGGAAGCATTGCGAGTGGGGAGTCGCTAACGTAGAAAAGAAACCTGACACAGCAAAACGCAGAAAAGCCATTGCACTGCCAGATGTGTGCGTTGCATAAACGAGATCGGCGCCATCCTAGCGCAGCCGTTGGGGCCACGCGACAGGTGTTTTCCCACACGACGCAAGCGCGCAGCAAACATGGGTGCGTAGTAGCATGCCTGCGGAGGCGTTTGCATGACATTCATCAAGACCGAGTTGGGGCAGCGTGTTTTCAAAGAGCGATCCCGCCAGTTGGCCACGCACCAACGGGCCGCTTTTATTTTGTTTGACGGGCATAGATCGGTGCAGGATGTGATTGCCGCCACGGCTGGCATGGGCATGACCATGGACGACATCGCGCACATGCTCGATGAGGGCTTGATTGCCGAGGGCACGCCTGCAACCCAGCCGTCTGCAGCGCCCGCTACCACTGGAACACCAGCCACGCCCCCCCTGCTGGCTGATGGTGACGCCCCCGAAGCCCTGTCGGAACAAGACCGCTACAAACGCGCCTACCCCATCGCCACGGCGCTGGTCGCCAGCCTGGGTTTACGCGGCTTTAAGCTGAACCTGGCGGTAGAAAAAGCCAACGGTTATGCCGACCTCGTGGCCCTGGCGCCGCGCCTGCATGAAGCCTTGGGCGCCAAGCGTTGTGAAGCGCTGGACGCTGCGCTGGGCCTTCGCCCTTAATCACAACTAAGACTGCACACACACCAAAAAAGAAAAACCGGAGCCAGGGCTCCGGTTTTTCTTTTGCATCAGCCCGTTATTTCTAACAGCCTCAAACCATCAGCTACCGGCCAAACGTTTCCAGGTGGCCACCACGCTGTCGGGGTTCAGCGAGATCGAAGAGATGCCTTCGTCGGCCAGCCATTGCGCAAAGTCTGGATGGTCGCTAGGGCCTTGGCCGCAAATGCCCACATACTTGCCTTGTGCCTTGCAGGCGTTGATGGCGCGGCTCAGCAAAGCCTTCACGGCCGGGTCGCGCTCGTCAAAGTCGGCGGCCAGCAGTTCCAGGCCGGAGTCGCGGTCCAAGCCCAGGGTCAACTGGGTCAGGTCGTTAGAGCCGACAGAGAAGCCGTCGAAGTACTGCAGGAACTCATCGGCCAGCACCGCGTTGCTAGGCACCTCGCACATCATGATGACCTTGAGCTCGTTCTCGCCGCGCTTCAGGCCGTGTTGCGCCAACAGCTTGGTGACCTTGTCGGCCTGGCCCAGCGTGCGCACAAACGGCACCATCACCTGCACATTGGTCAGGCCCATGTCTTCACGCACACGCTTGAGCGCAGCGCATTCCATCGCAAACGCTTCGCCAAACTCGGCACTCACGTAGCGCGCAGCACCTCGGAAGCCAAGCATGGGGTTTTCTTCCTCGGGCTCGTAACGCGAGCCACCGATGAGTTTGCGGTACTCGTTCGACTTGAAGTCGGACAAACGCACGATCACCGGCTTGGGCCAGAAGGCCGCGGCGATGGTGGCCACACCTTCGGCCACCTTGTCGACGTAGAACGCACGTGGCGAAGCGTGGCCGCGTGCCACCGACTCCACCGCCTTCTTCAAGTCGTTGTCGATGTTGGGGTAGTCGAGAATCGCCTTCGGGTGCACACCAATATTGTTGTTGATGATGAACTCCAAGCGCGCCAGGCCCACGCCCTGGTTGGGCAACTGGCAGAAGTCGAACGCCAACTGCGGGTTGCCCACGTTCATCATGATCTTGGTGTCGATCTCGGGCATGGTGCCGCGCTGCACTTCGGTCACTTCGGTTTCCAGCAGGCCGTCGTAGATGAAGCCGGTGTCGCCTTCCGAGCAACTCACGGTGACCAGTGTGCCGTTGGTCAAACGTTCGGTCGCATCGCCGCAGCCGACCACGGCCGGAATGCCGAGTTCACGCGCGATGATGGCCGCGTGGCAGGTACGCCCGCCACGGTTGGTGACGATGGCGGCGGCGCGCTTCATCACCGGTTCCCAGTTCGGGTCGGTCATGTCGGTGACCAGAATGTCGCCGGGCTGCACTTCGTCCATCTGGCTGATGCTGTGCACCAGACGCACCGGGCCGGTGCCGATCTTCTGGCCGATGGCGCGGCCTTCGGCCAACACACTGCTCTTGCCCTTGAGCTTGTAGCGCAGCTCGGCCTTGCCCTGCTGCTGGCTCTTCACGGTCTCGGGGCGCGCCTGCAAGATGTAGAGCAGGCCGTCGGTGCCGTCTTTGCCCCACTCGATGTCCATGGCGCGGCCGTAGTGTTCTTCGATCACCAGCGCGTAGTGCGCCAGTTGTTCGACTTCGGTTTCAGACAGCGAATAACGGTTGCGCTGCTCGGTGGGCACGTCGGTGGTCTTGACGAGTTTGCCGCTGGCGGCTTTTTCCGCTGCAGTGGAAAACTCCATCTGTATCATCTTCGAGCCCAGGTTGCGGCGGATCACGGCGCGCTTGCCGGCCTTGAGCATGGGTTTGTGCACGTAGAACTCGTCGGGGTTCACGGCGCCCTGCACCACGGTTTCGCCCAGGCCGTAGCTGGAGGTGATGAACACCACCTGGTCGAAGCCGGATTCGGTGTCCATGGTGAACATCACACCGGCTGCACCCAAGTCCGAGCGCACCATGCGTTGCACACCGGCCGACAAGGCCACCACGTCGTGTGCAAAACCCTTGTGGACGCGGTAGCTGATGGCGCGGTCGTTGTAGAGCGAGGCAAACACCTCTTTCATCTTGTGCAGGATGTCGGCCAGGCCGGTCACGTTCAAGAAGGTTTCTTGCTGGCCGGCGAACGAGGCGTCGGGCAAGTCTTCAGCCGTGGCCGACGAACGCACGGCAAACGAGGCCTCGGCATTGCCCGCGCTCAGCGTGGCAAAGGCCTCGGCAATCGCCTGCTCCAGGTCCTTGGGGAACGGTTGCGACTCGACCATGGCGCGGATTTCGGCGCCAGCCTGGGCCAGCGCGCGCACGTCTTCCACGTCCAGCGAAGCCAGGCGGGCGCTGATCTTGTCGGCCAGGCCGTCGTGCGCCAGGAACTGGCGGAACGCATGCGCCGTGGTGGCAAAGCCGGTAGGCACCCGCACGCCGGTGGGCAGCTGCGAGATCATTTCGCCGAGCGAGGCATTTTTACCGCCTACCGACTCGACGTCGCTCATTCTCAGGTTTTCAAACGGTACGACCAGGGCGGTCGGGCTGAATAGTGCAGACATGGGAAGACTCCAAAGGTTGAAACCGGGTCTGGGCACCACGGCCGCGCCAATTGGGCTGCGGCCTCGCCAATGCCTGCAGCACAACTTGCTTGTTGTTCTAGTGGGTGTGTGCAGGGCATTTAAATTTGGGAGCGGATGAATCGCGTTGCGCTGATTGTAGAGGCCTCGGCCACCAGATGGGTTGCCGCAAATGTGACCCCATCCTGCAAAATAGCCACACCATGGCCGAACCTACCACCCCCACCCATACTGTTTTCTTCATCTCCGACGGCACCGGCATCACCGCCGAGACCTTTGGCAACGCCATCCTGGCGCAGTTTGAGTTGCGTCCGCGCCACGTGCGCCTGCCGTTCACGGATACGGTGGACAAGGCCCACCAGGTGGTGCGGCAAATCAACCACACAGCTGAAATGGAAGGTAAGCGCCCGATTGTTTTCACCACGCTGGTGAACATGGAAGTGCTGAAGGTCATCAACGAAAACTGCAAAGGCCTGCTGCTCGACATGTTCGGCACCTTTGTGAACCCGCTGGAAACCGAGCTGGGCATCAAGTCGAATCACCGCATTGGCCGCTTCAGCGACGTGAGCAAAAGCAAGGCCTACAACGACCGCATCGAAGCCATCAACTTCTCGCTGGAGCACGACGACGGCCAATCACACCGCGATCTGGAGCAGTCGGACGTGATTTTGGTGGGTGTGAGCCGCAGCGGCAAAACCCCCACTTCGCTCTACCTGGCCATGCAATACGGCCTGAAAGCCTCCAACTACCCGCTGATTCCCGAAGACTTTGAACGTCGTGAGTTGCCGCCAGCGCTGGTGCCACACCGCCGCAAAATCTTCGGCCTGACGATTCACCCAGACCGGCTGAGCGAGATCCGCAACGAGCGCCGGCCGAACTCGCGCTACGCCTCGTTGGAGAACTGCCGCATGGAGGTGGCCGAAGCCGAATCCATGATGCGCCGCTGCGGCATACGCTGGCTCAGCACCACCACCAAGTCGATAGAAGAAATCGCCACCACCATACTGCAGGAGATTCGGCCCGAGCGGCTGGACTACTGAGCGCCATACATCCGCTACCATTTAGATAGCTGCCATCACTTGCATGGCAAGCATCAAAGGCCTATTTCCCTTGGAAATCTGGCCTTTTCCTGTTTTCAACCCGTCAAACCACTGTCACAAAACAGACATGCATCACCGGTAGCGTACGAGCCAAACCTCCGGCCCTGCCCCGCTTTTTATCCAACACATTCGCCACACCGTCATGGGCCAAAACTATGGGTCGGACCGCCACGGCCTCATCTGCGGCTACCGCTTTTGCGCCGGCGGCATAGGCACGCCCGTCACGCTGGAAGAGGCTCACGCCTGGCTGAAAGACGCACAACCCAGCACGCCACGCGGCGAGGGCGACTTTGTCTGGCTGCACTTCAACCTGGGCGACGCGGCAGCAGAAGCCTGGATGCGCTCACATCTGCCCGTGGTGCCCGAGTTTTTTGCCGCGCTGCACGAAGGCTCGCGTTCGACACGTATTGAAGACGCCGACGACACCCTGGTCGCCGTGGTCAACGACGTGGCCTACTCCTTCGCTTTCGACCCCGGCGAGATCGAAACCCTGTGGCTCAATGTCAGCCCGCATCTGGCGGTGAGCGCGCGCCTACATCCGCTGCGCTCCATAGACGTGTTGCGCCAAGCCGTGAAAGACGGCCTGCGCTTCGCCTCATCGGTTGCCTTTCTGAACCGCCTGCTGCACGACCAGGGCGACGTGTTGGTGCGCATCGTGCGCCAGGCCACCACGCTGGTCGACACCGTCGAAGACCAATTGCTCGTGGGCCGCCTGAAACACAAACGCGCCGAACTCGGCCAGCTGCGCCGTGTACTGGTGCGGCTGCAACGCCTGCTGGCCCCCGAGCCGGGCGCCCTGTTCCGCCTGTTGCGCCGCCCGCCGCCCTGGGTGCCGGTGGACGACCTGGAAGAACTGCGCCAGGCCACGGAGGAGTTCTCACTGGTGCTGCGCGACGCCGCCGACCTGCAAGAACGTATTCGCCTGCTGCAGGAAGAAATTGCCGCGCAGGTGGGCGAACAGACCAACCAAAGCGTCTACACACTGACCGTGGTCACGGTGCTGGCCCTGCCAATCAACCTGGCTGCCGGTTTGCTGGGCATGAATGTCGGCGGCATTCCGCTGGCCGAGAACAGCCACGGCTTTTGGTGGATCGTGGCCTTGGTCATAGGTTTTACCGCGCTGGCCGGTTGGTGGGCCATGCGCAAGAAAGACGACTAGCCCGTTAGAACGTTAGCGCCGCAGCCGCAGCAGTGCGCTCGGCAGGCAGTTGAGCAAGCCAATCAGCCAGCGCATCTGCCAGGGAAAAACACACACCGCCTGGCGCTGCTCTATGGCCCGTGTGATGTGCGCCACGGCTTGCGCCTCCGACAGGATGAAGGGTTTGTGGCGGGCATCGCCACCATTCAAGGCCCGCAGCTTGGCCGTGTCCACATAGCCTGGAACTATGGCCGTGACGGCAATGCCAAACGGCTTGAGCCCCGCACGGTAGCTGTCGCAGACACTCAGCACACTGCGTTTGGTGGCGCTGTAGAGTGAGGCGCCGGGGTAGTCGTGCAGCAAGCCGGCGACGGAAGAAATCGCCACCAGATGGCCACTCTTTTGCGCCAGCATTTTTTCTGCGGCCAACTCGAATGCATGGCCCAGCCCGCCCAGATTGGTTAGCAGCATACGCAGCGTGGTGGCCGCATCCAGCGGTTCGTGGCGGGTGTTGAAGTAGAAGCCAGCACACACCACCAGCAAGTCCAGCCCGTGGGCGGCAAAGCCATTGAGCACACTGGCCAACGCGCCATGGTCGGTGATGTCCAGGGCCATGGCTTGCAGTCGCGGCTGCGCGCCCAGCTCGGCCGGCAAGCGCGACAGATCACGGCCACACACCGCAACCTCTTCGCCGCGCGCCAGGTAGTGCCGCGCCAAAGCCAGGCCAATGCCACTGGTGCCGCCCAGGATCAAGATACGCATGGCGTCAGTTCTTTTGCGCTGTTGTAACGATCGACATGGCGCATCGCGGATTTGTCTGCGGGTTGTGGCCGCTGCAAAGCCTCTTGCACACGCTGGTAACCGTATTGCCACTGGGCATCGATGGCGCGCTGATAGTCGGCATAACTTGGCGGCAAACGCAGGCCAATGCGGTTGCCGCGCCAGTCGAGCTTCTTGCCCACCTGGTTGCGCGCCAGCGCGGTAGAAATGTCGGAAGTGTCTATCCACACGTCCAGCGCCTGGCTGTTGACCTGGCGCAGCCGCTGGTTGCCATCCAAGCCCAATACCGAGCGCCAGGCCGGAATGGAAAAGTTCTGGTCGAACGACTCCTTGAACTCCATCATCACCTCGCCCGCCAGCCGCTGCGCCAGCTCGACGGGGAACAGGTCGACCACACCACCGATGTAGCGCTGGCCAGCATGGGCATAAGGTGGAAAGTAGAAAAAATCGATGATGGACAAGCGCGCCGCAGCGTCCAGCGGCAAGCCCTGCACGGTTAATACCGCGTCGGCCACGGCGTGTGGGCCCCAGCGCGGGTCGTTGAATGGAGACCGCATGCCCTGCAGCAGAGCGGCCACACGCGCATCACCAAACACCGTCTGCACAAACAACTTGCGCGTACCACGTGGCTGGCCCGCATCGGCCGGGCCGAACAACAACTGGCCGCCGACGGTGGCCACGGTCACCTCAGACGTTTCGGCCGGTGGTGGCAACGGCAGATGGTGCGGCACCTCAAACAGGTAGTCGTTGAAAAGATCGGGCACCGTCGGTGCGGCCTGCTGCGCCAGTTTGCGCTGCGCGGCCAGCCACAAGGTGCGTGCAATGGTGGCCTGCGGCGCGGGCTGCAAGCCGCGCCAAAAGTCGTACATCTGCGGCGACGCAAGCCAGGCCTTGCGCTGCGCGTCATCGGGCAAAGCTTGAATCACCGCTGCGGCCAGCGCACCGCCGCATGTGGCCAGCAACAGGTCGGGCGCACGCCCCGCATCGCGCGCGGCGGCCACCATGCCCAGGTAGATGCCAAAACGGAAACCACCACCGGCAAACACCATGCATCGCTTGAACTTTTGAGGCTGATCCATGTTGCTAAGATAACCTAACCCCAGGGCCTGTTAACACTATGAGTGCAAGCGCGAACGTGATTAAAAAGCCACCAATCAAGGCGCAATGTCATAAGAGCTTTGGCGGCCAGGTGTCCACTTGGCCTAGAAGTGCAACGCCGAGTGGCGACTTTTTAACCACGTTCCCTTCGGGTTGCGGCCCAAAAGACCAGCCGCGTCGTTGCAAAGCCTTGCCGGGGTTCACCCCGGCTACGTTTTGCGCCTCGCTGCTGGCCCTTTGGACTCGCAACGCGCCTTGCACTCATAGTGTTAACAGGCCCTAGACAACGCATGACTTCAGCAAACAGCGTGACGACTCAACAGCGTTTGCTGCATGTGTGCGTCAACGCTGCCGTATTCAGCCTCTGTTATCTGCTGGCGAACAGGCTGGCAGAACAGCGCGGTATCACACGCCATGTGGCGCTGACGTTGGACAGCCACATCCCGTTTCTGCCGTGGATGGTGTTGCCCTACCTCAGCAGCGGCCTGTTTTTGGTGGCGGCGTTTTTTGTGCTGCGCAGCCGCGACGACCTGCGGGTGCTGAGCCAACGGTTACTCATGGCCAGCGTGTTGGCCGGGCTGGTGTTTGTGCTGTGCCCGCTGCGCTTCAGCTGGCCGCGCCCAGCGATAGACACACCGTGGCTGGCCAGCCTGTTTGGCCTGCTGGGCCAGATGGATGCACCCTACAACCAACTGCCGTCCTTACACGTGGCGTATTGCGTGATCTTGTGGGTGGCGCTGCGCTCGCTACCCACACACTTTGCGGCGCGTGCCTTGCTCGCGGCATGGCTGGTCTTGACCGCCGTGGCCACCCTGTTCACCTTCCAACACCACCTGCTGGATGTGGTGACCGGGCTCGCCCTCGGCCTTGGCTGTGTGGCCACGATCCGGCCAGGCCGCGCAGAAGCCAATGTGGCTTTTTATTACCTGGTCGCAGGCGGCGTGGCTGTGGTTGTGGGGCTGGCGACATGGCCGCTGCTGTTGACCGTCTACCTGGTCGCCAGTCTCTGGCTCGTGGCCCTGGCCTACTGGCGCGCAGACCGGCACTTTCTGCACAAACACAACGGCCGTCATCCGTGGTGGGTATGGTGTTTGTACGCGCCCTACCTCGTCGGTTACCGGCTCACCTGGCTGGCCGTGGTGTGGCGCGACAAGAACAAACCGGCGTTTAGACAGGTCGCGCCACAACTCTGGACAGGACGACGTTTGAGCCGCGCAGAAGCGGCACAACTGCCCGCCCATTGCACGGTGTTCGACCTGGCCAACGAACTCTCTGAAACCCCTGCCCTGCGAACAAGCTACCCACAGTACCGGCATTTCCCATTGCTCGACATCGTGACGCCCCCGGCCGACGCCATCAACGAAATCGTCACTGCCCTGCAAGACGAAACCCGTGCGGGCCGCACTGTGTACTTGCATTGCGCCATGGGCCAGCGCCGCTGCGCGCAAATCGCCCGTGCTTTCTCAGCGCGTTCCTAGCCACAATCCAGCCATGCCCTTTTCGATCTACCAACTCAAACCGGCCTTTCAGCAACTGCTGCGCCCGCTGCTCACACAGTTGGCACGGTGGCAGGTCACGCCCAACCAGGTCACGCTGCTGGCTTTGGCCCTGAGCGTCCTGTATGGCGCGGCGCTGGCGCTGTACCCTGCGGATTGGCGTCTCTGGGCCGGTGTGCCTTTGTTCATGCTGCTGCGTATGGCGTTAAACGCCATCGACGGCATGCTGGCCAACTTCACGGGGCTCAAAAGCCGACTCGGTGCCGTGCTCAACGAGTTGGGTGATCAACTGTCCGACGTGGCGCTGAGCCTGCCGTTTGCACTGGCAACCGGCATTCACGCCCCGCTGGTCGTGGCTGTCACCGTGGCGGCCTTGCTCGCCGAGTTCGCCGGTGTGTTGGCGCTACAGGTGGGTTCACCCCGGCGCTTTGACGGCCCCATGGGCAAAAGCGACCGGGCGTTTGCCTTCGGCCTGCTCGCACTGATGCTGGTGTTTGATGCCGGCCCGCTGTGGCTCAACGGGCTGTTGTGGGTGGTGCTGGTTCTATTGGTGTGGACGGTATTCAACCGCCTGCGGGCCGCACTTCGCTACGCTGCGCCACCGACACCGTAAAAATCCCCGCCAGCCCGACTTCACTGCGTAACTTGCGGCAGCCGATGCTGGCCACCAGCGCGTCCATTTCGGCCTGCGGGCGTGGGCGCATTTGCCAGGCTTGGCCCAGGTGGTTGTTCAGCGTTTTGGCAATCAACAATAACTGCGGATGCCACGGCTGGCCGGTGTAGACCACGTGGCCGCCGGGCTTGAGCTGCTGCCCAATGCCTTGTAGCGAGGTCAACACCCGTGCATTGTCGCTGAACAATTCATACAGGCCCGACACCACCACGATGTCATACGCGCCCTCATCGGCCGGGTAACTGGCCAGGTCGAACGCATCGCGGCGCTGGTAGGCAATGTGGTTCTTCAACTGCAGCGCCATGCTCAATTCTTGTGCCTGGGCCAGGTTGGCGCCATCCACGTCGCGCAGCGTGAGTTCAACTTCGCGGTCTTGAAAACGTTTGAGTGTTTCCAGCACATAGCGCCCGCCCCCGGCGGCCACGTCCAGAATACGCAGCGGCTGGTCTGCGGGGTGCTGCGCAATCAACTCGCCCAGCAGTTGTTGCAGTTGCGCTTTGCGTTGGCGAATGCCGCGCCAACCAATCGCGTCCAGATAACCCTGGTCAATGACGGCGCCTACGCCAAACCGTCCACCCGCCTGGTTGCGGTACACGTAGTCGAGCGAGGCGCCGGAGTCAAAACCCTGGGTCTGGCCGATGTACATGCCATTGCTCAAGTGGCCCAGGCGGCCGAGCAAAAACTTCTGGAAATCGTAGAACTTGTTTTCCAGCGGCGTGCCCGCCGCGCCCTGCTGCATGGCCTTGAGTTGGCTTGCGCTGGCGCTATCGGTGTCGGCAGTGTGGTGGCGTGTGGGCGATGGCAGCGCCTGCGCAAAACAGGTGGCGATGAACGCCTGGCTGGCCTGAACCGCCTGCTGCACCTGCGCCAGGTCTTCGTAAAAAATCGCGTGGTGGCAGTTGGCAATCACCACGTATTCCTTGCGCTTTGAGGCCAGGCGGTCGAAGAACAAACGCTGCGGCGCAGCCTTCACCACGTAGTCTTTGTCGGCCACCAGCATCAGCACCGGTGTGTCTATGGCCTGGGCGTCGGCCACCACACGCGCGGCCGTGTCGGCCAGGTCTATCAACACCCGTGCCGAGATGTTGCGCGTGATCAGCGGGTCGGCGTCGTAGGCCTGGGCCTGCGCCGCAGAGTGCGTGAGCATGCCCGAGCGGATGTAGCTGGTGATGCGCAGCCCGGGGCTGAAACGCAGCGCCAACCGTAACGCGGGTTTGGCCAGGGGCACATACAGGTTGATGTCGAACGCGGCGGCCGCCATCACCACGCCGCGCACGGGGGCCGCGTAGTCGTGCAGCCAGGTGGCGGCAATCACCGCGCCCACGCTGTTGGCCACGATGACGATGTTTTCAGGCGCAATGCCGTGCGCCGCTTCAATGTGCCGCACAAAGGCCTCGAAGTCGCGCACCAGCGTCACAAAATCGGGCGCATCACCACGCTCGCCGGGCGAATGGCCATGGCCGCGCGCGTCCCAGGCAAAGGCCCAGTGCTGGGTAAAACCAAGTTGCTCGACCAAGGGCTGGATACGGCCCGAATGCTCGTGGCCGCGGTGCAGAAAAATCAGCGCCTGCCTGGGCATGCCCTCGGGCTGCACAACAGGCTGCCAGGCATGGTAGAACAGCCGGGTCTGGTCAAAGCTGTTGAAGCCGGACTCCAGGGTTTGCCAGGCGAATTTCGTTAGGGCCGTGGGGGTAACGGGTGATTTCATGCAATCCTTAAATGAGCAGGCCAAGATACAACATTGGCGCAGTCAAGACCAGACTGTCCACCCGGTCCAGCATGCCGCCGTGCCCCGGAATAAGCGCCGAATAGTCTTTGATGCCCAAACGCCGCTTGCCGGCCGAGTACAGCAGGTCGCCCACAAAACCGGCCAGCGACAAACCCACACCCAGCCCCACCAGCAAGGGCGCATCGGCCAGGCGCAGGTAGCGGCCCAACAGCAGCGAAATCAGCATGCTGGCGAACACGCCCGCGAGCAAACCCTGCCAGGTTTTCTGCGGGCTGATGCGGGCGGCAATCTTGTGCCGGCCAAAACACTTACCACCGATGAACTGCGCGATATCGTTTAACGCGGTGAGCGCCAACAGGTAGAAGAACCAGGCGAGATTGAGCCCCGCCATCGGCGTGTGCTGCAACAGCAGGGGCAGGAAACTCAAACCCAGGCACAGCAACAAAAACAGCAGTAGCAGCAGATGTGAACGCTGTCGGCGCAAAACAAACACCAGCGCCTGCAGCAGCAGCAAACCCGCCAACACCGAAGTGGCCAGCGCCGCATGCCACCACGCCAACGCCATTTGCAGCAGCCACACGGCCGCACCAACACCCCAGAAATAATGGCGCGGTGTCGCATGTAATGCGGCCAGTTCACGCAGCGCCAAAAAGGCGATCAACCACATCAACAACGCTGGCCCCCACGGGTACAACAGCAGGCAGGCGCTGACCACCGGGAAGATAAGCCACCAGGCGTTGATCTGCGCACGCAGGCTGCTGCCACGCCGTGTAGCCCACGCCGCGCCCAGACTGGCCAGCACCAGCACGCCATACAGCACCAGCATGGCCAGCAGCGTGCGCGCGGTTGCGGCAAAAGGGCCCCAGCCGATGGCAGAGAACTCAGACATGGGCAGGCTGCCACAGGTGCACAGAGAGGGATGGGACGGGCGACATCCAAAGAATTCTAGTCCAGCATCTGCCGTGTATGCCGGCCAAAACGCTAGGCTTTTAGTAGCACTCTCCGCACATATGGATTGCCTCAGAGGCCGATAAGACTTAAAGCCGTCTAAAGCCCTTCCGGGCCGTCACAACGCCCCTAACGTTGCCGCCACACCGTCTTCGCTCAAGCGCTGCCAATGCCGCGCCACGGCGTTGACAAACACCGGCGATGCGGCCAGTTCGCCAAACAAGGGCACGCCATGGCAAAACGCGGCCGTGCGTTGCTGCGCTGCCAGCGTGGGTTCTGCACTGGTCACAGCCGCATGCGCCAAGGCCAAAGCATCAGCCAAGGCCGCCGCTTGCGGGTCTTGAATCTCGAACTTGCGCCCGGCCTCGTCCACCCCTTGCAGATGGTGCAGCCAGGCTGCGAGCGCCAGCGCCAGCAAACGGATGCTGCCGCCCGAGGCCAGCCGTTGGCGCACGCTGCCAAGCAGGCGTTGCGGCAGCTTCTGCGAGCCATCCATGGCGATCTGCCGCGTCTGGTGCTGCAGCGCCGGGTTGGCGTAACGCGCCAGCAGGCGCTCGCGGTAGGCGGCCACATCCAGCCCGGGCAAGGCGGGCAACGTGGGTTCGATTTCTTCGGTCATCAGCCGCAGCAGGTAACCGCGCAAGGCGGGCTGGGCGACGGCCACATCCACGGTGGGCCAACCGGCCATCACGCCCAGATACGACAGGGCCGAATGTGTGCCGTTGACCATGCGCAGCTTGAGCAGTTCGTAGGGTTCGGCACGCTCCACAAACCGGGCCCCACCGGCTTGCCAGGCGGGACGGCCAGCGGCAAAGCGGTCTTCGACCACCCATTCGAGAAACGGCTCGGCCAGCACCGGCCAGGCGTCCTCCAGTCCCAAGCGTTCGCTGGTGCGCGCGCGGTCTTCGTCGGTGGTGCGCGGCACGATGCGGTCGACCATGGAATTGGGAAACGTGCAGTCGCGTGCAATCCATTCGGCCAACGCCGGGGCTACGCGGTGCGCAAACGCCAACACCAGGCCCCGCAGCGTGCAGCCGTTGGCGGGCAGGTTGTCGAGCGACAGCAACGTGACCGGCGCCAACCCACGCGCATGGCGCAAGGCCAGGCCACGCACCAGCATGCCGATGGCGCTGCGTGGCTGCAATGGGTGGGCCAGATCATGCGTGATGTCTGGGTCTTGCCAACGCAGCGCCAGCGTGGCGGGGTCGTGGCAATAGCCTTTTTCGGTGACGGTGAGGCTGATGATGCGTGTGTCCACGCTGGCCAGGCGCTCCAGCACCGCGCCCGGGTTTTCCGGGGCCACCAGCACTTCGAGCAGGTTGCCTATCACCTGCAGCAGTTCGCGCGGCTGGCCCTTTTCGTCGGCATCCCGCACGGCCACGGTGTACAGGCCGGCCTGCGGCTGCAGCGCATCGCGCGTGTCGGCCCGGCGCAGCGAGACGCCGACCATGCCCCAGGACATGTCGTTGGTATCGACTACCGCGGCTTCGTTGATCACACCCAGGTGCGCGCGCTGGAATGCGCCCACCCCCAGGTGCACGATGCCGGGCCGCAGCGCCGCGCGGTCGTATAGGGGCCGGATTACGGCACTGGGCAACTGCGGCAAAAGACTGGGGTGCAGGCGTGGCGTGACCATGGCGCTACAACACCTGCCCGGTCTTGAGGTCAAACAAATGCAGCCGCGCCGGGTCCAGCGCCAGGCGCAAATGCGCACCCACTTCGGGCCGCACATCGGGCGCCACACGCGCTTTGATCTCTTGCGCCCCCAGCCGCAGCGTCAGCAGGTTTTCGGCGCCTAACGGCTCCATCAGCTCGACCTCGCAGTCCACCGCCGGCCAATCCGGGCGCGCATCGGCCAGCGCCAGGTTTTCCGGACGAATGCCGAGTTCAACCTCTTGCCCCACATGTGGGCGCCAGCGGCCAGCGGCCTCAGCAGGAATGAGCAACGAAGGCCCGCCGCTGATGTGCAGCGCCAGTTGGCCGGCCTCTGAACTCAAACGCGCGGGCAAGAAGTTCATCGGCGGTGAGCCGGTAAAACCCGCCACAAAGCGGTGTTGTGGTGCGCCGTAGATTTCATCGGGCGTGCCGAACTGCACAATGCGCCCGGCCTGCAGCACCACAATGCGGTCGGCCAGGGTCATGGCCTCTACCTGGTCGTGCGTCACATAGATCACCGTCTTGCCCACACGCCGGTGCAGCTTCTTGATCTCGGCGCGCACCTGGTTGCGCAGCAGCGCGTCGAGGTTGGAGAGCGGCTCGTCGAACAAAAACAGCTTGGGTTGGCGCACGATGGCGCGGCCCATGGCCACACGCTGGCGTTGGCCACCCGACAAGGCCTTGGGCAGGCGGTCCAGCAGGTGTGTGATCTGCAGCGTCTCGGCCGCGCTGTTGACGCGCTTGTTGACCTCGGCCTCGGCCACCTTGCGCAGGCGCAGGCCAAAGGCCATGTTGTCGCGCACGGTTTTGTGCGGGTACAGCGCGTAATCCTGGAACACCATGGCAATGTCGCGGTCGCGCGGCGCCAGGTCGTTGACACGTGTGCCGCCGATGTGCAGGTCGCCATCGGAGATTTCTTCCAGCCCGGCCACCATACGCAGCAGCGTGCTTTTGCCACAGCCCGAGGGGCCGACAAAAACAATGAACTCGCCGCTGTTGATCTCCAGATCAACGCCGTGGATGATCTCCACGTTGCCATAGTTTTTGCGGACTTGCCGCAGCGTCACTTCTGCCATGGCGCCGCCCTAACGCTGCACGGGGATGTTGACCCCAGGCTGCGCAATGCCCTCCAACATGGCGGCCATCACACGCATGGCCTCCACGCCGTCACCGATGGTGGGCAGGTCAGTCTGTACGCCACCCAGTTGCGCGAAGAAGGCCTTGAAGAGCGCGTTGTAGCCCTTGAAGTCTTCATTCGCGGCCGCGGTGAAGTTGGGCTTCCATGACAAGGTATCGACACCGTCGTTCAGCGCCGCGTCCAGGTCGTCGGCCTTGAACGGTGGGTTGCGGAAATGGTTCACTTCGATGACACCGTTCACTTCCACCCGCTGGTGGTCGCCCATGATTTGCAGTCGCTCCATGGGTGTGCCGCGTGATTGGATGGTGCCCATGACCACCGTGCCAATGGCCCCGCCTTCGAAGTTGAAGTGTACGTGTATCAGTTGTTTGCCCGCCGCAATCTCGTTGCGGAACACGGTGACACTGAGCACCGGTGCCACAAAGTAACGCACCAGGTCCATGTAGTGCACACAGTGGTGCAGGTAGAAGCCGGTGTAGTCGACGTTACCGCTGAAGTAGGTGGGCGCGGTCATGTATTCGCCGAAGAAGCCGGCCACGGCGCCGAAGTCCTGGCCCTTCACCACGTTGTGCGCCATGCGATTGGCGGTGGCAAAACGCTTCATGAAACCCACACCCACGGTCTTGCCGGCACGCTGCGCCGCAGCCTGGATGGCCAGCGCATCGGCCACGTTGGCGCCGGTGGGCTTTTCCATGAAAACATGGCAGCCCCGCTCCAACGCGGCGATAGCCATGTCGCGGTGCTGTGTGGGGCCCACGGCCATGCCCACCACGTCGAGGCCTGGCACATCGAGCAGCGCGCGGTAGTCGGTGCCCACGTGAGCCACGCCAAAACGTTTGCCAATCTTTTGCGCGGCTTCGGTATTGATGTCGCACACGGCCACCAGCTCCACGTCATGGCGTGTGAGCTGAGGCAACAACATTTGCTCGGCGTGCCGGCCGCAGCCAATCCATCCTACGCGGTACGTCATTTACGGCCTCCGTTCAAGGTGATCAGGTTTTTCAAGAAGCCGCAGGCGGCGGCGAGTTCGGTTTGTTCGTCGTTGGCGGGGGCTTTCCACTGCGCGAACGGAATGCCAATACGCTCGTCGCGGCGGCGGAAGGGCTCCAACGAAATGGTGCCGGAGTAGCCAATTTCGGCCAGTGTGCGCACCACCGGGTTCCAGTCGATATGGCCCGTGCCCAGGTAGCCACGGTGGTTTTCATTGGCCTGGAAGTGGATCATGTGCGCAGCGGCTTCGCGCAGTGCGGTGCAGATGTCGTCGTCTTCCATGTTCATGTGGAAGGTGTCGAGCACCAGGCCCACGCTCTTGTGCTGCACCATCTGCATCAGCGCCACACCTTGGCGGGTGGTGTTCAGGATGTCGGTCTCGAAGCGGTTAAGCGGCTCCACACCGAACTTGATGCCGCACTTGGCTGCCGCCTCGGCGCCGACCTTCAGGCCCTGCACCGTCCAGTCCACACGCTGCTGGCGCAAAGACTCGGGCACCACGTGCGGCGCACGCCCGGCAAACACCAGCGGGTTGCCGTACAGCGGCCCACCGACAATTTGCGCGCCCAGCGCTTGTGCGGTCTCGGCGCAATACACCAGGTAGTCCTGGCCAGCTTGGCGTTTGGCCGCATCGTCGCTGGTGAGGTTACGGTCGAGGTTGACGCGTGCGGCCAGCACCACACCCAGGCCCGCATCGGCCAGTGCACGGCGTGTGGCGGCCAGGTCCAGCTCGCCGGGCTCGGGCACCAGCAGTTCGGCGAAGTCGTAGCCTGCGGCCTTCCAGCGCTCAAACTGCTTGAAGTCTGCGGCCACAAAGGGGCGGTTGTATTGCATCGAGATGATGCCTATGGGATTCATGGAATGTGTCTCCTTTTTGATCTGCAAACTAGCCTTTGACCGCACCTTGGGTCATGCCCGCAACGAGGCGCTTTTGAATCAGCATGAACAGCAGCGTCACGGGCAGCGCGCCCATCACACCGCCTGACGTGAGCAGGCCCCAGGCGATTTCGTATTCGCCCACCAACGTCTGAATGGCCACCGTGAGCGTGCGCACGTTCTGCCCGCCGAGAATGGAGGCGTACAGGTATTCGTTCCACGAGGTGATGAAGATGTAGATGCCGGTGGCGATGATGCCGGGCACGGTCAGCGGCAACACCACACGCACCATGGCGCCTATGGGTGTGCAACCGTCGACCATGGCGGCCTCGTCCAGGCTGCGCGGAATGGCATCGAAGTAGCTGATCATCATCCACGTGGCGAACGGGATGGAGAACGTGGAATGCGCCAGGATCAGGCCCAGGTGGGTGTCGAGCAGGCCCAGGTTCTTCATGATGATGAACAGCGGAATGATCAGCAGCACGATGGGGAACATGTTGACCAGCAGAAACTGCAGCATCAGCACACGCCGGCCGGGAAAACGAAAACGCGAGAACGCATACGCCGCCGTGATGCTGACCGACAAGCCCAGAAACATGGTGCCTATGGAGATAACGAGGCTGTGGCCCAGGTTGTGCAGAAAGGTGGTTTTCTGGAACAGGCGCACATAGTTCTCCAGCGTGACCACGGCCGGCAGCAGCGTGCGGTCCGGCGAGAACAGCGTCGACTCCTGCTTCAGCGAAGTGATCAGCATCCACAGATAGGGGCCGAGAGCGAACAGCACGATGGCGAGCATCGGCAAGTGCAGCGTGAACAAGCGCCGGATAGGTTGGTGCTTTTGCACGCTCATTCGATGCCCTTCCCTGCGCGGCGCAGATACATGTAGATCGCGCCCAGCAACAGCAGCGAGAAACTCACGGCCAGCGCCGAGCCATAACCAAAGTCCATGCTGGCGTAGGTGCGCTTCAGGGCGTACAGCGGCAGCGTGTGTGTGGCGTAGCCCGGGCCGCCACCGGTCATCACGTAGATCACGTCAATCGAGTTCGCCACCCAGATGATGCGCAGCATCACCGCCGTGACCAGCACCGACTTGAGCGCGGGCAAGGTGATGTGCCAGAACTGCTCCCAGTCGGTGGCGCCATCGATCTCGGCGGCCTCGTAAAGGCTGTGCGGAATGGTCTGCAGGCCGGCCAGAATCATGATGGCGAAGAACGGAAAGCCCTGCCACACCAGCGCGGCGATGATGGCGTAGAGCGAGGTGCCCGGGTTGGCCAGCCAGGGCACTGCCGTTTGCAGCAGGCCCAGGCGCAGCATCAGGTCGTTGAGCAGGCCGACCTGCGGGTTGTAGATCCACGACCACATCAGGCCTATGACCACGCTCGGCAACGCCCAGGGAATCAGGATCAAACTGCGCGCCAGGCTGCGCCAGCGAAAGGTCTGGTTCAGCAGCAATGCTGTCACCAGACCCAGCAGCAACTGCAGCGGCACGGTCAGGCCTATCCAGATGGCGGTGCGGCCCAGCGAGGCCCAGAACACCGGGTCGTGCCAGATGGCGATGTAGTTGTCCAGCCCGATGAACTTGACCGCGCGCGGCTTCCACAAGATGTTGTTGTAGAGGCTGGTGATGACCGCCTGCACCATGGGGTAGAACACCACGATGACGGTGGCCAGAACCGCTGGCGACAACAACACATAGGGCAGGATGCTGGTGTGCTTTTTTTGGCTCACGGCACCTCCTGCCCAAGGCAAGGGCATGGCTTAGAAAGCATGGTCAAGCTACTTGGTGTTGAAGTGTTTATCGATCTCTTGCATCATCTGCGCCGACGTGATTTCGCCGTTCAGCGCGCGCTGCATGGTGGTGGGCCACACGCTGGAGACGAAGTCGGCCGTCTGCGGCACCAGCGGCAGCGGCTTGGCGAAGGCCAGCGAATCCATGGTGGCTTTCACAAAACGCTCGGGCTGCGGCACCTTGGCCGATCCGCTCTTGGTCACGGTGAGCTGGCCGGTGGCCTCGTTGAACCTCAGGTTGTTATCGCCCTCGCTCAGGAAGCTCATCCACTTCCAGGCGGCGTCTTTCACCTTCGAGCTCTTGAACATGGTGGTCGATTCATCGCCGAAATAGGTCCAGCGCGCGCCGCCGCATGAGGGCACGGGCACGGCAGACACCTTGTCGCCCAGCGCATCGGCCATGCTCTTGGCCGAGCCTATGTGGTGGAAGATCATCGCCGTGCGGCCCGATTTGAAGGCGCTGGTGATTTCATTAAAACCATCGTTTGGCGCCGAGGGCGGTGCCACCTTGTGTTTACGCAGCAGGTCTATGTACCAGCTATTGGCGGCCACGGCCTTGGCCGAGGTCATGCCGCCGGGGGTGAAGCTGCTTTGCGGCAGCACAAATGGGCCCCAGTTGTCGTGCCCGCCCTTGCCGCCGCGCATGCCAAAACCATACAGCTCGGTGCCGCCGTTGGCACTGGCCGGCAGCGTGAGCTTCTTGGCGGCTTCGAGGAAGTCTTCGCAAGTAGCGGGCGGTTTGAGGTTGTACTTGGCGAACAGGTCGGCGCGGTAGTAGAGATAGATGGCCACGTACTGCAGCGGCATGTAGTAGTACTCGCCGTCGGACGCCTTGTTGATGTCCAGCAGGTTGGGTGCCAGGTCGGCCTTGCCGGGCCAGGTGGCGAGCTGCTTGGTGATGGGCTCGATGGCATTCATCTCCAGCAACTGCGGCTGCAGCGCCAGGCGCGTCACGGCCACGTCCGGCGCCTTGCCACCGGCAATCGAGATGAACAACTTGTCAAAGTAGTTGTTCCACGGAATGTTCTCGGCCTTGATCTTGATGTTGGGGTTCTTGGTCTCGAAGTTCTTGACCAACTCGTCCATGATCTTGGTGTTTTCCGCGTTGTCCACGTGGTACCAGAAGTTGACGGTTTGTTGTGCCGATGCACCCGCGCTGAGGGTCAAGGCCAAGCTGATCGCACTGAGCGTGCGCAGATAAGGGCGAAACGGGCGACGAGAAGATTGCATGTTTGTCTCCTTTTTATGTGCTTACCAAAACTGGGCAGGTCCAAGCCACCCTACTGACCCAACGACTGAATGGACTCAGAGCGTGCGCAGGTAGGCGGCAGCGTCGTCAAACGCGGCACGCGCCTCGGGCAGTTCACTGCCCATTTGCATGAAGCCGTGCACCACACCGTCAAAAATCTTCAGTCGCGTGGGCACCTTGGCGGCCTCCAGGCGCCGCGCCAGCGCCACGCTGTCGTCACGCAGCGGGTCAAGGCCGGCGGCGTTGAGGTAGATCGGCGGCAGGCCGGCCAGGTCGGCCACATCGGCCAACAGCGGCGACACCCGCGGGTCGTTCGCGTCGTTGCGTTCACCACTCAGATAGTGCGCGCGGTACCAGGCCATTTTTTCGCTAGACAAACCAAACTGCCCACCTCCGCAGCGCATGTGGGACTCGGTTTGGTGGTCGGCCGAAAACACGCCGTAGAACAACAAGGCGGCGTGTGGCAACACCTCGCCCGCGTGGCGCAAGTCGAGCATCAAAGACAGGGCAATGTTGGCGCCCGCAGAGTCGCCGCTCACCACCCAGGGTGCGCCCAGGCGTAGCCCGGCCTGTTCGGTGCGCAGCCAGTGCCAGGCGCGTACGGCGTCATTCAGGCCGGCGGGGAAAGGCGCGTCCGGCGCCAGCCGGTAATCCACACCCACCACCACCATGCCGGTGGCCAGCGCCAGCCGCGCCATCGCCCCCATGTGGGTATTGAGATTGCCGACCACCCAGCCGCCACCATGCAGGTAGACCAGGGTACCCGGCTTGCCGCCCGTTTTCGGGGCTACTCGCACACCGGCGATGCCGCCAGATGGACTGGGAATGGTGAAGTGCTCCACCGCCACGTCCAGGCCATCCAGCCGGTTCCAACGTTCGTTGATGGCATTGAAGTTCAAACGCGCCTGCGCCAGGGGAATGGTCATGGGGTTGGGCAGGTGTGCGTCTTCTTTTTGCAGGCGCAGGAACACGGCCTCCATGCTAGAAGACATGCGTAATTCGGGGGTGGAAGAATTCATATCGTCGGGCTCGCCAATCACACTGGAAACGTGGTGGAACAACACGCGGTCAAGCTCGGCAGCGCGGCCTGACAACACGGCTTCTATGATCTTCCAGTGGCGCAGCGCGGTGTCGCGCAGGGTGCGCCGCGTGGTCGACTGGGTAATCTTGTAGCGGTGGCTGCTGAGCGAGCAGCGGTCGAGAATCGGCACCAGCGCCGGCAGGTTGGCGCGGTCGTAGAGTGCGCGGTGGAATTCCTGGTCGAGTTCGAACAGCGCGTATTCGTCGCCCGCTTCGGCCACCGCCTCCATCTGCTGCACCAGCATGCGCAGCCCCTGGATGTGTTCGGCCGTGAAGTTGCCAATCGACAGGTAGGCCGCACGCGACTCCATACGAGCACGGATGTCCAGCGCCTCCTGCCCCTCGGCCGCCGACACCCCGGCCACCACCGTGCCGCGGTAACCCTGGCGCACGATCAGGCCGTCTTCCTTCAGCCGCATCAGGGCCTCGCGCACGGTGCTCTGGCTGCAACCCATGGCCTTGGCCAGGTCCAGTTCCACCAGTTGCTGGCCCGGCGCGCGCTCGGCCAGAACGATCTGGCGACGCAGGGCCTGGTAGACCTCTTGGCTCTTGCGGCCGGTGGTGCTGGGGATGGCAGACATGGGGCAACTTTATTATCGATAATCGAAAATTTAACTATCGATAACCCTAGACCACAGGCTGTAGAGGCGCATTTTTTGCCGCCTGTTCAGCTGTAGAAAGTCGCTGTACCTGGACCTATGCGCCATTCAACATCGACCTTTGCAATTGCCCGAAAACATGACACCGGAAAGCCACGGAAGCTCGTTTCGGTTTTTGCAGTAACGCCAGGTTGACGCACGCGTATGCATCCAAAAGCCGTTTAATGGCGTATGGACTGCATGCCTTTCCTTTCTAAACTTTCCACACCAATGAACCGCCGCCTAGGCCTCATGGGCATAGGTTCCGCCATCGCGACCCTGGTGTCCGGCTGTTCTGCTGCCCAGGTGCTGGACCATCTGGTGGCCCATGACTCCTACCACGGCCCCACGGGCGTGCCCTACGGGCCCGATCCGCGGCATCTGCTGGATGTGTACCAGCCAGACAGCGGCACGGTGCCCGGCAATGCACCAGTGGTGCTATTTTTTTACGGTGGCAACTGGACGCGCGGCGAGCGGGCCGAGTATCGTTTTGTGGGCGAAGCCCTGGCAGCCAACGGCATCATCGCGGTGGTGGCCGACTACCGGCTGAGCCCCCACGTGCACTACGACGGCTTTCTGGGCGATTGCGCATTGGCCCTGCAATGGACCTTGTCGCATGCAGCCAGCCTGGGTGGCGACCCTGCGCGGGTGATGGTGATGGGCCATTCCGCCGGGGCTTACAACGCCGCCATGCTGGCACTGGACCCGCGTTGGCTGGCGCCTTTGGGTTTAACACCCAATAGCCTTGCGGGCTGGATTGGTCTGGCCGGGCCGTACGACTTTTTGCCGATTGGCGACCCCGAGGTAAGGGTGGCGTTTGGCTGGCCGCAAACCCCGGCGAATTCCCAGCCCATCTTCTACGCCAACACCAAAGCCCCGCGCACCTTACTGCTGGCCGCACGCAACGACACAGTGGTGGACGCGCAACGCAACACCGTCGGCCTGGCGAACCGGTTGCGGGCCGGGGGTACCGAGGTGGCTATACAGCTCTTTGACAATATTGGCCACGTGACGACCGTTGCCGCCCTGGCCCGGCCCCTGGACTGGATAGCCCCGGTACTGCCGACCGTGCTGGCCTTTGTGCGCGGGGAGTCACTGCGTAGCGACAGCAACACATTGATGAATACCACGGCTTGAAGCATGGGTTCAGGCTTGCCCTGGCGGTTCCTCGACCATCACTCATGCGTATTTTGACCAGCCTGCTTGTTGCGCCGACAGCCGCTTTGCAGCGGTTGCGGTCGAGTAAAGCCCCACGCTTTGGTGGCTGCAATTGGCGGCCAATTGCTGTCTTGGCCTTATGCCCCGACACGATCGGCACGTGGCGCCGTGCTGAGACCAGCCCTAAGGCATCAACCGTTTGGCGACTCTATTTGCGCAAAATTCTTGAGACCACGGCTTGAAAGCTCTCCATCACTTCATCAATCGGCTGACCCATCTGGGCATGAACGATAGCGCCATCTATCAATAGCGATACAGGGTGTCCCGCAGACACGGCATCGCCACCAAACAGCTCATCGAGCACGGACGACATCTCTTGCTTGTGGCGACGGACAGTGTTGAGGATTTCGGGATCGGAAGAGCCGAGTTCAGCGGCTGCATTGAGAAACGCGCAACCCCGGAAGTCGGGTTGGCTGAACCAGGTCTTGAGGGTCTGTGCGAGCGCGTTCACCGCTGGTAGACCAGTGGCGCTGGCTTCAGCCAAGCTGGTCTGGAACCAGGAAATCCACTTTCCATGGCGGTAGTCGAGGTAAGCACGGATCAGATCGTCTTTGCTTGCGTACTGACGGTAAAAGGTGACCTTGCTGACAGACGACCGCTCAATGATCTTGTCAACACCTGTAGCCCTGATGCCTTCTCCGTAGAACAGAGCATGGGCTGCCACCAGGATGCGCTCCCGCGGCGGCAATGACTCCAAAGATTGTTCAGAAGTTTTCATGCAGACATTGTAGACAGGTCGTTCCACCTGCGCTACATTTCGTACGTAGACAGATCGTTCCACATCACTTCAAGAGGTCACATCATGGAAACTCGCCCACCCCTTCCCCCGTTCTCACTCGCAACCGCTATTGAAAAAGTCCGCTTGGCCGAAGACGGCTGGAACACGCGGGACGCGGCCAAGGTCGCGACGGCCTACACCCTGGACACGAAATGGCGCAATCGGGCGGAGTTCGCGAACAGTCGAGCCGAGGCCCAGGCTTTCCTTGAGAGAAAGTGGAAGAAGGAGCTTGACTACAGGCTCATCAAAGAGCTTTGGTTGTATGGAGAAAACCGCATCGCAGTTCGCTATGCCTATGAGTGGCACGACGACGCCGGGAACTGGTTCCGTTCGTATGGGAACGAGAACTGGGAATTTGAGGCCGACGGCCTCATGCGCCGACGATTCGCATGCATCAATGACATGCCTATCAAGGAATCAGAGCGGAAGTTCCATTGGCCCCTGGGTCGTCGGCCAGATGACCACCCTGGATTGTCTGACCTTGGTCTGTGAGAAAAAGCCTTATGCCGCAAGGAACAAAAAGCGCAATGCAATCAAGCAGGGTCCGTGCGGGAGAAGTTAAGGCTTGGTAACGTTCTGCAGCAGCGCAAAGTCGCTGGACTTTGACCTGGAACCACGCAACTTTGCCCCATCAGCCAGACCTACACCCTGTGCCATCTGCCGGAGCCGCAATCCGGCCGTTGGCGCTAGGGTAAGTTCTAGGACTTGTCTCCTTGACCGAGCAAATGTTATCGATCACTATCAGCCAAGTGAAGACTAGAAAGTCAGCTTGATCTGCCGATCAATCCCTTGTCTTTTGCTGAAACCAACGGGTTGATGAATATCGATAACAGTTGCGGCACGTGTGAAAGGCGCAAGGTTTTCCTGAATACCGATTACATCGGTTTTCAGGGCCGACTCGTACGAATCCAGCTGCCACCTTGGCCAGCAGCGCCGTCTTGCAGTGTGTGGCTTGGGGCCGCCTTAGAGCCAGCAGCACCCCCTACCTGGAGTTGAACGGATGATCACTTTCGGAGTTGTTGGCGCCGACCACAGGCATATCTACCACCTCATCGAGGGGCTGCTGCGCGAGGGTGCACACTGTGCCGGTTATCTGTCTACGTCCACCGATGCCAAGGTACTGGAGGGCATTCAAAGCCGGTTTCCGCAACTTCGCGCAGTCGACTCCGCAGCGCAACTTTATGAAGACCCGAGCATTGCGCTGATCGTGACAGCGGCGGTCCCAGCGCAGCGGGCGGAGATCGCAATAAAAGCCATGCGGCATGGCAAGGATGTGCTCAGCGACAAGCCCGGCGTGACGGACCGCAACCAGTTGCAGCAGGTAGAAGCGGTTGTGAAAGAGACCGGCCGGCGCTTTGCTATCTGTTTTTCAGAGCGCATGATTGTGCCCTCGGTTGCGATGGCGCAAAGACTGATCACACAGGGCGCGATTGGTCAGGTGGTCCAAACCCTGGGCTTGGGCCCACATCGCCTGAACGCATCGATTCGTCCCGACTGGTTCTTCGACAAGTCCCATTACGGCGGCATTCTGGTCGACATTGCCTCGCATCAAATCGACCAGTTCCTCACACTTACCCACTCGGCCGATGCCGAGATCAGCCACGCCGCAGTGGCGCACTTCGGCCATGCCACGCGGCCGGACTTTCAAGACTTCGGCGAAGTGGCGTTGAAATCCAAGACCAATCTCTCACGCGGCTATGTTCGTGTCGACTGGTTCACACCGGACGGCCTGCCGACCTGGGGCGACGGTCGTTTGTTCATCACCGGAACCGAGGGCTACATCGAGCTGCGCAAGTACCTGGACATTCAGGGACGCAGCGGCACGGACCACTTGTTTTTGTGCGACCGCCAGGGCACACGCCATATCGACTGCCAGGACGAGCCCATCACCTTCTTCAAGAAGCTGATCCAGGATGTGCAGGAGCGCACCGAAACGGCAATCTCGCATACACACGCCTTCACCGTGTGCCGGCTGGCACTTGAAGCGGACGCACTGGCATCAAAAGGAAATACGTGATGAAAAAAATTGGCGTCGCGCTGGTGGGTCTGGGCCCCGGCGCAGAACCGCATCTGGCGAGTTTCAGTGCCTTGCAAGAGCGCATGGATCTGCGCTGGTGTGTGACCCGAGACATCGCCAAAGTGGGCCAGGTGCATCAGAAGCGCCAGAGCTTGCTGCTGGCGAACGTGCGGCTGACCAGCGATCTGAACGAGGTTCTGGCAGACGCGGCCGTGCAGGCCGTGGTGTTGGCGACGCCGGCCAACACCCATCTGGCGATTGCCAGACAAACACTTGCGGCAGGCAAACACACACTGGTTGAAAAGCCGCTCGACGTCTCGCTGCAACGCGCAGAAGAATTGGTGCAGATCGCCGATGCCAGCGGGCTGTGTTTTGGGGTGGTGTTGCAGCATCGCTTCCGCCCCGCAGCGGTGCGCCTGCGTGAGTTGCTGAACGCAGGCGAACTCGGCCCGTTGCAGGCCGGCATTCTCCAGGTGCCGTGGTGGCGCTCGCAAGCCGGTTACTACGACCAGCCGGGACGCGGCACGCTGGAGCGCGACGGCGGCGGTGTGTTGCTGACGCAGGCCATCCACTCGATTGATCTGTTTCGCAGCCTTGTGGGGGTGCGCAAAGTCGTGGCTGCACAAGTCGTGACCACAGCCACCCACCAGATGGAAACCGAGGATTTTGTGTCCGCATTGCTGACCCTGGGCAACGGTGCACCGGGCAACCTCATGGCCAGCACCGCCATGTACCCCGGTCGCCCGGAGTCGATGGAACTGGTGTTCAGCCACGCCAATGTGTCTTTGGTCGGCGGCCGTTTGCAGGTGCAGCACCACGATGGGCGAACCGAGGTGGTAGAGGGCGACGCCAAGACCGGCAGCGGAGACTCCATCATGGACTTTTCGCCCGAGGCCCACACCGCGCTGCACCGCGATTTCCTGGACGCCATCACCCATGGGCACGCACCCACCGTCAGCGGACGCGAAGCACTGCTGACCCATCGCCTCATAGAAGAAATTCTCTCCGCAGGAGCAGAAGAGCCGCAGCGGCACCACGCCGCATCCCTTTAGCCACCGATACCTACAACGAGGAAGACATGAGCACATTGACCCGAAGGATGATTGCATGGGTAGCGTTGTCAGCCTGGGCCACACTGGCCGCCGCCGCCGACTACCCCACCAAGCCGGTGAAGATTGTGGTGCCTTATGCGCCGGGGGGCACAACCGATGTGCTGGCGCGCTTCTTGGGCCAGCGGCTATCGGAGAATCTGAGCCAGCCGGTCGTGGTCGACAACCGCCCCGGCGCCGCCGAAGCCGTGGGTGCCGGCGCCGTCGCCAAGTCGCCGGCCGACGGCTACACCCTGCTGCTGGTCACGCTCACAACGCAGGCCATCAACCCCACGCTGTTCCCCAAACTGCCGTTCGATGCGACCAAGGAACTGACCGCCGTGGGCCGCGTGGCCGACGTGCCGGGCATGATCGCCGTCAACCCCAACGTGCCCGCTAAAAACCTGGCCGAGTTCCTCAGCTACCTGAAGGCCAACCCTGGGCGTAACTACGCGTCGCCGGGCGCAGGCACACCCAACCATCTCGCCACCGAACTGTTTTTGAAAGCGGCCGGTGTGCAGGCCGTGCACATCCCCTACAAGGGCGGTGCGCCGGCCGTCCAGGACCTGATGGCAGGCCACGTGGACTTCATGCTGATCCTGGCCCCCGAAGCCATGCCGCTGATCGCATCCGGCAAGCTGCGCGCCATCGCCATGACGTCGCTGCAGCGCTCGCCCATGTTCCCCGACCTGCCCACCGTGAGTGAATCAGGCCTGAAGGATTTTGAAATGGTGGTCTGGTACACGCTGCTGGTGCCAGCCGGCACACCCGCAGACGTGACCGGCAAATTGAACAAGTCGCTCAACTACGTGCTGAACGAGAAACAGACCAAGGACAAACTGGCCGAGCTCAGCATCAAACCAGCGGGTGGCACGGCAGAAGAAGCGATGGCTTTCGCCGCAAAAGAAGCGGCAAAGTGGAAGAAGGTGATAGAAGACGCGAACATTCGCGCCGAGTAAACCAGCCAGCGCCGTGTGCCCAGGCCGGTGCGTTCATCACGCCCGGATCACCCCCGGCACACTGGCGCGGCCAGCCGCTTGATACAAGGCCAGGTTACTTGACCAGGCGTTGCCACAAACGTTGCATGAAGCCCGCGCGCTCCACATCCGCCTGCGCGATCAGCGGTGTTTCGCCAATCGGCTTGCCGTTGGACTCTGCGATCACCTTGCCGATCACGGCGCCCTTGGCAATCGGCGCTTCCAGATCGGCCTTCAACTGCACCGAGGTCTGCACCTTCTGACCGCGTGGCACGGTCAGCGTCCATGGCGCTCCCAGGCCGGCGGCCACGGTGTCGGCCTTGCCGTAGCTGATCTTGGCATTCGTCACCAAGGTGTTCGGCTGGAACGGCGTGGCCTTCTCGAATTGGCTGAAACCCCAGCTCAGCAGCTTGCGGCTTTCGTCGGCGCGCGCCTTGGCGCTGTTGGTGTTGAGAATGACCGTGATCAGGCGCATGTCGTTGCGCTTGCTGGAGGTCACCAGGCAGTAACCGGCTTCCTCGGTGTGGCCGGTCTTCAAGCCATCAACCGTGGGGTCGGTGTAGAGCAAGGCATTGCGGTTGCCTTGTTTGATGCCGTTGTACTTGAACTCACGCTCGGCGTAGATCGAGTAGTAGTCGGCGCTGTCGCGGATGATGGCGCGCGCCAGGATGGCCAGATCTCGGGCAGAAGCCTTGTGCGCTGGATCGGGCAGGCCCGTGGGGTTGACGAAATTTGTGTTCGTCATGCCAAGGCGCTTGGCTTCGGCGTTCATGAGCTTTGCGAAGCCGGCTTCGGAACCCGCCATGTGCTCGGCGATGGCCTTGGAGGCGTCGTTACCCGACTGGATGACGATGCCACGCAGCAGATCAATCACCGTCGCCTGGCCATTCAGCGGCAGGTACATACACGACTCGGTGCTCGAACCGCGGCACCAGGCGTTCTCGCTGACGGAAACCAGCTCGTCCTTCTTGAGCTTGCCCGAACGAAGGGCCTGCTCGACCAGGAAGCTGGTCATCATCTTGGTGAGCGACGCTGGCGGCAGCGCTTCGTCGGGGTTGGCCCAGGCGAGTACCTCTCCGGAGTCGGCGTCCATCACCAGCCAGGCCTTGGCGGGGATGGCTGGCGCACCGCTGGCCACAGCGGATTGCCCGGCCAATGGCGGCAGGGCCTCAACTGCGGGCTTTTTGCTCGCAGCCGGCTTGGCTGCGCGGCGCTCGGCTGCAAAAGTGGGTGCATTGGGCACCAGGGTGCCTGCGGCTATGGCGAATACGAGGGGCAGGAGGGCAAATTTCGTGGATGACATGGGATTTCCGGTGGTGACCCCTTATTGTCGCGGAGCCCATAGCACTTTTTTAAGGCTACATGTAAGAGATTTTCACCAATAGGAATCGGGGCAGTGACAATGCCTGGGTACAAAGCCCACACCTCACATGCCGCCCATCGTTGTGCCAGAAGAAGTCGAATTCACCGCCATGCGCGCCCAAGGCCCGGGCGGGCAGAACGTGAACAAGGTGTCGAGCGCCGTGCATCTGCGCTTCAATATCCACGCCTCGTCGCTTCCAGAAGCCATCAAAAACAACTTGCTGGCACTGCCCGCCTCGCGCGTGACCAAGGACGGCGTGTTGTTCCTCAAGGCGCAGGAGTCCCGCAGCCAGGAGGAAAACAAGGCTGCGGCATTGGCGCGGCTGCAAGCATTTGTCGCCGCCGCTGCACACGTCCCCACCACCCGCAAACCCACCAAGCCGACCTATGGCTCCCAGCAGCGGCGCTTGAAGAGCAAGTCCACACGGTCCGACATCAAGGCCGGGCGGGGCAAGGTACACGAGTAGCGCTGGCGCCAGCCAGAGGCGCAACAGGTGGTGCAGGCGTAAAGCTGCGTGCCCGCAAAATCAAGCCGTGATCAGCAACTGCCCCATGCCATCCTGCGCAACCACCGGTTCGGCGTGCACACCCCATACATCGGCCAGGCGCTGCGGTGTCAGCACTTCGCGTGCCGGGCCTTGGCAGTGGATGGCGCCCTGGTGCAGCACCACGGCCTGGTCGCAGTAACGCAGCGCGAGGTTCACATCGTGCAGCACCGCCACCACGCCCACGCCCTGCTCTACCGCCCACGAACGCACGGCTTGCAGCACTCCGTGCTGGTGTGAGAAGTCGAGCGCGGCGGTGGGCTCGTCGAGCAGCAGCCAGCGCGGCTGGCCATCGGCGCGCGGCAGCCAGATCTGCGCCAGCACACGGGCCAATTGGGCGCGCGCCTTTTCGCCACCCGAGAGTGAATTCAGCACCCGGTGCTGCAGCGCGTAGACATCGGTCAAACGCAGGGCGTCGTCGATGATGCGGGCCTCATCCACACTCGGTTGACGGCGGTGCGGAAAACGTCCCAGCTCGACCACGTCGCGCACCGAGAAGTCGAATGCGGTGGCGGTGTCTTGCGGCAGCAGCGCGCGGCGCAGTGCCCATTCGGCGGCGGAGCGCTCGCCCAGCGCAGTGCCGTTGATGCGCACCGTGCCCGACTGCAGTGCGCGCTGGCCCGACAACAAGCTCAGCAGGCTGGATTTGCCCGCTCCATTGGGGCCCAGAATGGCGGTAACCTGCCCCGACGGGATCACCAGGCTGCAGGGCTGCAGCACCGTCTTGCCGCCCAGACGCAGGCCTACGCGGTCGGCTTGCAGGCTGCCACCCAAGCTTTGCCGGGGTAATGATTCAGACATCACGGCCGCCATCACACCCGCCCCTTGAACTGACGCAACAACAGCAGGAAAAACGGCACACCCACAAACGCGGTCAACACACCCAACGGCAACTCGGCCGGCTGCACGATGGTGCGCGCCACGGCGTCGGCCAGCAGCACCAGGGCCGCCCCCAGCATGGCCGAGCCGGGCAGGACGATGCGGTGGTCGGGCCCGGCGATCAGGCGTATGCAGTGCGGCGCCAGCAGGCCGACAAAACCAATGATGCCGGTGGTGGCGGTGATGGCTCCTACCGCCATCGCGGTGACCAGCACAACGCGCCGCTTGATGCGCTCCACATCCACCCCCAGCAACGCCGCTTGCGCCTCACCCAATGCAATCGCATTCAGCGGCCTGGCGCAGAACAGGCCTGCGGAGATAGCGATCAAAACAATACTGAACACCAGCAGCACAGCACTCCAGCGCCCGCCGCCCAGGCTGCCCAGCATCCAGAACTGGATGTTGCGCAATTGCTCGTCTGTGGCCAGGAAGTTGAGATAGCCCAGGCCCGCGCCCGCAAGGGCGTTGATGGCGATGCCGGCCAAAAGCATCAGGCTGATGCGGGTGCCGCCCTCGGACTGCGACAACATGTAGATCAGCAACGTGACCGCCATGCCGCCGCCAAAGGCCATGAGCACCAGCGGCCAACTGCCCACCGTGCGTGGCAGGTCGGGGAAATAGCTGCTGCCCAGGACGATGGTGACGCCTGCAGCGAGCGCGGCGCCGCTGCTCACACCAATGAGGCCGGGATCGGCCAGGGGGTTGCGAAAGATGCCTTGCATCAACGCCCCCGACAGGCCCAGGCCGGCGCCTGCGGCCACGCCCAAAAGCAGCCGCGGCAGGCGAATGTTCATGAAGACGAGCTGCTCGGGCGAACCGTCTAGCCCGCCAAACAGCGCGCCCCAAAGGGTTTTCAGGATATCCAGTGGCGCAATGGCGTAGGCGCCCTGCGCGCTGGCCGCGACCAGGCTGGCCAGCACCAGTGCGGCCCCCAGCCAGAGTACGGTTTTGCCCGTGAGCCGCCGGGTGTTTGGCACAGCGGCTTGGTTGGCGATGGCGTTCATACGGTCTGCGCCTTACGCCGCCGCAGGGCCGGATGCCGGCCGCTGTGGCCCACGCATCGGCTGCCACACGGAGGAAATGCGGGCTGAAGACGGGCGCGCCGCCAAGGCACGCGCCACCTGCAGATGGTTGACATCATGGGGCCATTGCACCAGCTGCAGGCTGTTGCCATCGCGGTCCAAAAGGCTGAATTCCCACGAACCCAGCGGCGTACGCTGCGGCGCGCCAGACAGCGGTGTGCAGGCCTGGTAGGCCAGGCGGCTGTGCAGGTGAAACACATCACGCACCACCACGCGCAGCTGCACGGGCTGCAGCAGCGGCTGGTCGGCCAGTTGCTGCCAGAGCTGCACCCGTAAGCCACCACAGGCGAGCATGGCCCACACGCCGGGAATGTGCTGCCGCAAGGTAAAGCCTAGGTTTTGTTGCCAGTCCTGCAGTGCGGCAGCCAGCGCTGGTGTAGGCAAAGACAGGCCGCCCTGGCTGCCATCACCCCAGGCCAGGAATTCACCTACCCGCGCAGCACTCATGCCAACACCAATTGTTGGCACAGGGTACGCACGGTTTGCGGCAGGCGCGGGCCGAAGCCTATGAGCTCCAGCGCATCCAGCTGCACCAGGGCGCGCTTCTTGAAAGCCGGGGTGAGTGCCAGCTCAGGGCGCGCCCAGAACTTTTCCAAACCGCCCTGGGCTTCAATGCCCTGTGTGCTGGTGAGCACAAAGTCGGGCGCGGCGGCGGCCATGGCCTCGGCCGTCATCGCGCGATAACCATTAAAGCCGGTCATCACGTTGATGCCGCCCGCAAAGTTGATCATGGCGTCTGCAGCCGTTTTGCCGCCTGCCACCTGCGGGCTGGCACCATGCGCCAGAATGAACAACACCTTGGGTTTGCGGCCACGCGACTTCACCGCATCGGCCACTTCCTTTTGCACGACGGCCCAATCGGCATCCAGCTTGGCCTGCAGCGCTTTCGCCTGTGGCTCGCGCGCGGCGCTGCGGCCCACCGCCTGGATCTTGCGTTGCACTTCGGCCCAGCTGTGGTCGGCCTCGATCAGGTCTACACGTACACCTGCGCTGCGCAATTGGTCGAGCACCACCACCGGGCCGGCCTCGGTGGTGCCGATCACCGCATCGGGTTTAAGCGACAACAGGCCCTCTGCCGACAGGCTGCGCATGTAGCCGACCTTGGGTGTGTTCAACGCTGCAGGTGGGAACAGGCTGGTGGTGTCGGTGCCCACCAGTTGGCCTTCTGCACCCAGTGCGTAGACCACTTCGGTGATGGCGCCACCCAGCGTGACCAGGCGCGGCAGCTTGGCGGTCTGGGCATGGGCTGGCAGCCAAAGGCTTGCGCCCACGGCGCCAGCCGCCGCCAGCAGTTGGCGGCGCTTGATGGGAAACGGAGCTTGGGCGTGGGGGGTGTTCTTCATCTTCAATACTCGTTCTGAACTTCAGGAAGCTGCATCAGCGGCATGGGCCACGGGCGGCCCGAGGTTTTGTGCGATGCGCCACAACACACCGCTGGGGTCGTGCAGCACAAACTCGCGCATGCCCCAGGGCTGGTCCGTCAGCGCGCCGACCTTGACCTGGTAACGCGCCGCCAAGTCGGCCTGCGCCACGTGTTGCCACCAGGCCTTCACGTCGGGCACCAGCAGGTGCATGACAAACTGTTCGGCAAAGCCTGCCTGCTCGCAGGGCTGCAGCAGAAAGCTGCAGTCGCCGCAGTAGAAATAGGCCACGCCATGCCCTTCAGAGGCCTTGGTGAAGCCCAGCTCCTGGTAGAAGCGCATGGCCAGCGCAAAGTCGCGCGCGGGCACAAACGCCTTGATCTCTACCGTCTCCAGTGCAGACATGGGACGCTGGCTTTAAGCGGCGGCGGTGGCGGCTTCACGCGGCAAACGCGCCACCAGCTCGCGCCAGGTTTGCAGCTCGGGCGTACCGGGCTTGCGCGAGCCAAAGAACATCACCATCAACTCACCCGTGTGGTCAAACACTTCGACCGAGGTGACGATGCCGTCCGACGTGGGCTTTTGCACGGCCCACACATGGGCCACCATGTCTTCACGCAGGTGCAGGTTGAAGCCGGCGTCGAGCACATTGATCCACTGCGCAGTGGGCGTGACCATGGGCTCGATGCGGCGCACCGGGCCGCTGTGGATCTGTATGCAGCCGGCGCTGCCAACAAACACCATGATGCTGGTCTCGTCCATCGCCGCTTCGTCGAGCAAAGTGCGCACCGTGTTCAGCGGCAGCGGCTGGCTGAACTGGCCGTTCATCAGGCGGAAGGATTGCTGGCGCTCCACCGCATGTTTCTTCAGCAGGCCGAAGAAGTCGTGGGTGTCTTTCATCGCGCCCCAGTCGGCCGCCAGGGCCGCAGCGTCTATGCTGCTGTCCGCCGCAATGGCCGGCTTGGCTTCGGCGGCCCGGTATTGCACAGGCGCAGCATTGGCATCGGCGAAGCGCTCGACCAAAGCATTGAACGCGGCACGGTCACTGGCGTCACGCACAAAAATCTTGTGCACGGCAATGCCTTGTGCGTCATAAAACTGCAGGCTTTGGCTGGGTGGGTTGGCAGCCGAAGCTGCAGGCTCGAACACCGCAAAACCAGCGTGCCATTTGGTGAAGAACAAGCGCAGGTCGATGTCTGGATCCAGGGCCAGGCCCATGGCGGCGCTGCCGCTGACCTTGTTGTAGACACCGGTTTTTTCGTGCACGGTGGATTCGTTGCGCGTGAGTGCCAGCACCGGGCCGCAGGCTTGTACACCTTGCAAGATTTCCAGCCACTGGGCACGCAGTGGCGTGGCCTTGATGAGATTGTCATGCGCGCCCACGTGGGCGGCGATGGCCATGCCTTCGGTCAGGCCAAGGCTTTCGGCGGCGTCTTTGTGGCGTTTGCCGGCTTGGCGCAGTTCGGCAAAACGGGCGCGGATCTCGGCAGGCTGGGACAGGAGTGGGTTGGCGGTGTTCATGGTGGGTTGCGGTGGTGGTTTTAGTGTGAAGAAATAAACAAAAAATCAACAACAAAAATCGGCTTTTCGCCCATGGAGGAAGCGCAAGCCGCTATGTTTTTCATTGCACAAGCTCGGGTGTGCTGTGCCACAACACACGTTGCTCCTCAGGCACCAGCAGCGGCTCGGCTGTGCCGCTGTGGTGCGCCAGGCTGTGCAGGTGTTGCACCCAGCGTGTGTGCAGGCTCCAGACCACCGACTTGAAGTCGGGCGACAACATGGCGTGCTGCGACAGCGCCGACAGGTTGTCGACAATCTTGCGCGCCAGTTCGTCGCGGTGGTGGTCGCAGCACGCTTGCGCGTGCCCGGTCATCAAAGCCAGCGCACCGGCCAGCAAGGCCTCGGCGCAAGGCATTTCGTACTCCTCGTCGCGTGTGGCCTCGGCTGAGTTGTCGGCACGCGGAGTGGAATCTTCGGGCTTGTCCATGGCGCTGGCCTCCGGTGACTGTTTTAGAAATCAGCGATCAGCGCCACGCGGTAGTTACGCCCGGGTTGGGTGTAGGCGTCTATGGTGCTGCTGGTCGCGGACTGGCCAACCACGGTGGACCATTGCCAGTATTTCTTGTCGGTCAGGTTGTAGACACCGGCGGTCAGGCGCAGGTCTTTGCTGATGCGCCATTGACCGCTCAGGTCAACAATGGTGGCCGAGGGTGGCAAGAAGGGGTTGGCCTGTGCAGCCAGGTCCACGTCAGACTTGTCTTTGCCGCCGTAGTAGTGCACGTTGAGTTTGGTGCTCCACACCGGCGTGGCGTACTCCAGGCCCACCAGCAGGCTCTCGGGGCTGACCGAGTTCAGGCCCACACCGGTGTCGCTGTTTTCGCCCTTGGTCTGGCCGTAGGCAAATGGTGTGGACAGTTGACCGTCACCCACCTTGCCCCAGTCGGCGCGACCCTTGATCTCGAAGCCGCTGATACGCGCCTTGCCGATGTTGATGGACTGGTAGATGCCCGGGTTGGCGGCCGTGAAGTTGCCACCCACCTGCTGGAAGTCTTCAATGAAGTCTTTATAACGACCGGTGAAAGCGGCCACATCGAGCGACAGATTGGCCAGGCGACCACGGGTGCCGATCTCAAAATTCTGGCTCTTCTCAGGCTTCAGATTCGGATTCGGAATGCTGCGGTAGTTGGCTTGCGGGTTGGCAAAATAAGCATTCACCTGCCCGGCATTCGGTGCCTTGAAACCCGAGGCATAGTTGCCGTAGACGCTCCACACCTCATTCGCACGGAACAGCGCGCCCAGCTTAGGCGAGACGGCGGTGTCGGACATGGACGTCACCGGGTTGCTGAAGCCCTGCTGGCTGGCGTCGATCTTGAAGTGGTCCACACGCACACCCGGCGTGATGCTCCACGCGCCCATCACGATTTCATCCTGGCCATACAGCGCGGCGCTAGATTCGGTGGTGTCCGGGAAGCGCTTGAGCGGATAGGTTTCGCCGGCTGCCGGCGTGGTGCCGGTTTGCAGGTTGCGGATCTTGCTGTTGACGTAATCAAAGCCGTAGGTGATCTTTTGCACCGCATCCGTGCCCATGCGAACTTGTTTGTTCGCCTGCAGGTTCAGTTGCCAGCTTTTCTCGCTGTAGTCGGTGATACGTGAACGGTCGGCGCTGCTGTAGCGGTCCTGAAAGAAGTATTCCCTGGACTGGGCGTCCTGGTAGCTGACCACGGCGCGCAGCCTGTCGGCGGCAGCGCTATCGAGTTGCCAGCTGCCATCCCAGGTCAGGCGGTCGCGCTGCATTTCGGTATTGCCGTTGGAGGCGATGGTGGAATTCGCCAGCGCAGTCCCGGTCAATGGCGGCGTGGACGGTGCGGTAATGTTGGACAACAGGTTGTAGTCCGCCTTGTGGTCCACATGTTCGAAGGTGAACACGTGTTTTTGTCCGCCACCCGGGGTGAACACCAGTTTGCCGAGCAGCGATTGGTCTTTGTCTTTTTCGGGGTTGGGTGTGGTGCGGTTGCTATTAGCAGCGTCGTTTGTGCCCATGTTGTCAATCGCATCACCGCCGCTCAGGTTGCCCGAGAACAACCACGACAACGTATCGTTGCCGCGGCCCGCCATGGTGACGCCGGTTTTCCAACCGTCGCGGTCGCTGCTGTAGCCCACATTCGCAGAGCCACCAAAGGTTTTGCCATTGGCCAGGTAGTCGGCCGGATCCTTGGTGATGAAGTTCACCAGGCCGGCAACACCGTCAGAGCCATACAGCGCAGAAGTGGCGCCGCGCACGATTTCCACACGCTTGAGCAAGCCGATATCGATGTAGTCGCGCCCTACCGCGCTTTCGCTGGGGAAGGTGTAGCTCAGCGGTTGGCGGATGCCGTCCACCAGCATCAACACCCGGTTGCCGCCCAGGCCACGGATGTTGAAACCGGAGTTCTGGTCGCGGCCAGTTTGCGCGCCAATGGCGAAACGCGCCGGGGCGCGTGGCACGGTCACGTTGGGCAGGTCGGCAGCCACGTCGCGAATGTCTTGGATCTGGCCGTTTTCCAGGTCCTTGAGATTGAACACGTCAATGCTCATGGGCAACTCATCCGGGTCTTGTTCCGTGCGCGAACCGCTGATGACCACTTCTTTTAATGCAGGCGCCATCGCTGGTGAGGCCGTTTGGGTTTGTGCGGTCGCCATGGCGGAGACACACAAAAGCCCGACGATGAGGCAGGTTTCGCGCAGCGCGAAGGGCGCCGAAAATTGAGAAGGCAGACGAAGTGAGGCCACGTGGAGTCCAGCAGTGCAGTTGAAAAAATCAAGGCTGGCTGCAGGTACTAGACAGGCGCTTGGCTTGTCGTGACGCGATGGTGGCTAGCTACGGATCGCCGCAGTATATGCGAACAATTCTCATCCCATAAATTGTAAGGATTAATTTTGTTACATCTTTGCCGGCAGTTTTAGATCGCGCTCATAGGTGAGAGCATAGAGTTTAATAGTTATTTTCTATTGAAACTAGTTATTCAAGAGCTATACAATATCAACTCGTTACCGATTTCATCAACCACTAAGGAAGTTACATGTCCCTGATCAACACCCAAGTCCAGCCCTTCAAGACCGAAGCCTTCCACAACGGCAAGTTCGTGACCGTCAGCGACGAAAGCCTGAAGGGCAAATGGTCTGTCTTGATCTTCATGCCGGCAGCCTTCACCTTCAACTGCCCCACCGAAATCGAAGACGCAGCCGACAACTACGCTGAATTCCAAAAGGCCGGCGCCGAGGTCTACATCGTGACCACCGACACACACTTCTCGCACAAGGTGTGGCACGAAACCTCCGCCGCAGTTGGCAAGGCCAAGTTCCCACTGGTGGGCGACCCAACCCACACGCTGACCAACGCTTTCGGCGTGCACATCCCCGAAGAAGGCCTGGCACTGCGCGGGACGTTTGTGATCAACCCAGAAGGCACGATCAAGACCGCTGAAATCCACTCCAACGAAATCGCCCGCGACGTGAAAGAAACGCTGCGCAAGCTGAAGGCAGCCCAATACACCGCCGCCCACCCAGGCCAAGTGTGCCCAGCCAAGTGGAACGAAGGCGCCGCCACGCTGACGCCATCGATCGACCTCGTCGGCAAGATCTAAGCGACCACCATCGCCCTAAACCCGGGCGCTGTGCGCTCGGGTTTTTTTTCCCCTAAACGTTTGCAATGGAAGTTCATCATGCTTGACGCCAACACCAAAGCCCAATTGAAAAGTTACCTCGAACGGATCAACCAGCCGCTCGAAATCGTCGCGTCTGTCAACGACAGCAAGGCCTCTGGTGAAGTGCTGGAGCTGCTGAACGACGTTGCCGAAACCTCCTCTCTGGTCACCGTGATCGAGAGCCGAGACGACAGCCACCGCAAGCCATCGTTCTCCATCAACCGCCCGGGCGAAAGCCACGGCCCGCGTTTCGCCGGCCTGCCCATGGGACATGAATTCACCTCGCTGATCCTGGCCCTGCTGCAAACCGGCGGTTACCCACCCAAGGTCGAAGACGCCGTGCTGGAACAGATCCGCGCACTCGACGGCGACTTCGAGTTCGAGGTCTACGTCTCGCTGACCTGCCACAACTGCCCGGACGTGGTGCAGGCACTCAACCTGATGGCGATCCAGAACCCGCGCATCAAGGCGACGATGATCGACGGCTCGCTGTTCCAGGCCGAAGTGGCCGAGCGCCAGATCATGGCCGTGCCTACCGTGTTCCTGAACGGCACCGAATTCGGCCAAGGCCGCATGACGCTGGAAGAAATCCTGGCCAAGATCGACACCAGCGGCGTCGAACGCGAAGCCAAGAAGATCAGCGCCAAGGAAGCCTTCGACGTGCTGATCGTCGGTGGTGGGCCAGCCGGTGCCGCAGCCGCCGTGTATGCCGCACGCAAGGGCATACGCACCGGCGTGGCGTCGGAACGTTTTGGCGGCCAGGTGCTGGACACGCTGGGCATTGAAAACTTCATCTCGGTGAAAGAAACCGAAGGACCAAAGTTTGCCCACGCACTGGAAGAACACGTGCGCAACTATGACGTGGACATCATGAACCTGCAGCGCGCTGCAGCCCTGGTGCCGCAAGACGGTGTGCTGGAAGTGAAGCTGGAAAGCGGCGCCACCTTGAAGAGCCGCTCGGTCATCATCTCCACCGGCGCACGCTGGCGCAACATCAACGTGCCCGGCGAAAAGGAATACAAGAACAAGGGTGTGGCCTACTGCCCGCACTGCGATGGCCCGCTGTTCAAGGGCAAGCGCGTGGCGGTGATCGGCGGCGGCAACTCCGGTGTCGAAGCAGCGATTGACCTGGCCGGCATCGTGGGCCACGTCACGCTGATCGAGTTTGGCGACCAACTGCGCGCCGACGCCGTGTTGCAACGCAAGCTGACCAGCCTGGCCAACGTGACCGTGCACGTCAATGCGCAAACCACGGAGATCACCGGCGACGGCCAAAAGGTCAACGGCCTGGTGTTCAAGGACCGCATCAGCGAGCAAGTCCACACGGTGGAACTCGAAGGTGTGTTTGTGCAGATTGGCTTGGTGCCCAACACCGACTGGCTCAAGGGCACGGTCGAGTTGAGCAAACACGGCGAGATCATCGTCGACGCCAAGGGCCAGACCTCGCTGCCCGGTGTGTTTGCCGCAGGCGACGCCACCACGGTGCCGTTCAAGCAGATCATCATCGCCGCCGGTGATGGCGCCAAGGCTGCGCTGGGTGCGTTTGACTACCTGATCCGCGAGTCGGCTCCGGCCTGATTCGCTGCTGTGTAGCAAAGGGCGCTGGTCGAAAGGCTAGCGCCCTTTTTTCATGGCGTTTTGCTGCGCATGGGCAGCGCGACAAGAACGCCTATCAGTCCCGTTCGCAGTCCGAGCGCATGAACAGGGCTATTGCTTCGGCCACCTTGGAAAATGCCAGGCGGTGGACGAAAATCCCGCCGATAGCCGAATAACAAACACTGCGAGGAATCCACTATGCAAGGCGATCCCAAAGTCATTGAGCACCTGCAAGCTCAACTGAAAAACGAACTCACCGCCATCAACCAGTACTTCTTGCACTACCGCATGTACAAACACTGGGGTCTGGACAAGCTGGCGAAGAAGGAATATTCGGAGTCTATAGGCGAGATGAAACACGCCGACAAGCTGATGGACCGTATCTTCATGCTCGACGGCCTGCCCAACCTGCAAGACATGGCGAAAATCCTGGTCGGTGAAAACGTGCCCGAAGCCTTGGCCTGCGACCTGAAAGCCGAGACTGGTGCACAGGCCACCATCAAGGCCGGCATCGCCTACTGCGAATCGGTACGTGACTACGTTTCGCGCGACCTGCTGCAAGAGATCCTGGACGACACCGAAGAACACATCGACTTCCTGGAAACCCAGATCGACCTGATCGACAAGGTGGGACTGCAGAACTACCTGCAAAGCCAAATGGGCGAAGTGAGCTGATCGCCGCACTCCACCAAAGCCTTATCGGGCGCATATGCGCTATAGAAAAGCGTAGTTGCCTACTGCTTATGTAGCAACCTTCAAATAGCGCAAGAGCGAAATCCGACAAAGCGCACATCATCGCCGGGCATGGCAAAACCGCGGAACTTGGGGTGCTTCATGCGCGCCCGGGTCGCAAACGATGCGCCGCGCAAGGTGCGCGCACGCTGAAACCAGGGGGCCGAATACGTCTCCCAAGGGTCGGCCTTGAAGCCCGGCCAGGGCATGAAGAAATCGGCCGTCCACTCGTGCACATCGCCCCAGCGGAAACCACGGCGCCCCGCCGTCATCGCGGCCATCTCCCATTCGGCCTCGGTCGGCAGGCGGCGGCCGGCCCAACGGCACCAGGCGTCGGCTTCCCACCAGCTCATGTGCATGGCCGGCTGTGCTGGCGCCAAACGCACGGCGGCACCAAAGCGCCGCTGCAGCACGGCACCGGTGCTCACGCCGATTTGCTCCACATAACGGGGCCCGCGCCGGCCGGTGCGCGCCACATGCGCCTTGAGCCAGGACCAGCCTTCTGGGCGCCAGTAGTCGGGGTTTTCATAACCGCCGTCGTCGACAAACTCCACATACTGCGCCCAGCTCACCGCCTGGGCGTCGATGTCGAACTCGGCCACGGCTTGTGGGTGTGTCCACTTCTCGTTGTCAAACACAAACCCGCCCACGGGCGAGCCCAGTTGCCATTCAGCCGCAGGCATGGGCAGGGTTTCACGCGCCACCATGGTTGGCGGCGGCAGCACCTTCAGCGGCACACCACGCGCCTGCGCCAGCGTGATGAGTTGCTCGCCGCGCATGTCTTCATGGAACAGCGCCAGACGGTAGAAGTAGAGTGCGTTGTCGTCTTCGGGCGACTTTTCCAGCAGCTCGAGCGTGCTCTCCAAAGTCTCTAACAAGAAATTCTTGGTGATCGCCATGTCGGGCGCGGGCGGATGCATTTGCTCCGGGTTCCACCAGCGGTCGGCATTGGGCGCAATCGACGCCAGGCGCGTGGGCTGGGACGGGCATTCCGGGCCTTGGCTGCGCTGGGTGTTGCGGCCTATCCAGGCTTCGGCCATCCAGCCCACGTGGCCAGCCAGCCACAGCGGCGGCGGCACCACTTCGTTGACCGCGCCGGTTGGGGCCACCTGCGGCTCAAACTGGTCGAGCAGATGCAGCGTGTGGTTGCGTGCATCCATCAACGCCAACGACAGCAAGTCGCGTCCGGCACGACGCATATCCGGTGAGTCGATGGCGGCCGGTGTGGCAGGTAAAGTGAACGTGAAGGACATGAGCCCATTATTCCCATCTCGCCTGCAAAGCGCTACAGCGCGACCGCTGCAGCAAGCCGAAAGTAAAGATGGCTAAGCGGACCTTTACGGTCGACAAAACACGGGTTTACCCGTGTGATTCGATGATTTTCAGACACTTACACCCCCCTACAATCGACGCCTTGCAGTTCCAACACGCAGCCCTTCGCCTCTGTGCGCGCGCTGCGTGTTTCTGTATGTGCGCTGTGTTTTTTCTGACGCACGCCTTACACGGCTGTGATGCCAATGGATGCCACTTCATGCGTGCAGCGCAGAAGTTCTCCGGCGGCCTTTGAGGCTTCACTTTCGCTTTTTGGAGATTTACTGTGTCCGTACTCCTCAAACTCGCGCTTGGCATGGATTGGATCAGCCAGCAGTTAGGCAAGCTTGCCGCGTGGACGGTGTTGGCCGCCGCACTGATTTCGGCTGGCAATGCTTTTGTTCGTTATGGGCTGGATATCAGCTCGAACGGCTGGCTGGAGATCCAGTGGTACATGTTTGCCGCCACCGTGATGCTGGGCGCCCCCCTGGTGCTCAAGCTCAATGAACACGTGCGCGTCGACATCATCTACGGCCGCCTCAAGGGCAATGGCTCGGTGTACGTCGATCTGTTCGGGCTGATCTTCTTCCTGTTGCCGGTGATGCTGACCATCGCCTACCTGAGCTGGCCGCTGTTCATTGGCATGTTCCGCTCGGGCGAAATGTCGAACAACGCCGGCGGCCTGATCCGCTGGCCCGCCATGATGCTGCTGCCGCTGGGCTTTGGCCTGATGTTCTTGCAAGGCCTGTCAGAGGTCATCAAACGCATCGCCTACCTGCAAGGCAAATTCAAGATGGACATGCACTACGAGAAACCCGTGCAGTGAACCGCCCAGCCAATCTGATTTAACGCTTTTCGGAATACAACATGCAGATGGAAAATTTTGCGCCGATGATGTTCGGCGGGCTGGTGCTGATCATGCTGATCGGCTTCCCGGTGGCCTTCTCGCTGGCCGCGCTGGGCATGGCCTCGGGTTTGTTTGCGATCCAGATGGGCTGGTTCCCGGCCGTGTTCATGGAGAACCTGCCGATCAACATCTTCGGCATTTTGTCGAACGACTTGTTGCTCGCCATTCCGTTCTTCACCTTCATGGGCGCTATTCTGGAGAAGTGCGGCCTGGCTGAGGACATGCTCGACTCCATGGGCCAGCTGTTCGGCACGGTGCGCGGCGGTTTGGGCTACTCGGTCATCATCGTGGGCTTTATCCTGGGCGCCATCACCGGCACCGTGGCTGGCCAGGTGATCGCCATGGCGCTGATCTCGCTGCCCGTGATGATCCGCTACGGCTACAACATGCGTTACGCCACCGGCGTGTTGGCGGCCTCGGGCACCATCACGCAGTTGGTGCCACCTTCACTGGTGCTGATCGTGATGGCCGACCAACTCGGCCGCTCGGTGGGCGACATGTACCGCGGCGCCTGGGGCCCGTCGATTCTGCAGGTGCTGATTTTTGCGGGCTACACCTTCTTGCTGGGCGTTTTCAAGCCCCACCACATTCCGGGCATTCCAAAGTCTGCACGCACGCTGAGCGGCGCCAAGCTGTGGGCCAAGTGCCTGCGCGGCATCATCCCATCGGCGATTCTGATCTTTGCGGTGCTGGGCTCCATGGGCGGCCTGCCAGGCATAGACACCGCCATCGCAACCCCCACCGAAGCCGGCGCCATGGGCGTGGTCGGCGCCCTGGTGCTGGCCGCCATGCACAAGCGTTTGACACTGGCCTTGATCTGGGAAGCCATGGTCGGCACCATGCGCCTGACCGCCATGGTGGTGTTCATTCTGATTGGCGCACGTGTGTTCTCCATGGTGTTCCAGGGTGTGGACGGCGCCAAGTGGGTGGAACACATGTTGACCGGTTTGCCCGGTGGCCAGATCGGCTTCCTGATCGCCGTCAACATCTTCATCTTCTTCCTGGCGTTCTTCCTCGACTTCTTTGAGATCGCCTTCATCATCTTGCCCATGCTTGGCCCCGTGGCGGCAAAGCTGGGCATAGACCTGGTGTGGTTTGGTGTGCTGCTGTGCGTGAACATGCAAACCAGCTTCATGCACCCGCCGTTCGGTTTTGCGCTGTTCTACTTACGCGGCATTGCCGATACCCTGTTCAAAGAGAAACGCATAGACAAACCCATCAAGTCGAGCGACATCTACATGGGCGCGATTCCCTGGGTGTTGATGCAGGTGATTCTGGTGGCCATCGTGATTTTCGTACCGCAGACAGTGACCATGTTCCTGCCCAAGGAAGAGAAGATAGACACCGAGACCATACAGATTGTGGTGCCCGACAACGAACCTGCGGAAGCCGCCAGCGGCGACAAAGATGGTGACGCCGAAAGCAAGGGCGAGAACCCCTTTGGCGATGCCCCTGCTGCCGACGCCAAGCCCGATGCCGCAGCACCCGCTGAAGCCGAGAAGAAATAAGCTTGGGTCCCGCTCCTTTTCGCTTTGTGCCACAGTCCGGTGGCACGATTGAAGCGCCCGCGTTTTCACGGGTCTTCAAACTGTTTGCCACCGTCATCGTCGGCGGCTGTGCCTTGTGGCTGGCGCAGTTGTTCACCAGCGGTGTATTGGGCACCGGCCGCACCACAGGCGTGGTCTGGTTCCTGGCCGGGCTGGTGATGATGCTGTGGACCTGGTGGCACATCATGCGCAGCCGCACCCGCATCACCAGCGAAGGCCTGCACCAGCGCTGGATCTGGGACAAGGATATGGCGTTCGACGACCTGGCCTACGGCAAACTGATACGGGTGCGTGGCCTCGAGTGGCTGATTGCGCCACGCCTGTACGTGCGCACGCTGATGGGCAAGTTCACCGTGTTCTACGGCGCCACGCCAGAGCTGATTGCCGAGTTTGAACGCATCGTGCGCGAGCTGCGCGAGTTTCGCCAGCTTTAAATTCGTCCGGCGACATGCCATAAAAAAACCGCGCCGAGGCGCGGTTTTTTATTAGGCGTGACCGCTTACAGCTTCACGCTTTGCATGTAGCTGTCGAAGCGACCTTCGGCCACACGGAACCAGGCCACCTGGTTGCGCTGGAACGCACGGAAGTCGGCGAAGATCTTCTTCCACTCGGGGCTCTTGGCATCGTTCTCGGCATACACGGCTTCGGAAGCCTTGAACGACGCGTCCATGATTTCCTTGGAGAACGGCAACAGCTTGATCTTGGAACCGATGAGCTGCTTCAGCGCTTCAGGGTTGCGCGCGTCGTACTTGGCCAGCATGTCGACCGAGGCCACGGTGGTGGCGGCTTCGACGATGGCGCGGTTTTCAGGCGACAAGGCTTCCAGGGCTTTTTTGTTGATGAAGAAGTCCACTTCTGGACCACCTTCCCACCAGCCAGGGTAGTAGTAGTGTGGCGCAACCTTGGCAAAGCCGAGCTTTTGATCGTCGTACGGGCCCACCCATTCAGCCGCATCGATCGTGCCCTTTTCCAGCGCCTGGTAGATTTCGCCGCCAGGAATGCTTTGTGGCACCACACCCATCTTGGCCATGACCTCGCCCACCAGACCGCCGCCCAGGCGCATCTTCAGGCCCTTGAGGTCGGCAACCGTCTTCACTTCCTTGCGGAACCAGCCGCCCATTTGCGTGCCGGTGTTGCCGCCGGCGTAGCTGACCATGCCGTAAGTGGCATAGAACTCGTTCATCAGCTTGCGGCCGTTGCCGTGCATCATCCAGGCGTTCATCTGGCGTGCGTTCATGCCGAAAGGAATGGCCGCGCCGATGGCGAATGCGGGGTTCTTGCCGTAGAAGTAGTAAGGCACGGTGTGGCACATTTCCACCGAACCTTGCTGCACGCCATCAACCACACCGAAGGCGGGCATCAACTCGCCAGCGGCGTGCACCGAGATTTCAAACTTGCCGCCCGACATGGCCTTGACCGCGTTGGCAAACACTTCAGCGCCACCGTAAATCGTGTCCAGCGGCTTGGGGAAGCTGGAAGCCAGGCGCCAACGGACGGCAGCCTGGGCGTGCACGGCGGGCGCAATACCGGCGGCGAGCACACCAGCGATACCGGAATGTTTGATAAGAGAACGACGATCCATTGCACTACCTTCCGAAGATCAAAAAACAAAACCCGCCCCTCTGGAACGAGAGACGGGGACTCATTAGTTCGCTATAAATTGTACGGAGGCCGCTACCCCGAAACGTTGGGGGTTTACCCCCGAAAAACAGCGCGTTTCTCGTCAGAAAAACGTAAGAAATGGGTCGTTTTTTCGGGCCGGAATTGGTGTTAAAAAAACCCAAAACAAAGGCGCCTAAACAACCTGTGTATAGGCGCCCTAAAAGGCCATCAAGAGACTCGGTAGCGATGGGCGCAAAGAGCCCATCCGCAAAACCCTTAACTACGCGTTAAGCCGCAAGCCGAGGCTGCTGTTCAGGAAAAGCTTTCGCGATCGACGCGGCAATGCCTGCCGCATCCAGACCTTGCATGGCCATGAGTTTGACCGGGTCACCGTGTTCGATGAACTGGTCTGGCAGGCCCAGGCACAACACCGGCATGGCCACACCATTGGCTTGCAGCGCTTCGAGCACGGCGCTACCCGCGCCGCCCATCAAGGCACCATCTTCCACCGTCACCAGGGCTTCGTGTCTGGCCGCCACTTGCAGCAGCGTGTCCACATCCAGTGGTTTGGCCCAACGCATGTTGACCACGGTGGCATCGATTTTCTCAGCCACTTCGAGTGCCGGGTACAACAAGGTACCGAAGGCCAGAATCGCCACACCGGCTTTGCTGTTGGCCGCAGCGCCACTGGCTTGACGACGGATCTCGGCCTTGCCAAAAGGCAAAGCGTCCAGGTTGGGCAAGGTGGCCACTCCCGTGCCTGCGCCGCGCGGGTAACGCACGGCCACGGGTTGTGATTGCGCAAACGCCGTGCTCAGCAGTTGGCGGCATTCACGCTCGTCGGCCGGGCAGGCAATCGCCATATTCGGCACACAGCGCATGAACGGAATGTCGTACGCACCGGCGTGGGTCGCGCCGTCTGCGCCGACCAGACCGGCACGGTCCAACGCAAACACCACGGGCAGGTTTTGCAAGGCCACATCGTGGATCAGTTGGTCGTAGCCGCGTTGCAGGAAGGTGGAGTAAATCGCCACCACGGGCTTGAGTCCTTCGCAGGCCAGGCCGGCGGCAAACGTCACCGCGTGTTGCTCGGCAATGCCGACGTCGTAATAACGCTCGGGAAAACGCTGCTCGAACTCCACCAGGCCCGAACCTTCGCGCATCGCCGGTGTAATGCCGACCAGGCGTTTGTCCTGCGCGCCCATGTCGCACAGCCACTGGCCGAACACCTGGGTGAACGTGGGCTTGGACGGTGCGGCAGCCTTCTGCAAGCCCACGGCAGGATCAAACTTGCCCGGGCCATGGTAGGCCACGGGGTCGGCTTCGGCACGGCTGTAGCCACGGCCTTT
>NZ_JBMOXA010000020.1:0-88929 GCF_049316285.1 Variovorax sp. HJSM1_2 | reverse complement strand
TCCGCTGTTTGTGCCACGCGAACAATTGCGCAAGTTGATTGGCGGCATCGTCACCGACTCGCGTGCACCTGGCGAGCCCAAAGAGGTGGACGGCTCTGCCCTGTTCCAGATCTACCAGGCCTTTGCCTCCGAGGAAGAAACCCAGGCCCTGCGCCAGGCCTACGCCGATGGCATTGGCTGGGGCGATGCCAAACAAATGCTGTTCGAGCGCCTGGACCGCGAGATCGCTCCCATGCGTGGCACTTACCAGGACTTGATCGACCACCCCGGCCGCATCGAAGACATCCTGCATGCCGGTGCCGACCGCGCGCGCGCGTTGGCCACGCCCTTCATCCGCGAATTACGCCACGCCGTGGGCCTGCGTGATCTTCGTGCGCAGGCCACGCTCAAGACCAAGGCCAAGGCCGATAAATCGACACTGGCCTCGTTCAAGCAATACCGCGAAACCGATGGCCGCTTCCACTTCAAGCTGGTCGATGCCCAAGGCAATCTGCTGCTGCAAAGCCTGGGCTTCGATGCGCCAAAAGACGCGGGCCAAGCCGTGAAGCGCCTGCAGGCCGAGGGCCCTGCAGCGCTCGTGGCGCTGCAAGCGCTGCTGGCCCCGGTGGCCGACGAGGCGGCTGTGGTGGCCGCACTGGATCAGCTGCTGGCGGCTGCCGCAGAATAAGCCAGCCGGGCGCCGCAACCTGCATGCGGCGCCCTCCCCAGCAGATGGCATGGGCCGGTTTTATACTGTATGCATTAACAGATAAGCCCGCCAAGCCCCATGCCCCGCCGCATCGCCCACATCGACATGGATGCGTTCTACGCCTCGGTGGAGCTGCTGCGTTACCCGCAGCTCAAGGGGTTGCCGGTGGTCATAGGCGGCGGTCGGCGCAAGGTCGATGAGGTCATCAAAAACGCCGGGGCCGGCAAAAGCCTAGCCGACATTCCCGTCAGCGCCTTTCCGCAGATCAAAGACTACGTGGGCCGTGGCGTCATCACCACCGCCACCTATGCCGCACGGCAGTTTGGCATTGGCTCGGCCATGGGCTTGATGAAAGCCGCGCGCCTGTGCCCACAAGCCATTCTGTTGCCGGTCGACTTTGACGAGTACCGCCGCTTCTCGCGCCTGTTCAAAGGCATAGTCACCGGCATCGCGCCGCAGATGGAAGACCGTGGCGTGGACGAGGTCTACGCCGATCTGACCGACTTACCCGACGGCCAGATCGACGGTGGCCGCGTGGTCGCCCAGCAGATCCAGCAAAGTGTGTTCGCACAAACCGGCCTCACCTGCTCCATCGGTGTGGCACCCAACAAGCTCATCGCCAAGATGGCCAGCGAGTTCAACAAGCCCAACGGCATTTCCATCGTTGGTGCGGACGACCTGCAAACCCTGGTGTGGCCGCTGGACTGCCGCAAGATCAACGGCATAGGCCCCAAGGCCAGCGCCAAGCTGGCAGCGCTGGGCATACACAGCATTGCCGAGTTGGCCGCGTGTGAGCCGCAATGGCTGGTGGCGCATTTCGGCAAGGCCTACGGCGCGTGGATGCACAACGCCGCCCACGGCCGCGACGACCGCCCGGTGGTCACCGAAAGCGAACCGGTGTCCATGAGCCGCGAGACCACCTTCGACCGTGACCTGCACGCCGTGCATGACAAGGCCGAACTCGGCGCCATCTTCACCCAGCTGTGCACTAAGCTGGCTGAAGACCTGCAGCGCAAGGGCTACGTGGGCAAAACCATAGGCATCAAGTTACGTTACGACGACTTCAAGATCGCCACGCGCGACCACACCATAGACCACCCCACGGCCGATGCCCGCACCATTCGCCACGCCGCCGGCCAATGCCTCAAGCGTGCACCACTCGACAAGAAACTGCGTTTGTTGGGTGTGCGTGTAGGTTCGCTGATGACACTTGCCGAGGCGCACCACCTGAAGCTCAAAGAACCCGAAGCCCCGGCCTACGGCGCGCAGTCCAGCCTCGATTTCGAAAGCTTTCTGCACTGAGCCAGAGCCGCCACGCGGCACCGAACCCTTTAATCTGCGGGGAAATCAAAGCTCTGGGGTATATTGAAAATCAGCCTGCGTCTGACAGCCCGTTCAACCAGCACAGAAAGGACCGCCATGTACAAGAAGATTTTCATTGTGGTGAACGACGGCCCCGCCTGCCAAGCCGCCATTCGCGAGGGCGTCGCGCTGGCGCAAGCCGTCAACGCCGAGGTGCTGTTCCACTACGTCTTGCCGCGCAATGTATTGCCCGTGACCGACCTGCCGCCGGTGGTCATGCCGCCACCCGAGCAATTGCAGCGCGAAGCCTCTGAGTTGGCCCAGCGCATCCTCCACGCCGCCAGCGCCATCGCCGAAAGCGCGGGCGTGCGCAGCCAAAGCATCACCGCCACGGCTGCCGATGACGCCCACTGTGTGGCCGACGCCACCAAACAGCACCAGTGCGACCTGATCGTGGCCGGCACAGAAAACCGCAACTCCGTCATGCGCATCCTGACCGGCAGCATAGTGCCGGGCCTCATCACCCTGGCCCCCACACCGGTGCTGATCTGCCACGCCACCGAGGCCGATCTGGCGGCCGCCCGCACCGCCGCTGGTGTCACCTTCGTCTGAAACCCGGGGCGCTAGCAAAGGCATAGCTGCCTCCGCTTTGGGTTAGCGCGCTTACCGCGCTTTTTGTTCTGGTCCTTGCGGCCCGCAGCGCGCTGGCAAAAGGCCAGCGCACTGCTGCAGGTCAAAAAAAGCTGTCAGCCGCGCACGATTTGCCATGGCAAATGCTTGCTCTAAACTGACTTCAAACTTACATTAAACTGACAACCGCGTGAAACGCCAGCCAGCCCCATCGCGGCCCTCCGGGCGCTGCGATCCAGATGAGAAACACCCCGGCCGATGACCTCGGCACGAGGCCCAACCGCCAGGCAACGGCGGACACCAGAGACAAGGCGCCAGCACCGGTGACCCATCACGTTCTCTGGAGGAATCATGTTCGCCCTGCTCACCCTCAACGACTTGCAGCGCATCAAGCAATGGCATGTGCAAAACAAATACCAGCATCCCATCGAGTACCACCTGCTTGATGCCGTACTCACGTGTTGGCTCATGGGTTGGGTCGGCTGGCTGCCGGCGTTGATGTTCGACGCCGAGTGGGCCTTCCCCTTGTGTATGCTGGCCATGCATCTGCCGAGCTGCTACGTCTACAGCCGCACCATTGCCCACCAACGCCAACGTGTGCGCTGCGATTGGCTGGACACGGTGCGCCAAAGCTCTCGCTAATCCCTCGCTGCACGCGCTGGCCCCATGCTTTACAAAAAAGTTTGCCACCGCTTTGTAATGGCAAACACATCATTTCGGTGCACCCCGGGCCCATCTCTGGCCCATCTTGGTGCTCGATGAATGAGGTCAAAACGCGCTTTTCTGCAGCGCCCATTTCACCAAACTGAGGCTGCGCCAAGGGCCTCAAACCGAGCCGTTCTCTGACGCAATTTAAGCGTTTACCCGAACAGGTTTGACGCACCAAAATGCAGCCAAATTTGGCAGCACACATCCTGCTCCAGAGGGACATTTCAGATTTAAATGTTCTATTGACATGACATTAGAACCATTTCTAAGATGGCTCATCATGTCCAACGCACTGCCTCTGCCGAAGTACCACCAGATCTATCTGGTGCTGCGCGAACAACTGCACGAAGGCGCTTTTGCCGACGGTCTGCCCGGCGAATTTGCGTTGATGGAACAGTTCTCGGTGGCGCGCATCACCGTGCGCCGCGCGCTGCAGCAACTCGCCACTGAAGGTCTGATCACGCGCGAGCCAGGACGCGGCACACGCCCCTCCGGTACCACGCCGCAAAGCGCCACCATGGCCGCCGGTGCAGCAGAAGGCACACAGCAAGCCCACCTCACCGGCTTGCTCGAAAACCTGGTCACCATGGGCTTGCGCACCTCGGTCAAAGTGCTGGAGGTGCAGACCGTCACGGCATCAAACGCGGTCGCCGGTGCGCTGCAAATTGCCGTGGGTGACGCGGTGCAAAAAGCCGTGCGTATTCGTACCACCCGCGAAGGCCCGCTGTCGCACATCACCACCTATGTGCCCGCCGATGTGGCGCGCAAGTTTGGCCGCCGTGAACTCGCACGCAAACCCATATTGCTGCTGCTCGAAGAGTCGGGCGTACACGTAGGCCGCGCCCACCAAACCATCTCCGCCAAGCTGGCCGATGCGGTGGTCGCCAAACACCTGGACGTGGCCGTGGGCTCGGCGCTGCTGGCCGTGCGCCGCCTGATCTACGACGACCAGGAACGGCCCATCCAATGGCTGCACGGCCTGTACCGGCCAGACCGCTACGAATACCAGATGCAGTTGTCCCGCGTTGGCAGCATAGACGCCAAGGTGTGGGTCAGCAAAGAGATGTCCGCACAGTTCCATTAACAGCCCCCCGTTCCCCGAAATCCCCCGCTTCCGCCCCGCCATCCCCAAACCCCAGGAGAGCCCCATGACCTCACGCCGCCACTTCATCACCCAAACCGCAGCCGCCGCCTCGGCCATGGCCTTCCCCCTGGTCTCGGGGGCGCAGCAAAAAAGCGTGAAGGTCGGTGTGCTGCACCCGGTAACGGGGGCCCTGGCCTACTCGGGCCAGCAGTGCCGCCTGGGCGCGCTGATGGCGATTGAAGACATCAACAAGGCCGGCGGCATCAAGTCGCTGGGCGGCGCGCCACTCGAAGCCCTGCTGGGTGATGCGCAGTCGCAGCCCCAAGCGGGCACGGCCGAAATCGAGAAGATGAACGAAGCCGGTGTCAGCGCCGTGGTCGGCGCCTTTGCCTCGGCCATCTGCCTAGCCACCACACAGGCCGCCGCCAAGTACAACCTGCCGCACATTGTGGACGTGGGTGTGGCCGACCAGATCGTCGAGCGCGGCTTGAAAAACACCTTCCGCTTCGGCCCGGGCTACCGCACCTGCGCGCAAATCTCGGTGGCCAACCTGCACGTGCTGAACTCGGCCGCGGGCAAACCTGCCAAGACGGTGATGATCATCCACGAAGACTCGTTGTTCGGCACCGGCACGGCGCAACTGCTGTCACGCGAGTTGCCGGGCTACGGCTACGAAGTGAAGGAAGTGGTGAAACACGCCAACCCCACACGCGACTTCAACAACATCGTGCTGCGCATGAAGGCGGTGAACCCGGACATCGTGATCCCGGCCAACTACTACAACGAATACGCACTGCTGGTGCGCACCATGCAGCAGCAAAAGGTGGTGCCCAAGGCGATCTTCTCGGTGCTCGGCGGCGCGGCCTCGAGCTACAAGTTCGTCAAGGAATTCCCCGATGCGGCCAACGGCATCATCGACTGCAACCACTGGTTCAACCCCAAGGACAAACGCGCGCAAGACCTGAAGAAACGCGTCGAAGCCAAGGGCCAGTTCTTCAGCTACGAAGTGTTCATGACCTACACCTCGATGTGGCTGCTGGCCGATGCGCTGGAGCGCGCCAAGTCCAGTGACCGCGCCGCCATCATCGATGCGCTGGAGAAGAGCACTTTCTCCGATCACATCATGCCGTACGGCCCGACCAAGTTCGTCAACGGCCAGAACACCGGCGCACAACCGCTGATGACACAAGTGCTCAAGAACGACATCAAGGTGATCATTCCACGCGAGTACCGCGAAGCTGATCCGCTGTTCCCGCTGAAGGCCTAAGAGAGCGCAATCACCCGCATGTTGGACTTCAGCATTCTCTTCCCGTCGATTTTGAACGGGCTCACCACCGGCGCGGTCTATGCCTTGATCGCGCTGGGCTTGACCTTGATCTACGGCGTGCTGCACATCATCAACTTCGCGCATGGCGCGTCGTTGATGCTGGCCCTGTATGCCGTGTATTGGCTCAAAGAAAAACTCGGCATCGACCCCTACCTCGCGCTGCCCATTGTGGTGCCCGGCATGTTTGCGCTGGGCTATGCGCTGCAGCGCTTGGTGATCAACCGCTCCAGCCATGGCAAGGACGAAAACATCCTGCTCGTCACTCTGGGCATCTCCATCGTCATGGAAAACCTGGCGTTGCTGTTCTTCAAGTCCGACACCCGCAACATCGAAACCGCCTACACCCTGACCACCGTGCCGATTGGCAGCGCCATGATTGCGCTGCCCAAGCTGGTGGCGTTTGTCGGCGCACTCATCGTCTCGGCGATTCTGCTGTGGATCGTCAACCGCACCGACCTGGGCCGTGCGATACGCGCCGTGGCCAAGGAAAAACATGGCGCCAAACTCATGGGCATTGACGTAGACCACGTCTACGCCGTGAGCTTTGGCATAGGCCTGGCCTGCCTGGGCGCGGCCGCGTGCTTCCTGCTGCCGGCCTATTACGTCAACCCACAGGTGGGCAGCGGCTTTGTGCTGGTGGCCTTTACCGTGGTGGTGCTGGGCGGCATGGGCAGCTTCATGGGCGCCTTGATCGGCGGGCTGCTGATCGGCGTGGTCGAATCCATTGGTGGTCTGTACCTGGGCGAATCGCTTGGGCAGATCGGCATCTTTGTCATCTTCATCGCTGTGTTGCTGTTTCGGCCTCAGGGACTGTTTGGAGCCCGGGCATGAATCCCCTGAAACAACTTTTGGGCATTGCGGCATTTGCCGCTGTGGTGGGCGCCATCACGCTGGTGAGCAGTTCGGGTGTGGTGCTCAACTTCATCATGATAGTGTTGTACGCCGCACTCATGGCGCAGGCCTGGAACATCCTCGGTGGCTACGGCGGCCAGTTCTCTTTTGGCCACGCGCTGTTCTTTGGCACCGGCGCCTACATCCAGGCGATTGCGCAACTGCAAGGCGGCCTCAACCCCTGGCTGGCCTTGCCACTCGCCGCCTGTGGCAGCGCCGTGGTGGGGCTGTTTGTCGGCGGGCTGTCGTTCCGCTACGGCCTCAAGGGTTCGTACTTTGCGCTGGTCACGCTGGCTTTTGCCGAGGTGTTTCGTATCCTGGCGCTGTCGGTGCCGTTCACCGGCGCGGGTGTGGGTTTGATGTTGCCGCTGGGTGAGTCGGTGGCCAACATGCAGTTTGGTTCGCGCAAGGGTTACATCGCCCTGGTGTTGGCCCTGGTGGTGCTGGCCTTGCTGGTGTCGTGGTGGGTCAAGAATTCACGCTTTGGCGCCTGGCTGCAGGCGGTGCGCGACAACGAAAGCGCCGCACGTGCGGTGGGTGTCAACCCGTTCAGCGTCAAGCTCGCCGCGATTGGGGTGTCGGGCGCCTTCATGGGTGCGGCCGGGGCGTTCTATGTGCAGGTGTTCCAGTACATCGATCCGGGCATCGCGTTTGGCCCCACCACTTCGGTCGAATCTTTGGTGGCCGCGATTGTCGGCGGGCTGGGCACCATCTGGGGGCCCATTCTCGGCGCGCTGGTGTTGCACACACTGGCCGACATCACGCGCAATCTGTTTGGCGAACTGCCGGGCATCAACATGGTGATCTACGGCGTGGTGCTGGTGCTCATCGTGATGTTCCTGCCGCGTGGTGTGGCGGGCATTGGCCAATCGGTGTTGGCCTTGTGGAAGCGCAATGCAGGAGACGCAAATGGCAAATGAACTTCTGCGCAATGAGCTTTTACGTATTGAAGGCGTGAGCAAATCCTTCGGCGGCCTCAAGGCCGTGCAACAAGTGAGCCTTTCCGTGCCCAAGGGCAGTCTCACCGCGTTGATAGGCCCCAATGGCGCGGGCAAAACCACGCTGTTCGCGCTGATGTCCGGCTTCCTGAAGCCCGACACCGGCAGAGTCACCCTCGACGGCCAGGACATCACCGGCCAGTCGCCGCATCTCAACGCACGCCTAGGCCTGACCCGCACCTTCCAGATCGTGCAGCCATTCGCCGCACAGACCGTGCGTGAAAACATCGCCGTGGGAGCCCATCTGCACGAAAAGCGCCGCGCCCCCGCGCTGGCCTTGGCCACGGATGTAGCCCTGCGTGTGGGCCTGGCACCGCTGCTCGACAAACCCGCCTCCGACCTCACCGTGGCCGGCCGCAAACGCCTGGAGCTGGCGCGCGCATTGGCCACGCGCCCGCGCCTGCTGCTGCTTGATGAAGTGTTGGCCGGGCTCAACCCTCAAGAGATTGCCGAGATGATTCCTGTGGTGCGCGGCATTGCCAACAGCGGTGTGACCGTGCTGATGATTGAACACGTGATGCAGGCGGTGATGAACCTGGCCGAACACGTATGGGTGCTGGCCCAGGGCCAGTTGATTGCCCAGGGTAACCCGGCGCAGGTCACGTCGGATGAACGTGTGGTCGAAGCCTACCTGGGCCATGGCACCGCCGCTCGCCTGCGCGCCGCTGCGGCCAAGACTGCGGGCGCCAGCCGCACGGAGGCCGCAGCATGAGCGAAGTGCTACTCGACATCAAAGGCCTGCGCGGCGGTTATGGCCGCGTGGAAGTGCTGCGCGGCGTGGACATACAGGTGCGCGCGGGCGAAACCGTGGCGCTGCTGGGCAGCAACGGCGCGGGCAAGTCCACGCTCAACAACGTGGTCTGTGGCATCTACAAGGCCTGGGCGGGCCAGGTACGTTTTGAAGCAACCGACCTGAGCCAGGCGCACTACCGCGACGTGGTCAAGGCGGGCTTGATCCAGGTGCCCGAGGGCCGCAAGATCTTCCCGAATCTGGACGTGCTGGAAAACCTGGAACTCGGCTCCTTCACACGCGCCCGTGCACGCCGTGCGAACAACCTGGAGCGTGTGTTCAACATCTTCCCGCGCCTGAAAGAGCGCCGCACACAGCTGGCCGGCACCATGAGCGGCGGTGAACAACAAATGCTCGCCATAGGCCGTGGCCTGATGGCCGAGCCGCGTTTGCTGATCCTGGACGAACCCTCGCTGGGCCTGTCGCCGCTGTTGGTCGAAGAGATGTTTGCGTTGATCGCCAAGCTGCGCGGCGAAGGCCTGGCCATCTTGCTGGTGGAGCAGAACGTCGGCCAGTCGCTGGAGATTGCCGACCGTGCCTACGTGATGGAGAACGGCGCCATTCGTTTCAGCGGCACCGCCCCCGAACTCATGGGCAGCGACGCCTTGCGCCGCGCCTATCTCGGTTTATGACCAAGGCCAGTTGAACAGACCCCAGCCCCGTTCAGCAGGCCAGACCAGCGAGCTTTCAACCATGCCCAAAACCAAACAGCGCCGCCTCATTCTGGCGTGCGCCAGAGCCGCCGCATGAGCACACAACCCAAGCAGCTCGCCGAAACCCTGGCCCAGAAACTGGTGGCCCGGGCCTGTGGGCGCACACACGTCACGCCTGGTGAGATCGTCAACTGCCAGGTCGACCTGGCGATGTTCCACGACTCCTCCGGCCCACGCCGCCTGAAACCCATGCTCGAAGAACTGGGCACACCCATCTGGGACAAGTCGCGTGTGGTGCTGGTGATGGACCACTACGTGCCCGAGCGTGATGAAGAATCGCGCCGCATCGTACACATTGCACGCGAATGGGCACAGGAACAAGCCCTGCCCCACGTCTACGACAGCCAGGGCATCTGCCACGTGGTGGTGCCGCAGCACGGCCACATCCGCCCTGGCATGTTTTGTGTCGGCGGCGACTCACACTCGCCCACCGGCGGAGCGTTTGGTGCCTACATGTTTGGCATAGGCAGCACCGAGATGCTGGGTGTCTTGGTCACCGGCGAGATTTGGCTGCGTGTGCCACACACCGTGCAGATGTTCTGGCAAGGCCAACTGGCGCGTGGTGTGGTGGCCAAGGACATGGCGCTCAAAATGATTGGCCAGTTCGGCATGAACGGCGGCGAGTACCAGGCCGTGGAGTATGCGGGCCCGGCGGTGAAAGCCTTGTCCATGCAGGAACGCATGACACTCTCCAACATGAGCGCCGAACTCGGTGCGCAGGTGGGCCTGATTGCGCCCGACGACACCACGGCCGCGTGGCTGGCCAAAGCCGGCCGCCCGCAAGGCCTGCCCGCCTGGGAAGACACGGCCCGTACCGATTGGTTCAGCGACGAAGGCGCAGCCCTCACGCGCCACACTTTCGACGCCAGCACGCTCGCCCCACAAGTGGCCGCACCACACAGCCCAGCCAATACCCTCAGCGTGGACCAGTTCGCCGGCCAGCGCCTGGACGTGGCCTATATCGGCGCCTGCACCGGCGCAAAGCTCGAAGACCTGCGCGCCGCTGCCGAAGTGCTGGCGGGCCACAAGGTCGCGCCCGGCGTGCGCCTGATGGTGGCGCCCGCCAGCCAGCAGGACCAAAAGGCGGCCGAGCGTGAAGGTGTGCTGCAAACCCTGCTGGACGCGGGTGCCGACCTGTTTGCCACCGCCTGCGGCGCCTGCGCCGGTTATGGCGAAACCTTGGCCGACAACACCACCGTGATCTCCAGCACCGCGCGCAATTTCAAGGGCCGCATGGGTTCCACCTCGGCCCAGGTCTACCTGGGCTCGCCCTACACCGTGGCCGCGTCTGCGCTGCGCGGCGTGATCACCGACCCACGCGAGGTGCTTGCATGAACAGACCCCTCGCCCCTCGCGCACATCACACCTGGAAGCTTGGTGCCGACATCGACACCGATCTGCTGGCACCTGGCCACGCCATGAAACATGGCATAGACGTGATTGCGCGGCATTGCCTGGAGTCGGTTCGCCCCGAATTCGCTCAACAAGTGCAGGCTGGCGACCTGATCGCCGCCGGGCCCAACTTCGGCATAGGCTCGTCACGCGAACAGGCCGCGGCCGTGCTGGTGCGTTTTGGTGTCGCCGCCGTGGTGGCGCCATCGTTCAGCGGCCTGTACTTTCGCAACGCCTTCAACCTCGGCCTGCTGCTGCTCACCTGCCCCGAGGCCGAGATGATTGAAGAAGGCGAAGCCGTCACGCTGGACCTGCGCGCCCCGGCCGTCATCCGGGCCAACGGCCAGCGCCTGGTGTGTGAACCGATTCCCGATTTTTTGATGCAGATGGTGCAAAGCGGCGGCTTGCTCAACCAACTGCGCACCCGCTTTGCCAAGGAGCCCTCCAAATGACAGACCCCACCTCCACCCCACTAGACCCGGTCACCCTGGCCGTGCTCAAGGGCCGGCTGGAACAGATCGCCGATGAAATGGATGCCACGCTGTACCGCAGCGCATTCAACCCCATCATTGCCGAGGCGCACGACGCCTGCCACGGCTTGTACGACGCGCAGAGCGGCGACACGCTGGTGCAGGGCAAGTCGGGCCTGCCGGTGTTTGTCGGCGCCATGGCGTTTGCCGTGCGTGCTGCCGCGCGTGCCGCATCAAGCCGGGGTGGTTTGCATGATGGCGACATCTGGCTGTTCAACGACCCCTATGAGGGTGGCACCCACGCCAACGACTTCAAGCTGGTGCGCCCCTTCTTCCGCGGCGGCAAGCTCTACTGCTACCTGGCCTCGGCCGCACACTGGCATGACGTGGGCGGCGCCGTGCCCGGCAACTACAACCCGGCCGCCACCGAATGCTGGCAAGAGGCGGTGCAGATTCCGCCCGTGCGTGTGGTGCGTGGCGGTGTGCTCGACGACAACGTGGTCGCCATTCTTAAAGCCAACACCCGCCTGCCCGACAGCCTGTGGGGCGACCTGAACGCGCAACTCGCCGCACTGGAGCTCGGCACGCGCCGCTTGAACGACCTGCTGGACGAACACGGCGACACCCGCGTGCACCAGGCCATGGGTGAACTGCGCAGCCGCGCCGTGCGTTTGATGCGTTCACACATCGCCGCCCTGCCCGACGGCCGCTACAGCTTCAGCGACATGCTGGACAACGACGGCGTGAAAGACGTCCCACTGACGATTGCACTCGACATGACTGTGGCCGGTGAACGCCTCACGCTGGACTTCTCGCGCAGTTCCGAGCAATGCGCCGGGCCGGTGAACATCTCGCTGGCCACCGCCGTGGCGGCCTGTTATGTGGCGCTGAAGCATTTGTTCCCCGACGTACCGGCCAACGCCGGTGTGCTCGACGCGGTGGACTTTGTGATTCCCGATGGCCTGGTGATCAGCGCCCAGCGCCCGCGCCCCGTGGGCGGCTATACCGAAACCATTCTGCGCATGATCGATGTGATCTTCAGCGCCACGGCCCAGGCCGACCCGCGCCGCGCCATGGCCCAGGCCTACGGCACCATCAACGCGCTGTCCATCGCCGGGCACAGAACAGACGCCGCACGCAAAGGCCAGCGCTGGGTGATGTTCAGCTTTTTCGGCGGCGGCCATGGTGGCCACAGCGACGGCGATGGCCTGAGCCACGGCAATGCGCCGATCTCCACCGCCACGATTCCGCCGCTGGAAATCCTGGAAGCGGCCTACCCGGTGCGCTTCACCCAGTGGGCGCTGCGCCCCAACTCGGCAGGCGACGGCCAGCACCGTGGTGGCCTGGGTGCGGTGTACGAGATCGAACTGCTGGAACAGGACGCCGAAGTGTTCATCTTCGGTGAACGCGGCAAAGCCGCACCACAAGGCATTGCCGGTGGCGGCAACGGGGCGCGCAACGTGTTCGAATACGAGAGCAACGGCGAATGGAAGACGCCCCCCATGGCATCCAAGATGCTCGGCATACGGCTGCGGCGTGGCCAGAAATTGCGCTTGCAAACGCCTGGCGGCGGTGGTTACGGCCAGCCTGCCGAACGCAGTGATACGGCACGCGCCAACGACCTGGCGCTGGGTTTAGTGACAAAAACGAAGGATCAAGCATGAGCCAGACGGCATCACGGCAAGCGGGCCGCTACATCGTGGGTGTGGACGTGGGTGGCACGTTCACCGATTTATTTGTGCTGGATGAAAGCAATGGCAGCGCACGCATCGTCAAGGTGCCATCCACCCGTGGCGAAGAAGCGCGTGGTTTCATGAACGGCGTGCAGCGCGTCGCAGACTCGGCCAGCGCCATTGCCACCATCGTGCACGGCACCACCGTGGGCACCAACGCCCTGCTGGAGCGCAAGGTGGCGCGCACCGGCATCATCACCACACGCGGCTTCCGCGACGTGCTGGAAATGCGCCGCCGCGACCGCCCGCACACCTGGGGCCTGCGTGGTGCATTCAAACCCGTGGTGCCACGCGACCTGCGCCTGGAGGTCGACGAACGTGTGCTGGCCGATGGCAGCATCCACACCCCGGTAGACCTCGACCAGGTGCGCCAGCAAGCACGTGCCTTGCTCGAAGCCGGTTGTGAAGCCGTGTGTGTATTCTTCATCAACACCTACGCCAACCCCAGCAACGAACGCGCTGCCGTGGCCGCGGTGCGCGAGCTTTGGCCCAATACCCACGTCACCGCCGCCAGCGAAGTGCTGCCCGAGATCCGTGAGTTTGAGCGCTGCTCCACCGCCACCCTCAACGCCGCGCTGCAGCCAGTGGTGGGCAGTTACTTGGAGCGCCTGGAAGGCGACTTGCGCAGCCAGGGTTTTGCCGGCGAATTGCTCATCGTGCAAAGCAATGGCGGTGTGATGTCGCGCCAAACCGCCTGTGATGTGCCGGTGCGCACCGCCTTGTCGGGCCCGGCAGCCGGTGTGATGGCTTGCGCGGCGATTGGCAACGCCGCTGGTTACCCGGACGTGATCACCGGCGACATGGGCGGCACCTCGTTCGACGTGTCGCTAGTGCACAAGGGCGAGGCCGCGCTGGCCGCACAAACGGCCATCGAGTTCGGCATGGTGGTGCGCTCGCCTATGATCCAGATCGAAACCATTGGTGCCGGTGGTGGCTCCATCGCTTCGGTCGATGCCAGCGGCATGCTGCAGGTCGGCCCCGAGTCGGCCGGCAGCATTCCCGGCCCGGCCTGCTACGGCCGTGGCAACCGGCGTCCCACCGTGACCGATGCCAACGTGCTGCTAGGCCGCATTGCCGCCGACCGCCCGCTGGGCGGCGGCCTGCTCGCCGCCATGGACGCCGACAAGGCCCGCCTTGCCGTGCAAACCCATGTGGCCACGCCACTGGGGCTGGACGTGATGGCCGCTGCCGAAGCCATTCTGACCGTGGCCAACGCCAAGATGGCCGGCGCCATACGGGTGGTGTCCATCGAGCGCGGGCACGACCCACGCGCCTTTGCCTACATGCCGTTTGGCGGTGGCGGCGCGCTGCACGTATGCGCCATGATGCGCGAAGTGGGTGTGGGCACCGGCATCGTGCCGCGTTACCCCGGCGTGACCTCGGCCCTGGGCTGCGTGATGGCCGACATGCGCCACGACGCCGTGCAAACGCTGAACAAGGCCTTGCCCGAGCTGGACATCGCCGACATACGCCAGCGCATCGCCGATGTGTCCGCCGCCTGCCAGCAGCGCCTGGACTCGGCCGGTGTGGCGTTTGTGAAGGTGCAGGAAATCATTGCGCTCGACATGTTGTACGCCGGCCAAACCCACACCGTGCAGGTGCCGTTGACGCTGGAACAGGTCAGCACCGATGGCATTCGCGCCGCGTTTGAAAGTGTCTATCGCGCAGCCTTTGGCCGCGTTTTGGACGGCATTCCGGTGCGCGTGATGAACCTGCGCTACGCGCGCATTGGCGTGCGGCCCAAGTTTGACTTGCGGGTGCTCGCGCCCGAGGCTCAAGCCACCAGCGGCGCGCCACCCACACCCGTGGGCACACAGCAGGTGTTCCACAACGGCCAGTGGTGGAGCGCCGCACGTTACCCGCGTTTGGACCTGCCCGTGGGCACCGAAATCCACGGCCCGGCCATCATGGAGCAACCCGACACCACCGTGTGGCTGGAGCCCGGCTTCTCGGCCACGGTGGACGCCCTGGGCAACCTGCTGGTGCGCCGCGTATGAGCTCGCACACCATGCACAACATCACCCCCAGCAAAACGGCGCTGATCATTGTTGATCTGCAAAATGACTTTCTCGCGCCCACCGGTGCCTACGCGCGTGGCGGTGCGGTCAGCGCCCCGGCACTCGCACTGCCGCCGCGTGTGGCACGTGTGGCACAGGCCCTGAAGGCCGCAGGCGGACTGGTGGCGGCCAGCCAGTTCACGCTCTGGCCCAACGCCCAGGGCGAGCCCATGATTGCGCCGCACCTGCTGGCCCTGCGCCCGTTCTTGCGCCGTGGCGACTTCGCCCCCGGCAGCACCGGCCAGGCCAACGTGGCCGAGATTGCGCCGTGGGTTGATGTGGCCGTGAGCAAGGTGGCCTACTCGGCCTTCTTCAACACCCAACTCGACTGGGTGCTGCGCCACGCCCACATCGACACCGTGGCCGTGTGTGGCATCGTCACCAACGGCGGTGTCGCCAGCACGGTGCGCGACGCCCACATGCGCGAGTTCCACACACTGGTGTTGTCTGATGGCTGCGCCGCCTTCAAGCCCGAAGTGCACCAGGCCGCATTGGCCGACATGGGCACGGTGGCCGATGTGCTGAGCTGCGACGACTTCATCACCTCGTTGCAAAACCCCAAGCCATGAGCACACCCACCATCCAACGCGCCAACGCCCTGCCGGCCACGGTGCCGCAAGATGCACACACCCCCGTGGTCATCGTCGGCGGCGGCGCCTGCGGCCTCACCGCCGCACTGATGTTGCACGACGCAGGTGTTGACTGTGTGGTGCTGGAACGCGACGCTGCGCCCAGTGGCTCCAGCGCCTTGTCCTCGGGCTTTATTCCAGCGGGCGGCACATTGCTGCAAAAGAGCTTGGGCATTGCCGATAGCCCGGCCGCCTTTGCGGCCGACATTCAAGCCAAGGCCCACGACACCGCTGCACCGCATTTGGTGGCCGCCTATGCCGGCGCCATCGCACCCGCCATTGATGCACTGCAGCAACGCCACGGCATTCCGTTTGTGGTGCTGGATGGATTTTTATACCCCGGCCACCACGCGCGCCGCATGCACGCCGTGCCCGAGAAAACCGGCGTGGGTTTGATGACGCGGCTGGAGCGCGCCGCCATGGCGGCCGACATCCCCATACTCACCGAAGCGCTGGTGCGCGAACTCTGGATCAACGCGCAAGACAGCGTGCTCGGTGTAGGCTACGAACGCCCCGATGGCACGCTGGAACACCTGCGTTGCGACGCCGTCATCCTGGCCTGCAACGGCTTTGGTGGCAATACCGCCATGGTGCAGGAACTGCTGCCGCAAATGCGCGACGCCATCTTCGCCGGCCACACCGGCAACGATGGCAGCGCCATCACCTGGGGCCAGCAACTTGGCGCACGCCTGGCCGACCTGGGTGGTTACCAGGGCCACGGCTCGTGGGCCATTCCACAAGGCGCGCTGGTGTCGTGGGCGCTGATGATGGAAGGCGGCGTGCAGATCAACACCCAAGGCCAGCGCTTCCACGACGAGACCCAAGGCTACTCAGAAGCCGCCATGCAGGTGCTGGCCCAAACCGGCAGCGTGGCGTGGAACGTGTTTGACGGCCCGCTGCTCGATCTGGCGCACGGCTTCCCCGATTTTTGCGATGCCGAAGCCGCAGGTGCGGTGAAGACCTGTGCCGATGTGGCAACCCTCGCCGCCGTGATCGGCTGCCCCGTAGATACATTGCAAGCCACACTAACCAGCGTGGCCACAGGCACCGCGGTGGATGGCAGAAGCTTCCGCCGCCCGCTCCAAGCCCCGTACTACGCGGTGAAGGTCACCGGCGCCTTGTTCCACACCCAAGGCGGGCTGGACATAGACGCGCAGTGCCGTGTGCTGCGCGCGGACGGCACACCCTTCCCCAACCTGTTGGCCGGCGGCGGCGCGGCACGCGGCGTGTCGGGCAATGCCGTGTGGGGTTACTTGTCGGGCAACGGTTTGCTCAGCGCCGTGGCCGGTGGCTTCATCGCCGCAGCCTCGGTGGCCAAGCAGCAACAACATCTGAAGGAGGCACAACATGGCTGAACTTTCCCCCCTGGCCCAACGCCTGGGCCCAGGCCAGATGGTGCTGGCCCCCGGCGTGTACGACGCCCTCAGTGCCCTGGTGGCCGAGCAGGCCGGTTTTGAGGCCTTGTACTTGTCGGGTGCGTCCATCGCCTACACCCGCCTGGGCCGCTCCGACGTGGGCCTGACCACCTACACAGAAGTGGCCGACAGCTTGGCGCGCATCACCGAGCGCGTGAACCTGCCGGTGATCGTCGACGCCGACACCGGCTTTGGCAACGCCCTCAACGTGCAACGCACGGTGCGCGGCTTTGAGCGTGCGGGCGCGGCCATGGTGCAGATCGAAGACCAGACCTTCCCCAAACGCTGCGGCCACCTCGACGGCAAGGCCGTGGTGCCCGTGGCCGAGATGTGCGGCAAACTGCGCGCCGCACTCGACGCGCGCACCAGCAACAACACCCTGATCCTGGCGCGCACCGATGCGGTGGCCGTAGAAGGCCTGGACGCCGCGCTGGACCGCGCCGAGCAATACCTGGCCTGCGGTGTAGACGCCTTGTTCATCGAAGCCCTGCGCACACCCGAGCAGATGGACGCGGCCTGCCAGCGCTTTGCGCAGCGCATTCCTTTGCTGGCCAATATGGTTGAAGGTGGCAAGACGCCGGTGCAAAGCGCGGCCGAGTTACAGGCGCGTGGCTTCAGGATTGCGATCTTTCCGGGTGGCACGGCACGTGCGGTCATCTACACATTGCAGGGCTACTACGGCAGTCTGCGCGAGCACCAGACCACGGCGCCATGGCGGGATAGGATGCTGGACTTTGATGCGTTGAATGAGGTGATTGGGACGCCGGAGTTGATGGCGGTGGGTAAGCTGTACGAGTGAAAGCAGTACAAGTTAGTTTTGCCCCGACTTGAATTTCATTTGAGTGAGGGGCCGACTTACGTAACATGAATTTCATCGACTTATAGTTGCCGATCACTAGAGAGGGCACGATATGGAAGTAGGAGACTTGGCCACATGGGTTTCTTCGGCGCTGGCGGTAGTATTTGCTATCGTGGCTCGTCGAGCGACTAAAGAGGCGGACATATGCCAGAGGGAAGCCGTTGAGCTTTCAAAAAAGAATGCCGAACTTCTGGAAAAGCAACACCAACTTGAGCTACGAACATGGACTGACCAATACTTCATTTCTGTCAGGGAGTGGGCCAATGAAGTAGCCTGCGCTGCCTCGGAAGCAATCCATATCTGCGATCATTTAGATGTCCCAAGAAAATTGGATATACAGATCCGCCTAAGTGCGCTGATCGACACGGGACGGTGGTACTTTCCCAACCAGTGGAAAGATGATTACGGGACAGAAAAGTACCCGGCATATCGAGGAATTCGCCAGCCTGTCCTTGACTGTGTTGTTGCAACCTACGATTTAATTGGTGACGCAAGCGCCTCTAAGGAGCAGCTCGTTGCAGTCCAGAGGGAATTTGTGAGCCATATTCAGGAGGCTCTAGATCCACGAAAACGCGATGAGGAGATAAAGCGAATTCTTCGGGAATTTGAGCAGTCGGAGCGCTTGAGAAATGCGCCCGCTAGCGCGAGTAAAAGCGTCAAGCCAAAAGCATGAATTGAATCAGAAGTCAGACATAGAGAAATATGTTTACATGCCGCCGAAGCTATAGAGGCGAGTTGGCCGTTTAGCGCCGTCGGCCGGACTCGCCCGGCTGGCGAGACACCTTTCTTGTGCGCACAAGAAACGTGCCCCAAAGAAGGCGCCCCCACTGCCTGCGTCCCTTCGCTTCGCTACGGGCAACCTGCGGTGCTCGGTGATAGCGGGGTCTGGCGCAACTCGCTGCGCTCAAACATGCTCCAGCCCTGATCCGCTATCCCCTGTGCTCCTCGGCGCATTCAGAGGGGGATGGCAAACACACACGGGCCATCGCTACGCTCGGCCAACGAACATTCAAATATCCGCGATGCGCAGCGAGGCGGGTGGTATTGGTATCCCAGCCCCTCTAGCTGCGCCTGCGCTGGGCGTTTGAGGCGGGATCAGTTCCGGGCATGTCTGAGCGCAGCGAGTTGCGCGGAACCCCGCCTCAAACACCCAGCGCAGGTTGCCCTTCGCAACGCGAAGGGTCGCAGATCGTGGGGTCGCCTTCTCTTTGGTTACTTTCTCTTGGCGAGGCAAGAGAAAGTGACTCGCCGCCGGGCGACTCCTGGCCGACAGCGCCAAACGAGAAGGCCCCGCGAAATTAAGCCATCAGGAACTCCTGGCTCACTATACTTACCGTCGGATGCACGCTGCGGCCTGGCATGCCGAACCGGGCAGACCGCCTTCGGCGCAGGCTGCGCACTTTCCAGCTCAAGTCACCTCCCGCCTAGGAGACAAGCATCATGGCAAACGCATCCCCCAGCCCCCAAACCTTCTCCGGCTCCATCGCCCAGCTCTACGAACAATACCTCGTCCCGCTGATCTTCGAGCCCTACGCGATTGATCTGGCGCGGCGCATCATGGCGCTCCAGCCCTCGGCCGTGCTGGAGATCGCCGCAGGCACAGGCGTGGTCACACGCAAGCTGGCGGCGCAACTGCCGGCCCAAACGCCCATCATCGCCACCGATTTAAGCCAGCCCATGCTGGACCACGCGCAGAGCATAGGCACCACACGCCCGGTGAACTGGCAGCAGGCGGATGCGATGCGCCTGCCGTTTGACGATGGCAGCTTCGACGTGGTGGTGTGCCAGTTTGGCGCCATGTTCTTCCCCGACAAGGCGGTGGCGTTTACCGAGGCGCGGCGTGTGCTGCGGCCGGGCGGCACGTTTTTGTTCAACGTGTGGGACCGCTTGGAAGACAACGTATTCGCCGAATGTGTGACACAGGCCATGGCCGAGTTGTTCCCGGCCGACCCGCCGCGCTTTTTGGCGCGGCTGCCACATGGCTACTTTGACGATGCGGTGATCGCCGATGCGCTTTTGCGCGGGGGCTTTGTAGGGCCGATCGCGTTCGACACGGTCACGGTGCAGAGCGTGGCTGATTCGGCGCGCACGGTGGCCGTGGCCTACTGCCAGGGCACGCCCTTGCGCAACGAGATCGAGGCGCGCGATGCCACCATCCTGCCCCGCGCCACCGACATGGCCGCAGAGGCCCTGCAACAGCGATTCGGCACAGGGGCCATCACCGGCAAGATACAGGCGCGGGTGATCACCGCAACACGAGAAGACTAACAGCGCAGGCCTGGCCGGCCACAGCGGTGAACCAGGCCCATGCTTGCCCTTGAGACATTCAGGGCCAATGCTGTGGATACGGCGGCATGCTCCATAACATGTGCCCATGATAAAACGAACCACACTCCTCTGCACCGCAGCCATCGCGTTGGCCGCCGGCTCCGTCTCCGCCCAATATGCCGGGCCCGGCGCATCACCGGCCTTTTCTAGCGTCATTGACGTTCTCAACTCCGCCCCCGACGACGCGCATGTGGAGCTGGTGGGCTACGTCACGCGGCAGGTTGGCAAAGAGAAGTACCTCTTCCACGACGGCACGGGCGAGATCCGTGTCGAGATCGAGGCCGAGCACTTTCCCAAAGTGCGCATAGATGAAAAGACCAAGGTGCGTATTGGTGGTGAAGTCGAGAAGGAGTTTCTGCAAAGCCCCGAGATCGACGTGGACCACATCACGCTGCTCTAACACTCGCGAAGTGATTTAGCCCAAGGCCTGCAGCAAGGCCGCCACCGCCGTCTGCGCCACTTCGAGGTCCTGGTCGCCCGTGCCGGAGCCCACACCAATGCCGCCGACCACCAGGCCGTTCACCACGATGGGCAGGCCGCCCTTGAGATTCGTGACCTTGCCGCCGGTGGCCAGCGCGAGTTTGGTTTCCACGCCTTCGGGCACTTGGCCGGTGGCCGTGCGGCTGGATGCGGCTGTCATGGCCTTGTTGGTGGCCGACTGCTGAGACAGTATCTTGGCGCCATCCATGCGCAAAAACGCCAGCAGGTTGCAGCCGTCGTCAACGATGGCGATGCATTGCGGCTGGCCCATGGCCTGCGCCTTGGCCACGGCGGCATTGAGCATTAACAAGGCGCCTTCGTGTGTGAGCTTGAGGTGTGGGGTGGTAAGAGGCATCAGGGTTCTCCAAAAAATCAAATGGACCGGATGTTGCCACCATCACAGCGCAACATGGCGCCGGTGATGTAGGCGGCCGGCACGCTGGCGGCAAACGCGGCCAGGGCGCCGAACTCGGCCGGCTCACCATAACGTCCCATGGGAATGCCGCTGGTCGAGCGCGTGCGCACCTGCTCGGGCGTGAGGCCCTCCTTGGCGGCGATGGCTTCGTCGGTCAGTTGCACACGTTCGGTGTCGATACGGCCAGGCACCAGGATATTGGCGGTGATGCCGTCACGCGCCACCTCGGCCGACAAGGTCTTGGACCAGGGCACGAGCGCGCTGCGCAAGCTGTTGGAGATGCCCAGGATGGGCAGCGGCTGCACCACGCCCGAAGAGACAACGGTGAGGATGCGCCCCCAGCCGCGCGCGCGCATACCGGGCAAAAGCAGATCGGTCATGGCGATCACGGGCAGCACCATTTCTTCAAACGCGCTGCGCCAGGCCTCCACGCTGTGGCCACTGGCGCCGCCGTAATCGGGGCCGCCGGTGTTGTTGACCAGGATGTCGATGGGGCCAAAATCGGCCAGCAGTTTCTGCACAAATACAGACAGCTCAAGGGTCTTAGCCAACTCAAGTGCAAAGCCCGCGACCTGCACGTCGGCATGCCCGGCGGATGCCGCCTCGGCCTGGAGGTCTGCCGCGGTTTGCGCCAGGCGGGCCGTATCGCGCCCGGTGATGGCCACATGTGCACCTTCGCAGGCCAAGGCCCGCGCTATGCCCTGACCGATGCCGCGATTACCACCAAGCACCAGGGCGCGTTTGCCGTCGAGTCCGAGATTCATGGCCAATTTTCCTTATAGATTCGCTTCAAGGTCACTGAAAGGCTGTGCTGCGGCGCGCCGGTCGGTCACCAGCATACAACCCGGTTGATGCGTGGCGAAGCGCGCCACGCCGGCACGGCGCAAGGCCTCGACGGCGGTGAGTCCGCAGCCCCAATACAGCATGGTTTCGCCCGGCTGGGGCGGCAAGGGCTCGCCAAAGTCTGGCCGGGCAATGTCTTCTATGCCCAAGGCGGCTGGGTCGCCGCGATGCAGCGGTGCGCCATGCCCCTCTGGCAGCAACGCTGTGAGCCGCACCACGGTTTCCACGTCGGCGTGCTGGAACGGGCGTGCCGAAACCACCACCGGGCCGCCAAAGTGCTCGGTGGGCTGACACAGAAGCTGGGTGCAAAACAAGCCACCCTGGACGCCCCGTTCGATATGCCGCATGTACACACCAGCAGCAGCCAGCGCCGCCTCTTGCGAAAACCAGCAGCCCAGCACCAGAGCCACATCATCGTCGCGCCAGAAGCTGCACAGGTCTGCCACCTCTGCCTGCACCGCACCGTTGTGCCAGATCTGATAAGCACCGAGGTCGCGGCGCACATCAATGTCCTCGCCCAGCGTTGGCAGCGTGGGGTCGCCCGGGCACCCCAGCGCCAGCAGCGGCAAAGGCACTGGATTGCGCCGGCAGAAGTCGGCAAACTCATGCGCCAGAGCCTGGGGCAGGACCAGCAGATTGCCTTGCAGGTAGCCCGGCGCCAGCCCCGAAGTCATCAACGCTTGGCCGCTGCGGGCCAGACGCCGCACCTCGCGTGGCGTCAACTCCAGGCCGTCTTTCCCAGCCCTCATGCATTGGCCCGCATGGGTACGCCATGTTTGCCACGACGCAAGAACTGCCCATGGCCCAGCGCGCCCTTGAGCACACCGTCGTTGCACACCAGCTCGCCGCGCACCCACACCTGCGTAGGCCAGCCCGTGACCTGCATGCCTGCGTAGGGTGTGTAGTCCACGTTGTGGTGCAGCAAGGCGTTGTTGATCACGGTCTTGCGTGTTGGGTCCCATAACGCGAAGTCGGCATCGGCGCCCACTGCTATTTGGCCCTTGTGTGGCAACAAGCCGTAGATACGCGCGGGCGCGGTGCAGCACAGCTCAACAAACTCGGCCAGGCTCAAACGCCCAGCCATCACACCTTCAGAAAACAGCAGCGGCATACGTGTCTCCAGCCCCGGAATGCCGTTGGCAATGAAGCGGAACGACGCACGCGGGCCGTACTTGAGCTTGCCCGATTCGTCGAAGCGATACGGCGCATGGTCCGACGAGACCAGCGACAAGGCGCCCGACTGCAGCCCACGCCAGACAAACGGTGCGTTCTCCTTGGCGCGCGGCGGCGGGCTGCACATACACTTGGCGCCATCTTCGGTATGCAGGTCGTCGCTGCTCAGGAACAGGTACTGCGGGCAGGTCTCGGCCACGATGGGCAGGCCGCGCGCGCGCGCTTCGGCGATCACGTCAATCGCCTCGCGGCCCGACACGTGCACGATGAGAATCGGCGCGCCCACCAGTTCGGCCAATGCCACAGCGCGGAAAGTGGCCTCGCGCTCCACCAGCATGGGGCGCGATTCGGCGTGATAACGCGGTGCGGTCTTGCCTTGCCGCTCCAGGCGATCGGTCAGCCACAAAATGCAGTCGAGGTTTTCCGCGTGCACCATGGTGAGCATGCCGCAGCCGTTGGACGCGTCCAGCACCTCCAGCACCTGGCGGTCCGACAGGCGCAGCGCCTCGTAGGTGAGGTAGATCTTGATCGAGGTATAGCCCTCTTCCACCAAGGCCGGGATCTCGTGTTGCAGCACATCGTCCGTGGGGTCGGACACTATCATGTGAAAGCCGTAGTCGATAAACGAGCGCCCCGTGGCGCGCGCGTGGTAGACCTGCAGCGCATCGCGCAGCGATTGCCCCTTGAACTGCGGCGCAAACGCAATCAGCGTGGTGGTGCCGCCGAACGCGGCCGAGCGGCTGCCGCTTTCGAAGTCGTCGGCCATCTGTGCGCCACGCGCGGCGCTGCCCGGGTTGGGCGGCTGGTCGATGTGGCAATGGGCATCGACACCGCCCGGCAGCAGCCACTTGCCGCTGCCATCGAAGCGGCTGTGCCCGCCGTCGATGCGCTCGGCCAGTGCAGCCACCTTGCCGTTGCGCACACCCACGTCACAACGCGCCAGGCTTTGGCCGACAAACACCTCGGCCCCATGGATCACGCAGTCGAAGTCGTTCATTGCGGCAGCTTGCGGTCGGCCGCGGCGGGCAGGAACTGGCCGTCGTAGACGCTGGCGGCAGTGGGCTTGAGCGGCAGCTCGAACGCCGACACCACGGTGTCGATCTGGCTGGACAGGCGCGCCGCGTCCACCGCCCCCAGGCCGCCCGCACGTGTGGCGGCGCTGCTGATCTGGTTGCGCAGCAGCCATTGCAGCTTCTCGGTCTCTATCGCCTTGTTCACCAGCGGGTCGCGCTTGGCCAGCGCTTCGATGGCGGCGGCGGGGTCGGCCAGGGCATCACGCCAGCCCAGGGCCGTGGCCTTCACAAAGGCCTCGACCACCTTGGGCTGCGTGGTCATGAGCTTGCGCGAGACCATCAGTGCGTTGCCATAAAGGTCTAGCCCAAAGTCGGCGTAGCGCAGGAACACCACCTCGTCTTGCTTGAGCCCCATGGTCTTGAGGTTGAACCACACGCTGGAGTCAAAGCCGGTGACCGCATCGACGTCGCCGCGCGCCAGCACGGTCTCGCGCACGCGTATGTCGACGTTCTCCACCTTGACCTTGGATACATCAACACTGGCCTTCTTGATGAAGGCCGGGAACATGCGGTAGGCGCCATCACTCACCGGGCCGGCCACCTTGCGGCCTTCGAGGTCGGCGGGCTTGGTAATGCCGCTTTTCTTCAGCGCCACGATGGACAAGGGGCTGTTGGCGTAGAGCATGAGCACGGCCACCGGCGCCTGCTGCGGATTGCGCGCGGCAAACTCGATCAGCGAACTGGTGTCGGCAAAACCGAAGTCGTAGGAGTTGTTGCCCAATCGGCTGAGCACATCGCCGGTGCCGTTGGAAGAATCAAGCGTGACGTCCAGCCCCGCTGCCTTGAAGTAGCCACGCTCCTGCGCCAGAAACCACGGCGCGTTGGAACCGTCGGGCTTGTAGTTCAGCGAGAACTTGATCGCTGTTTGCGCGGATGCGACGCCTGCGGCCAGCAGGGCCAGGGTCATGGTGGTAGCAAGGCCCAGGCGGTGGGCCCAGCGGGTGGAAAGAGCAAAGGGCATGGTGCGGTCCTCAGTTAATTGGGTGTGGGCCGTGAAGAGCTTCGCGAGCCTCGCCAAGCAACTTGCAACCCCCAGGCCAGCCAGACCAACGCTCTATAAAAATCAATACGTTAGCATTCGATTCAGCGCAATCTGTTTGCTCAATTGCGCGAACCGCTAGTTCGCCGCACCATTTCGGACAGCCACACTGGCACCAATACTGCATCGCTTTTGCCCCATTCCGAGTCAAATCCGCATGTCCGCCGACGCCACCACCGAAGAAGACGTTTACCGCCAATTACACGCCGCCATCGTCGACCAGCGCTTGCCCGCAGGCAGCCGGCTCACGGAGACGGCCCTGTCAGAACTGCTCTCTGCCTCGCGCCGGCATGTCGACAAGGCCTTGTTGCGCCTGGCGCAGGAGAAGCTGGTGCGCATACGCCGCAATGCCGGTGCCTGGGTGGCCGCACCCACGCTGCAAGAGGCGCGCGAGATCTACGGTTTGCGCGTGATCCTGGAAGAAGCCGCCACGCGGCGCACCTGCGAAGTGTGGCGGCCCGAAGGCCTGCGCAGGCTCAAGGCCAATCTGGCGGCGGAAGAAAATGCCCACCGCTCACGCAATCTGCGCGAAGCCATACGGCTCAGCGGCGAATTCCACGTGCTGCTGGCGGACCTGTCGGGCAACTCAGAGCTGGCGCGGGTAGTTGAACAACTGGTGGCGCGCACCAGCCTGGTGACCCAGCTCTACGCCAACCCCGAGGGCCTGGGCTGCTGGCACAGCCAGCACCACGAACTGATGGACGCCATCACACAACGCAAAGCCGACCAGGCGGCAGCACTCATGCGGGCGCATTTGGTGGAGCTGGAAGAATCCTTGCGCGTCACCGCGCCGACGTCGCGCCACCATGAGTTGGCAATGGCGCTAAAGCTTCGCTGAACCGGTACACAGGCGCGGATCAAAGCTCCCGGTCCAGCAAGCGCAACAAGGCCGCGTCAAACCGCTCGGGCTGCTCGAACTGCAGCCAGTGCCCGGCGCCGTTGATGAACTGCAGTCCACGGAAATTGGGCGCCACCGACAACGCCTCTTCCAACGCATCCAGCTTGCCTTCGTATAAGGCATCGTGCAGACCATAAATGGCGGTGACGGGTTGCTGGATTTGCATCAACGCCAGCTTGAGTGCCTCGGTATACGCCAGGCGGCGGCCGGGCATGCGGTCGCGGCCTACGTTGCCGGCGTGCACGGCCAAGGCCAATGGCGTCAAGGCATCGGGCTTGTGCAGCATCAGCGCCAAAAGGTTGTAGCGGTGCATGGCTTCGACCTCGGCCGGATCGTTCAAATGGCGCCAGCCGCGCAATTGCACGGTGCGGCGCGAGGCCACACCCAGGCCGGGGGCGCCAGCGATCACCAGTTGACGCAGCAGTTGAGGGTGCGCGGCGGCGAGCAGGCCCGCCGTCATGCCGCCGAACGAAAAGCCCACCAGGTCGCAGGGCACAGCGCCCAGCAGTTGTTGCAGGCCGGTAGCCAAGGGGGCGACCAAGGCGTCGGCGTCACGACCTTCTGGCGGCAGCGCCGAGTCGCCAAAACCCGGCAGATCGGGCACCCAGACGCGGCGGCCGGTTTGCACCAGGGGGATGATGTTGCGCACCCAGTGCGTCCAGCTGCCACTGCCGCCGTGCAGCAGCACCAGCGGCGGCAGCTCAGTGTTTTTCGGGCCCCAGGCATGCCAGACCAGGCTGCCGTCGCCACATGGCGTTTCGAAGCGCTCGGCGCTGGCCTGGAGTTGGCTGATCAGAGAAACGTCATCGACCACGGCAAATGACGCGGACGACGGGGGCAGAGAGGGGGATGCGGATGCGGCAGACATGCGCCGGTTATACCCGCTGCGGCGCGGCGTTTGCTGCCGTGGCCAGACACCCCACCCGGCAAGTCAACTTCACATCGCTGCGTCAATCTGCAGCGTCACTTGACACCATTCTTCGCCTGCCACTGCTTCATGAACGCAATCTCCGACTCTTGCGCCTTGATGATGTCTTGCGCCATCTTGCGCAGCTCGGGGTCTTTGCCGTGTTTCAGCAGCACCTGGGCCATGTCCACGGCGCCTTGGTGGTGGGCAATCATGTGCGAGACAAAGTCTTTGTCGGCGTCGCCGGTGTAGGGCACGCTCATGCCCTTCATCATTTTTTCGTCGCTTTGCAGATAGGCCTTGGTGGATGGGCTGGTATTGGTGGCAGATGCTGCGGGCGCGCCATGGGTGCCATGGTCCATCTTGGCGGCTGGCTGTTGTGCGTGTGCGCCAAAGGCGGTCACCAAAACGACGCCTGCAGCCAGGGTTTTGAGAGCGGGTAAGGTAGGCATGGGTTTGAATCCTGAAGTTGCGAACACGTGTCGAACAGCTTATTGAACGATGGTGTCATCTTCATGCTTTACCCCATGGGAAGGTCAAGCGTCGCCAGACCCAAACGCCCCTGGTTTGCAGGGGCATTTGGCTGGCTTGGCTGGGCTGGGGCTTACTGCCGCGCGGTGCGGATGTTGGGCGGCAGCGCACTCGGGTGGCTGGTGCGGAACGGGTTGATGTCTAGCCCGCCGCGCCGCGTGTAACGTGCGTAGACCGTGAGCTTGATGGGTTTGCAGCGGCGCCACACCTCCATGAAGATGCGCTCCACACACTGCTCGTGAAACTCGTTGTGGTTGCGAAAGCTCACGATGTATTGCAGCAGCCCAGCTTGGTCGATCTGCGGGCCGCTGTAGCTGATCTGCACCGTGCCCCAGTCGGGCTGGCCGGTGACCAGGCAGTTGCTCTTGAGCAAGTTACTGGTCAGCACTTCGCTCACAGGGGCTTCATCAAAAGCGGCTGTCAGCAACTCGGGTGCGGGGCTGTAGTGCGTGCATTCGAGGTCGAGTCGGTCTAGGCTCAGGCCGTCGATTTCATGCACGGGTTCGCGGTCGAACTCTTCGGGCAGCACCAGGCGCACACCCACGGTGGAGGGGCGGTCGCTGCCGCGCCACACGGCTTCGCTGATGTCGCTGCGCAGGCGGTCGCGCACCGCGCTGGCGTCGGCAAAACGGGTGTTGTTAAAGCTGTTGAGGTAAAGCTTGAACGACTTGCTCTCGACGATGTTGGGCGTTTCACAAGGCACGGTGAAGTGCGCCAGCGCGACCTGCGGCTTGCCCTTGGTGTTCAACCAGCTGAGTTCAAACGCGCTCCACAGATCGGCGCCGAAAAACGGCACGCTGCCCTTGCCTTCATCGGCTATGCCGATTTCGGCACGCTTGGTGGCACGCGGAATGGGAAACAGCAGCGAGGCGTCGTACTGGTCGATGTAGGCGGAGTTTTTGCCGAGCTGGGATTGTTCGGGGGTATTCATAGGTGGTCTCAAAAAATTAGGTTGCATTGTGTGCGGCCAAATGCGGCAACACGGCGTTGAGCACCAGCGGCACCACGGGGTCGGGCAGGTCGTGGCCCATGCCGTCTATCAGCACAAAGCGCGCACCCGGAATACGTTTGGCCGTGTCCTGGCCCCCGGGCAGTGGCACCATGCCATCCTGGTTACCGTGCACCACCAGCGTAGGCACGGTGATGCGTGGCAGCGCACGTGCGCGCGCAAAGTCGCAGCCCACGGCCACCAGTTGGCGGCGCATGCCGTCGGGGTGGTGGCTGCGGTCAATCGCGCGGGCAGCGCGCTCACGGATCACGCTTTCGGGCACGGGATAGACCTTGCCCGCAATGGCTTGCACCACCCGCACGGTTTGTTCGATTTGTGCTTCGCGGCTGGCGGGCGCAGGCTGCATCACCACGCGCAGCACCTCGGGACGTGGCAGCGGCAGATGGCGCGCGCCGCTGCTGCTCATCATGCTGGTCAGGCTGAGCAGGCGCTCGGGCGCGGCCAGCGCCAGGCGCTGCGCGATCATGCCGCCCATGCTGACACCGAGCACATGCGCGCGCTGCACACCCAGCGCGTCGAGCACACCCAGGGTGTCCTGCGCCATATCGCTCAGGCTGTAGGGCGGCAACACCGGGAATCCCAGGCGCAGGCGTGTGGCGGTCCACATCAGGTTGGGCACACGCAGGTGGTCGTAGTGTTGGCTCAGGCCGATGTCGCGGTTGTCGAAACGGATGACGCGGTAGCCTGCGGCCACCAACTGTTGCACCATCAGTTGTGGCCAAGCGATGAGCTGCATGCCCAGGCCGTGGATCAGCAGCAGCGCCGGGCGCGCGGGCGCGCCAGCCTGCGCGGGGCCGGAGTCCTCGACTTCGATGTCGATGCCGTTCGCTTTAATTTTCATAGCTGGTTCCGCAGATTCAACAAGCGCTGCGGGCACTTTTTTCTTAAATCATTGAAGCGCACATGCGTTCATCAAATGAACTCGCGCTCACGCATCCACTTGGTGGCCACCCACTTTTCGCCGGCCATCACCGGCGCACCGCCGTGCAGCGTGCGCGTGGTCGGGTGCGCGCGTTCGTAGCTGAAGAACACCGCGCTGCCACGAATCGGCGCCACGTTGAAATGCACATCGGGAAACACCGTGTCGCCACCCCGCTCGGGCGTGTTGAGATACATCACCAGCGTGGCCACACGCTGGCCACCACGGCGCAGTATGGTGGGCGTGCCGGGCTCGCCGGGGTCGAAATAATCGTAGTGCGGCTTGTATTCGGCGCCGGGCCCGTAGTGCAGCACCTGCAGGCCTTCACCGTTGACCAGCGGCCAGTTGAGCATGCGGGCAATGCGCGCTTCTATGCGCGTGATCAAGTCGCTTTCACCCCGGCTGAAGAACATGCCTTCGCTGGTGCGGTCGGCGTTGAGTTCTTCGCCGCCGGTCTTGGGTGCCACGGTGAGCGAGCGGTTCAGGCGCGGGTTGGCGGCGGCTATCAGCGCCTCGCACTCCTCATCGCTCAATACATTGCCCAGCACCAGCAGACGGGGCTTGTGCATGCTGCACAACACCTGCACCTGGCGGTCACCGGCATCGATGAGGCGGCCGCCCTCGGGCAGGGTGGGCTCGGGCACGGGCACACCGGGCGCAAGTTGGGCTTCTTCCTTTTTGCCCTTTAAATGCGCTGTCAACGTGGACTCCATCGCCAGTATGGCCACGTCTTCCGTCCAGCCCGCATCGCGCATCGACTGCAAGATCACCGCAGCGGTGTAGCCGCTCTCCGCCTGGTCAACAATCCATTGGCGCAGCTGCGGCGTGATGGCTTGGGCGGACGGTTGGGACGGCGTTTGGGTCATGGGCGAAATGAGCAGTTGGCGATGGGCTGTGGGTCAGGCCGCTTTGCGGCGGAACACCAGCCGGTCCGGTTGCGAAACATCGGCAGCAAAAGCATAACCTTCCAGGTCAAAAGCCTCCAGTTGTTTGGGCAGCGTGAGGCGGTGGGTGATGGCGTAGCGCGCCATCAAGCCACGCGCACGCTTGGCCATGAAGCTGATGATTTTGTACTGACCGTTCTTGAACTCTTCAAATACACACTCGACCACACGCGCCTTCAGCACTTTCTGGTCCACCGCCTTGAAATACTCCTGCGATGCCAGGTTGACCACCACCGGCGACACGTCGGCGCGCAAGCGGGTGTTCAGGTGTTCGGCAATGCTGCTGCCCCAGAACTTGTAAAGGTTGCTGCCGTGGGCATTTGGCAGCTTGGTGCCCATTTCCAGCCGATAGGGCTGCATCCAGTCCAGCGGGCGCAGCACGCCATACAGGCCGCTCAAGATGCACAAATGCTCCTGCGCCCAGGCCAGGTCTTGCTCGGGCATGGCGCGGGCGTTCAGGCCACCGTACACATCGCCATCAAACGCCAGTGCGGCCTGGCGCGAGTTCTTGGCGGTGAACTTGGGGCTCCAGGCCTGGTAACGCGCCACGTTCAAGGCAGACAAGGCATCGCTCAGGTGCATCAGCGAAGCGATTTGTTGCGGCGATTGGGCTTTCAGCAGCGCGATCAGCTCAGTCGACTGGGCCACAAACTGCGGCTGGGTGTGTGGCACTTTGGCGATCGGCGTGTCGTAGTCAAGTGCTTTGGCAGGGGAGACGAGAAACAGCATATGAAATGTGAAAGGTCTGGTATCGGTGGTATCGCTGGTATCGGTCGATCTTAGGGGATGGCGTTTACAGATGACGCGGCAGCTATCAATTGACCTAGGCCGTCTCGATGAATTACGATATGGTTAATTGATTTATCATTAGTAAATCAACCCAATGTCTAAATTTGGAGATTTGCCATGGCCGCCGTCCTCTCTGCAGTCGCGAAAACCTTGCCAGCCACCCTGCCCACCCCCGCCGCCATCCACCAGTTGCACCACGTGGCCTACCGCGCGCGTGACGCGGAAGAAACGCGCCACTTCTATGAAGACATACTGGGCCTGCCCCTGTACCACATCATCCAGAGCGACGTGGTGCCCAGCACCGGCGAGTACTGCCCCTACACCCACTTCTTCTTCCAGTTACGCGACGGCTCGTTCATCGCCTTCTTCGACCTGGGCGACGACGTGGCCTCCCTGCCCTCGCCCAATACCCCGGCCTGGGTGCAGCACATCGCGTTTCGTGTGGACACGGTGCAAGAGCTGGAAGACATGAAAACCCGGCTACAGGCCGAAGGCATTGAGGTGCTGGGCGTGACCGACCACCATATCTTCAAGAGCATTTATTTCTTTGACCCCAACGGCGTGCGTCTGGAGTTGTCGGCCCAACTGGCCGACACGGTGCAGATGCACAAAGACAGCCTGGTGGCGCGCGAGCGGCTGGACGCATGGACGGCGCGCAAGGCGCAGTGGCGTGCCGAGCGGGCTGCGGGCCAGACCGCGGGCAGCCTCAAGCCGCAGCAGAACGACAGACCGGAGTACCTGGCCAAACCCTAAACCCTGCTGAGACGCGCTTAAATCAACGCTCAAGCACGCGCGCAAGGAGCGCGCAGGCTGGGGATAAAATCATCCTCAACCTGTCCCAACATCCATACGGCATCCACACGGGGTGCCGTTTTCATTTCTCCAGGGTTCCCCATGAGCGATACACCACAGCAGCCCGGCCTTGAAAGCCTGTCCAAATCCTTTGAACCCGCCGCCATCGAGGCGCAATGGGGGCCGGAGTGGGAGAAGCGCGGCTACGGTGTCGCCGGCTTCCGGGGCAGCCAGCAACCCAACGCCGAGCAACCCGCGTTTGCCATCCAGTTGCCGCCACCCAATGTGACCGGCACGCTGCACATGGGCCACGCCTTCAACCAGACGGTGATGGACAGCCTGACGCGTTACCACCGCATGCGCGGCTTCAACACCGCCTGGGTGCCCGGCACCGACCACGCCGGCATTGCCACACAAATCGTGGTGGAGCGCCAGTTGCAAGAGCAAAAGGTCAGCCGCCACGACCTGGGCCGCAAGAATTTCGTCGCCAAGGTATGGGAATGGAAAGAGCAAAGCGGCAACACCATCACCAGCCAGATGCGCCGCATGGGCGCCAGCGTGGACTGGAGCCGCGAGTACTTCACCATGGACGACAAACTGTCCAAAACGGTGACCGAAACCTTTGTGCGCCTGTACGAGCAGGGCCTGATCTACCGTGGCAAGCGCCTGGTCAACTGGGACCCGATTCTGCAAAGCGCGGTGAGCGACCTCGAAGTGGAGAGCGAAGAGGAAGACGGCTCGTTGTGGCACATTCGTTACCCGCTGGCCGACGGCTCGGGCTCGCTGACCGTGGCCACCACCCGTCCCGAGACCATGCTCGGCGACGTGGCCGTGATGGTGCACCCCGAAGACGAGCGCTACAAACACCTGATCGGCCAGATGGTCACGCTGCCGCTGTGTGACCGCACCATCCCCGTGATTGCCGACGACTATGTCGACAAGGAGTTTGGCACCGGCGTGGTGAAGGTCACCCCCGCACACGACCAGAACGACTACCAGGTGGGCCAGCGCCACAAGCTGCCCATGCTGTGTGTGTTGACCCTGGATGCCAAGATCAACGACCAGGCCCCGGCCGTCTACCAAGGCCTGGACCGCTTTGTGGCGCGCAAGAAGATCGTCGCCGATCTGGACGCGCTGGGCCTGCTGGTCGAAACCAAGAAACACAAACTCATGGTGCCGCGCTGCACCCGCACCGGCCAGGTGATCGAGCCCATGCTGACCGACCAATGGTTTGTGGCCATGACCAAGGTCAGCGACCAAGACCCCACGGGCAAAAGCATCGCCACCAAGGCGATTGATGCCGTGGCCAGCGGCGAGGTGCAGTTTGTGCCCGAGAACTGGGTCAACACCTACAACCAGTGGATGAACAACATCCAGGATTGGTGTATCAGCCGCCAACTCTGGTGGGGCCACCAGATCCCGGCCTGGTACGACGAGGACGGCAACGTCATCGTGGCGCGCAACGAAGCCGAAGCCCAAGCCAAGGCGCCGGGCAAGACCCTGCGCCGCGACGAAGACGTGCTAGACACCTGGTACTCGTCCGCGCTCGTGCCTTTCTCGACCATGGGCTGGCCCGAAAAGACGCAGGACTACGACCTGTACCTGCCCTCTTCGGTCCTGGTGACGGGCTACGACATCATCTTCTTCTGGGTCGCCCGGATGATCATGATGACCACACACTTCACCGGCCGCGTGCCGTTCAAGCACGTCTACATCCACGGCCTGGTGCTCGATGCCCAAGGCAAGAAGATGAGCAAGAGCGAAGGCAACGTGCTCGATCCGGTCGATTTGATCGACGGCATTGCCCTGCAGCCGCTGCTCGACAAGCGGGTGGTCGGCCTGCGCAAGCCGGAAACCGCGCCCACGGTGCGCAAAAACACCGAAAAAGAATTCCCCACAGGCATTCCAGCCTTTGGCGCCGATGCGCTGCGTTTTACCTTTGCATCGCTCGCTACGTTGGGCCGAAGCATCAATTTCGACAGCAAACGCTGCGAGGGCTACCGGAATTTTTGTAACAAGCTGTGGAACGCCACACGCTTTGTTTTGATGAATTGCGAAGGCCAGGACTGCGGCTTGAAAGAGCACAGCAAGGCCGATTGCCAACCCGGCGGCAGCGCCCATGGCTACATGCAATTCAGCCTGGCCGACCGCTGGATCAGCTCGGTGCTGCAACAAGTCGAAGCCGATGTGGCCAAAGGTTTTGCCGAGTACCGCCTCGACAACGTGGCCAACACACTTTACGACTTTGTCTGGAACGAGTTCTGCGACTGGTACCTGGAGATCGCCAAGGTGCAGATCCAGACCGGCTCTGAAGCCCAGCAACGCGCCACGCGCCGCACGCTGATCCGCACGCTGGAAGCTATTCTGCGCCTGGCCCATCCGGTGATTCCCTTCATCACCGAAGCCCTGTGGCAAAAGGTGGCGCCAGTGGCCGGTATCGGCGGTGATTCGGTGAGCATTGCGCCCTACCCACAAAGCCAGCCCGAGAAGATCGACCCGGCCGCGCTGGCCCATGTCGCCAAGCTCAAGGCCCTGGTCGACGCCTGCCGCAACCTGCGCGGCGAGATGAACGTCTCGCCCGCCACGCGCCTGCCGCTGTACGCCCTGGGCGACGACGCCTTTATGGCCGAGGTGGCGCCGGTGCTCAAGTCACTTGCCAAGCTCAGCGAAGTCAAGCTGTTTGCCGACGAAGCCAGCTGGCAAGCCGCCGCCCAGGCGGCCCCCACCGTGGTGTCTGGCGCCACACGTATGTGCCTGTACATGGAGGTCGATGTGGCCGCCGAAAAAGCGCGTTTGTCGAAGGAAATCGCCCGCCTGGAAAACGAAATCAGCCGTGCGAATGTGAAGCTAGGCAACGAAGCTTTTGTGGCCAAGGCGCCGCCCGCCGTGATCGCCCAGGAACGCCAGCGCGTGGCCGATTTCGGCACCACGTTGGTACGCATTCAGGAACAACTTGTAAGACTTGGCTGATGGACGGCGGTTAACACAACCGTTAGCATGTCACCAGGGGGGCAATACTAGGACCAGCTAATGGGCTGAGTGGCCTCCGCCTGTTCATCCATTTCTTAGCAACTCTGAACTATTGATCTATGGCTACAAATCCACACAAAGTCGTCAAGAAAGCCGTTTTCCCGGTCGCCGGGCTAGGAACACGGTTCCTCCCCGCCACCAAGGCGCAACCGAAGGAAATGTTGCCGATTGTGGATAAGCCCCTCATCCAGTACGCAGTCGAAGAAGCGTATGCGGCCGGCATTCGGCACATGATCTTCGTCACCGGCCGCAACAAGCGCGCCATCGAAGACCACTTCGACACCGCCTACGAACTGGAAAACGAACTCGAAGCCAATGGCAAACGCGAGTTGCTGAACCTCGTGCGTTCGGTACACCCGGACGACATGAACTGCTCATTTGTGCGCCAGCCACGTTCGCTGGGCCTGGGCCACGCGGTGTTGTGCGCCGAGCACTTGGTCGGCCACGAACCGTTTGCGGTTCTGCTGGCCGATGATTTGATGATTGGCCCCACGGGTGGTCAAGCGGTGTTGGCCCAGATGACGGCCGCTTTCACGCGCTGGGGCACCTCGCTGCTGGCAGTGCAGGAAGTGCCACAAGACCAGGTCAAGCGTTACGGCATCGTCGCCGGAGAAGTGGTCTCCGGCGTGGAAAATGGCCGCCTCACGCGCGTCAGCCAAATTGTGGAAAAACCATCGCCCGAGAACGCGCCCTCGCGCATGGGCGTGGCCGGTCGTTACGTGCTCACGCCTGGTGTGTTCGACCAGATTCGCGCCCAACCACGCGGCGCGGGTGGCGAAATCCAACTGACTGACGGTATCGCCGGCTTGCTGTCGACCGAAATCGTGCATGCCTTCCAGTACGAAGGCAAACGTTACGACTGCGGCAGCAAAGAAGGCTTTCTGGAAGCCACGGTGGAACTGGCGCTGCAGCACCCTGAAGTGGGTGCGGCTTTCCGCGAAAAGCTCAAGACTTTGGATTTGAGCTAAGCCTCGTTTTCCTGGGTAAAAACTGAAAAGCCGCCGTTGCGCTCAAAGCGCACGGCGGCTTTTCTTTTTGAAGGGTCGCTTGGTTTAGCGCCGGCGCAGCACGTGGATGTAGTCTGTACCCAGCGTTTCCTGTTGCACCAGCTCATTGCCGGTTTGCCGCGCAAACGCCTGAAAATCGCGTGTCGAACCCGCATCGGTGGACACCACCTTGAGCAACTCGCCGCTTTGCATGCCGGACAAGGCTTTCTTCGCCTTGAGAATCGGCAAGGGGCAGTTCAGCCCACGGGTGTCGAGTTCCTGGTCTATGTGCATGGCAGCCATCACGCAGGGAAAACGCCGGTCGACAAATACCGGTCGCCACGGTCACACACCACAAACACGATGGTGGCATTGCTTTCGCGCTCGGCAATCTGCTGCGCCACCCAGCAGGCGCCAGCAGCCGAAATGCCACCAAAGATGCCCTCTTCGCGCGCCAGGCGGCGGCACATGTCTTCGGCATCGTCCTGGGTCACGTAGACCATCTCGTCGACCAACGAAGGCTCGTAAATCTTCGGCAGGTATTCTTCGGGCCACTTGCGTATGCCCGGGATACGCGAACCCTCGGTGGGCTGCGCGCCAACGATCTGGATGTTGGGGTTTTTTTCCTTCAAGAACCGCCCCACGCCAGTGATGGTGCCGGTGGTTCCCATGGCGCTCACAAAGTGCGTGATCTGGCCCGCCGTGTCGGCCCAAATCTCTGGGCCGGTGGTCTCGTAGTGAATGCGCGGGTTGTCGGGGTTGGCAAACTGGTCGAGCACGCGGCCCTTGCCATCGCGCTGCATCTGCTCAGATAAATCACGCGCGTACTCCATGCCACCGCTCTTGGGGGTGAGGATCAGCTCGGCGCCAAACGCCTTCATGGTCTGTGCACGTTCGACCGACAAGTCCTCCGGCATGATCAACACCATGCGGTAACCCTTGACCGCGGCGGCCATGGCCAGCGCAATGCCGGTATTGCCCGAGGTGGCTTCGATCAAGGTATCGCCAGGCTTGATGTCGCCGCGCTCTTCAGCGCGCCGTATCATGGACAACGCCGGTCGGTCTTTCACCGAGCCCGCCGGGTTGTTGCCCTCCAGCTTGCCCAAAACCACGTTGTTTTTCTCTTTATTGGCAGCGGCTCCGATGCGCTGAAGCGCTACCAGCGGAGTTTTCCCAATCGCATCTTCAATCGTCAGGTAATTCATACCCTAGACTGTGCCATAATTCGGGTCTTGCTTCTGCAGCAACAAAATTAGCCCGGGTGGTGAAATTGGTAGACGCAGGGGACTCAAAATCCCCCGCCGCAAGGCGTGCCGGTTCGATTCCGGCCCCGGGCACCACGCTTAGTGTGATAACCCCTTGATTGGAAACGATCAAGGGGTTTTTCATTGGAGAAATGGGTTTTTAATGCCCCACATCCACACGCCCCCAAACGCGAGAAATCGGCCACAATCCCGCAAAAATCCCGCACGGTGGGCCACAAGGCAGGTGCTGCGGACAGCGTACATACGCAAGTACAAGAACAGATGCCGAGCCGAAGTTGAGCGCAATGGGCAGCGCAAGTCGGCCGTCTGGGGCACCAAGCGAGAGGCCCAAGAATGGGCGCGCATCACGGAGATCTAGCTGCTCGCCGGCAAGGGCGACATCCAATGCACCAGGCGCTGCTGATGGCAGGCCTGGATGAGCCGTATAGAGAAGGACGCCAGAATGATCAAACGTTTAACCGGCATCGCTTTGGGTCTACTGCTTTTCACCGTTGCGTCCGCGCAGTCGCTTGAAGAGCGCGTTCGCCAGTTAGAGGAACGCGTAAATCAGCTTGAAAGGCAACAGATGCGGGCCGCGTCTCCTTCACCGAGCCCAAAGCCCGTCATCAACCAGGCGGAAGGTTGGCGACAAAGAGAAAATTGGCGCGCGCTAAAGCGGGGCATGACTGATAGCGATGTGCGCTCTCTTTTAGGGGAGCCAACCAAGGTGAACGCTTACGGTTTTTTTTCCGTATGGGAATATCCTGAAGCGGGTCGCGCCCAATTTGATCGCGCTGAAAAGCTTAATGGCTGGGCGGAGCCACGCTGAGTCGTGGTCCATCATGGGATCCAATTAGGTTCAGGCTTAGACATTGAACCCGAAATGAAGACGCCACATCAGAGCCTCTATGGCAGCCGCGCCAAGGATCACTGGGAGCAGTAGCGCAATCCACATCCATCGACGCGAAAAAGCCTCATCAACCCGCTTCAACCGGTGATGCAGTTGGTTTTCGAATGCAGCCTTCCTGCGCCCGTCCTCTTGATGAGAAGCAGCGCAAATACATGTTTGTTGTGCGCACGCGCCTACAAACGAATAAGCAGGCGGCTTGCACTTTTTTCTGAGCTCATTCGTATAGTGGGCCGGTCACAACAGCCCGCGCGTGAACACCATGCAACAAGTACGAATCTGTTGGCTGCCCAGCGCTGTCCATCCATCGGCGCACATTTACAGCACGCCCTCTTACAGCGGCTGGGAAGAAGAAACCAAAGAGTCGGCGTTGAATATGCGCTTGCTGTGCAACGCGTCCAACAAGCTTTACGGTCCGGGCTCTCACTGGATTGAGACCCGCGAGTTGATGGCCGCGGTAGATTTTATTGACCACAAGGCACCACCGAATGCGCCTGTTGCCAAAACCCGGCAGCAGATGAACATCTCCATCCCGCAACGGTTGTACCTCGCGGCCCAATGGCGCCTGATGCTGATCTGAACCGACGTTGAAATCCTCCCTCCCTCTCTCGCGTCGGTTCTTGCCCGCTTTCAGCGGGCTTTTTTAAGCCAGTTCAGAGCCCGAACGGCCAGATCTTCTGCACCGTGCCCGACAAGATCTGCTGTCTATCGCTGGCCGACAAAAAGCCCAGGTTGTCGCGGTACACCGCCACCATCCTGTCGTAAGGCAACTCGCTCAGCGAGATTGGCCAGTCGGTGCCCCACATGCAGCGGCCCGCGCCAAAGCGGTCTATCACACGTTTCACCTGGTCGAACGCATCGGCGTAGGGATAGGCCTGTTTCGACAAACGCGGCACATGCGAGATCTTCACAAACACCTTGGGGAAACGCGCCAGCGCAAGCAATGCCTCGAGCTGCTGCGGCTGGTCAGGCAGCGCGTCGGCCATGTGGTCTATTACCACGGTCAGGTCGGGGTTCTGCTCGATCAAGGGCACCAGGTCGGCCATGCGTTGTGGCGAAGCCAAAATGGTCATAGGCACCTTCAACTCGGCACAACGGCGCCACAAGGGTGGCATCAGCGGACCACGAATCCAGTCGCCGTCGGCCTGGTCGGATGGGCTCAGGCGCACACCACGAAAGCCTTGCTCCAAGGTGAGCCGGCTCAGGTGATCGGGCGCCGCCGGGTCCTCGGGGTTGACGCGGCAGATGCCCTGAAACTTGTCCGGGTAGCGCTTCAGCACATCGGCCAGGTAGCTGTTGTCCCAACGGTAGTGGATCACCTGCACGATCACCGTGCGCGACACGCCGTTGGCCTGCATCAGCGCCAGCAGCATCTCGGCAGACGCATCAAACTCGGGTGGCTTGCGGCCTTGCGCGAACGGAAAGGCCGGATCGCGCTTCCAGACGTGCACGTGGGAATCGATGAGCAGCGGCGCGGTTTCGGCCGCACTGACCAGGGGCAGATGGGATGCAAAGGGCGCGGCAAGGGAAGCCGCGAGAACGCGGCGGCGGTTCAGCATGGTTGTCTCCGGGGTTAGAAAATCTTCGCGGCGCAGCGGTCTGGCGCCGCCTTGGAGTCCGCTATGTGGGCGGCTACAGCTAGACCGTGGCAGCCTCTTCCATGGTGTGCCCATGGTTGCGTGTGGCGTTGACCAGCATGCGGGTATAGGGGTGCTGCGCTTGATCGGCACACAAAGCGTCGACCGACAAGGTTTCGACAATGCGGCCCTGCTGCATCACCGCCACCTGGTCACAAAGATGCGCCACCACACCCAGGTCGTGTGTCACCATCAGGTAGGTGAGTCCATCGCGCTCGCGCAACTCGGCCAGCAGGTTCAGGATCTCGGCCTGCACCGAGACGTCGAGCGCCGACGTGGGCTCGTCGAGCAGCAACACACGTGGCTCCAGAATCAGCGCGCGCGCAATCGCCACACGCTGGCGTTGGCCGCCAGACAACTGGTGCGGGTAACGGAAGCGAAAGCTGCTGTTCAGCCCCACCTTGCCCAGAATGCTTTCGATGCGCTCGCGCTGATCACCTATGCCGTGGATGCGCAGCGGCTCGGCCAGCACGGTGTGTATGGTGTGGCGCGGATGGAGTGAGCCGTAGGGGTCTTGAAACACCATTTGCACTTCACGGCAACGCGAACGATCCAGCTTGTGTGTGAGCGCGCGCCCGGCCATTTCGGCGCTGCCGGTCCAGTGGGTGTATTGGCCGGCCAGACAGCGCAGCACCGTGGTTTTGCCTGAACCCGACTCGCCCACCAGGCCAAACGATTGGCCCGTGCGCACCTGCAGATTCACATCGTTGAGCACCTTGGCGGAGCCAAAGGCCAGGTTCAATGCCTTGACGTCTATCATTTCCATGCTGGATCCTTGGGTCGCTTTTGCGGGTGATTTAGCTGGTGAGCCAGGACGGGTCGCGCTGCAACACCGGCAGGCGCTTGCGGCGCTGGTCCAGGCTAGGCAAGGCGCTGAGCAGGCCACGGGTATAGGGGTGCTCGGCATGGTCCAGGTCGGCGGCGGCGATGCTCTCGACCACCCGGCCGGCATACATCACCAACACGCGGTCGCAGAAGTGGCGCACCATGTTCAGGTCGTGGCTGATGAACAGCAGCCCCAGGCCGCGCTGGCTCACCAATTCATCCAGCACCGCCAGCACCTGCAGCCGCACCGACACGTCAAGTGCCGAAGTAGGTTCGTCGGCAATCAGAATCTCGGGCTCGGTGATGAGCATCATGGCGATCATGATGCGCTGGCCCATGCCGCCCGACACCTCGTGCGGGTAGAGGTTGAACACCCGCTGCGGGTCGCGGATACGCACCGATTCCAGCATGACCATGGTGCGCTCGTAAGCCTCGGCACGCGGCACGTCGTGGTGCGCCAGATAGGCCTCGGCAATTTGCTGGCCTACACGCACCACCGGGTTCAGCGAATACTTGGGGTCCTGCATGATCATGGACATGCGTTGGCCGCGAATCTTCTGCATGGCCTTGGGGCTGGCGTTCAACAGGTCGATGCCGTCAAACGCCAACTTGCGTGCTTCGATCTTGGCGCTGCGCGGGTGCAGCTTGAGCAGCGCTCGGCCCACGGTGGATTTGCCCGAACCGGACTCACCCACAATCGCCAGCTTTTCACGCGCCAGGTTGAACGACACACCACGCACGGCGTGCATAGGCCCCTCGGGTGTGGCGAAGTGGATGTGCAGGTCTTCGACTTGCAGCTTGGGGGCCACAACCGATGCTGCGGCAGGAGGGTTTTGCATGTTCATGGTCCTCATTCGCTGCGTGGGTCGAGCACGTCGCGCAAGCCGTCGCCCAACAGGTTGAACGCCAGGCTCACCAGCATGATGGCGGCGCCGGGTGCGGCCACCAGCCACCAGCACTCGATCATGTAGCGCCGGCCGCTGGAAATCATCGCGCCCCACTCGGGCAAGGGCGGCTGTGCGCCCAGGCCCAGAAAGCCCAGGCCGGCAGCCGTCAGGATCACGGCGGCCATGTTCATGGTCAAACGCACCACCACCGACGACAGCAGCATGGGCACGATGTAGCGCAACAAGATGCGCGCCGACGATGCGCCTTGCAACTGCGCCGCCACCACGTAATCGGCATGGCGCAGCGACAGGGTTTCGGCCCGCGCCAGCCGCGCAATCGGTGGCCAGGCGGTCAGCGCTATCGCGATCACCGCGTGGTCCAGGCCGGGGCCCAGCGCGGCCACAAAGGCCAGCGCCAACACCAGGCTGGGAAACGAGATGAAGATGTCGGTGATGCGCATGAACAGGTTGTCTACCCAGCCACCAAAGTAGCCGGCCATGCTGCCCACCGCCAGGCCCACGGGACCGACGATCACCGTCACCAGGGTGATGATGTAGAGCGAGATGCGCGAGCCGTGCACCAGCCGGCTGAACACATCGCGGCCGTATTCATCGGTGCCAAACCAGTGTGCCGACGACGGCGCCTGCAGCGCCTGCTTGAGGTTTTGCTCCAGCGGGTTGTGTGTGGCGATCCACGGGGCGAACAAGGCCACCAGCAGCAACAGCGCCACGACCACCAGGCCGGCCACCGTCATGGGGTTGTGCATCAGGCGGCGCAGCCCCTGGCGCAGGCTGAGCAGCAGCGCCTGGGTGGCCGACTCGGGCGTTTCGGAATAGCGGGTCAGAGTGGAGGAAGCCATCAGCGTGTTCTCGGGTCAAGGACTTGGTACATGGCGTCGGACAGCAGGTTCAGCGTGATGAAGATCACCCCTACGACCAGCACACAACCCATCACGGCGTTCATGTCGCCCAGCAGCAAACTGCTGGTGAGGTATTGGCCAAAGCCGGGCCAGGCAAACACGGTCTCGATCAGCACCGCACCTTCCAGCAAGCTGCCGTAGGCCAATGCGACGATGGTCAGCAACTGCACCAGGATGTTGCGAAACGCGTGCTGCCAGACCACACCGCGTTCCGACAAACCCTTGACCCGCGCGGTGGTGATGTACTCCTGCGACAGCTGTGCCAGCATGAAGCTGCGCGTCATGCGGCTGATGTAGGCCATGGAATGCAGGCCCAAGATACACGCCGGCAGGATCAGGAACTTCAGCGCGCTGCGGAACACTTCCCAGTCGCCCGCGAGCAGCGAATCGATCAGCAGCAAGCCGGTGCGGGTGGGCACGATGCCGTCAAACGCCAGGTCCACACGCCCGGCACCACCGGCCCAGCCCAGCCAGGCATAGAACACCAGCAAGCCCATCATGCCGAACCAGAACACCGGTGTGGAATAACCAAACAGGCTGATCACCCGCACCACGTGGTCGGCCAGGCGGCCACGGCGCGTGGCGGCAAACACGCCCAGCGGAATGCCCACACAGGTGCCCAGCAGGATCGCCATGGTGGCCAGCTCCACAGTGGCCGGCAGCACCCGGACCAGATCGTCGGTCACCTTGTGGCCGGTGAGCATGGCTTTGCCCAGGTCGCCCTGCAGCAGGTCGCGCAGGTAGTAGCCAAACTGCGTGGTCAGCGGCCGGTCCAGGCCCAGCTGTTTGTAGACCTGGTCGTAGGTGGATTTGTCGGCATCGGGGCCGACGATGGACAACACCGGGTCTAGCGGCATCACGCGGCCGATCACAAAGGTCAGCAGCAGCAGGCCCAGCAGGGTCAGCACCACGCTCATCGCACGTTTGCCAATGGCCTGCATACGCGCAGCGGTGAAAAATGAGGACAAGGTTTTCTCCATCACATCAGCCCCCGGTCGTGCCAGCGGCTACAGCATCGCCACGCTGCTTGAACACATCACGCAGCCGTGTGGTGGCCGACGGGTGGCCTTGGTAGTTGCGCAAATCCTTGCGCACCACCACGGTGTCAACCATCTGCGAGATCGGCTGGATGGCGCCGACCTGCTGGTCATACACACGCTGCACCTCTTGGTAGTCGGCCATTTGTTTGGCTTCGTCGCGCTCGACTTCGGCCTTGCCAATCAAGGCGTTCAGCTCGGGGCTGAAGAACGAGGTGCGCCAGCCCTGGAAGTTGGTCAGGCGTGCCGCGTCGGCGTTGTTCGGGTTCAGCACCAGCGCACGCAGGCTGCCATGCGGGTGCGGCTCTACGCCGCCGCCGCCACGGCCGACCAGGATTTCAAACTTGCGCTCACGCATGGCGCCATACACCTGGTTGCCCGTGCCCGAAAGCACACTCGCCTCTATGCCCGCCTGCGCCAAGGTGGCCTGCAGATTGGTGGCGATATTGATGAACGGCGGATCGGCCAGCACACGGATGGTGGTCTTGAAGCCGTTGGGGTAGCCGGCTTCGGCCAGCAGCTTCTTCGCGCCCGCCACATCCAGCGTGTAGCCCGGGCTGGGCAAGGTGGCCGGCAAACCGAGCTGCACGGGGCGCTGGTTGGGCACGCCGTAGTCGGTCATCACGGCGCTGTTGATGCCGTCGTAGTCTATGAGTTTGCGCACGGCCAGGCGTACACGCTGGTCGGCAAACTTTTCATCCTTCATGCTCACGGCCACGTAATACATGGTGCCGCGGCGCATGGATTGCACCACCACATCGGGGTTCTTGCGCATGGATTCGAGGTCGGGCACCGACATGCCAACGGCCAGGTCCAGGTCGCCACGCTCCAGCATCAGGCGCAGGGTTTGCGACTCTGTCATGTGGCGCATCACCACCCGCTTCATCTTCGCCGGGCCGCGCCAGTAGCCGTCGAAACGGTTCATGATCAAGGTGTCTTTGGCGCGCCACTGCGCCAGCGAAAACGGGCCCGAGCCGGCCGAGTGGGTGGTCAACCAGGCGTTGCCCATGTCGCCGTTCTTCTCGTTTTCCATCACCACCTTGCGGTCCAGCACCACGGCGCTGACCGAAGTGGCCAGGGTGTAGAGCACCATCTTCGGGTCGGTGGCCACGGGCAGGTCGATCACCAGGGTTTGCGCATCGGTGGCGCGCACCACCTTGTCGACGTTTTTGGCGCTGAAGCCATAACTCTTCCACGGCGAAGCCATGGCCAGGTTGAGCTTCAACACACGCTGCAGCGACCAGGCCACGTCTTCAGCGGTCAAGGGATTGCCGGACTGGAACTTGACACCCGTGCGCAGCGTGAAGTTCAGGCTGCGGCCATCGGGCGACACACTCCAGCGCTCGGCCAGACCGGGCAGGATTTTGCTGGGCGTTTGCGCGTCCAGCTCGATCAGGTAGTCGTACAGGTTGGCGTTGATTTCCACCACGTCGTTGCCGGTGGCAGCGGCCGGGTCCAGCGACAGCAGGTTGTTCATGCTAAACCCCACGATCAACTGGTCGACCGGCGTCTTGGCTTGCAAGGCGGCAGCTCCGGCACACAGCGCAAGGGCCAGCGCCAGTGGCCGCAGCCACTTTTTGTTGTTCATAAACTCGTGTCTCCTCGGAATCGACTGGCGGGTGTGGGCTGGTGTGACCGCAACCGGCGTCAATACTTCTTGGTGGTGTGCGCTTCGATGTAGTCGAAGTTGATGTCTTCGCCCAAACCGGGCAGTTGCGACAGGTGCACGTAGCCTTCGGCGTCCATAGGGTCGGCCAGGGTGTTCAGGTAGGCGGGCACTTCGTCGTAGTCGAGGAACGGGTGCAGCAGGCCACGCTCGTACCAGCGGCAATTCTTGATGGCGGCACACACAGCCAGGTTGGCCGAGCCGTTGCCGTGCACTTCACACTGCATGCCAAAGGCTTCGGCCAGATGCGCCACCTTCAGCGTCGGTGTGATGCCACCCACGCCCGGTACACCGGCACGCAGAATGTCGCAGGCACCGGCCTTCACCCAGTCGGCGCGGCTATGGTGCTTGCCCGACAGGCTCTCGGGCCCGAGGATGGGGATATCGAGCTGATCGGCCAGCCAGCTGTACGACGCCATGCTCTGCTCGTTCATCATCTCTTCGAACCAGGTGAAATTCAGCTTCTCCAGCGCACGGCCTATGGTCAGCGCGTCCATGCGGCTGTAGTTATGGTAGCCGTCGAGCATCAAGGGCACGTTGGGGCCCACGGCTTCCCGTACAGCGGCGCAGGCTTTGATGTCCATCTCGACGCTGGGCGCAAACGACACCGGGGGCATCCAGGTGTGCAGCTTCAAGGCCTTGTAGCCGCGCGACACCAGCTTTTCGGCAAATGCGCCGTACTCTTCCGGCGTCGAGAGGCCGCCCTTCAGCTCGTCGCCACACATGGTGCTGCCGTAAGCGGGCACCTTGTCGCGGTAGCCGCCGATGAGGCGGTACACCGGCTGACCCAGGGCGCGGCCGGCCAAGTCCCACAAGGCCTGGTCGACAGCGGCCAGGCCACGGTCGGTCAGTTGGCCGGCGCTGCCGCGTTGCCAGTGTTCCAGGCCATGCCACAGCTGCTCGCGCTGAAAGGCGTTTTGCCCCACCAGCACTTTGCGCACAAAGGCATCCAACACGTGCGGACGAATCACCTCGACCGGCGCAAACGCGTAGCCGCTGTGGCCGTCTTCGGTGGTGATGGTCAGCATCGCCAGCTTGGCCAAACCTTCGGGGCCGGGGTGGGAGTGGCCCGCGCTGTCCACCGAGCGGCGGGTGGGATAAGTGAATTCGGTGCCGGTAACGCTTGCAATTTTCATGAAGTTCTTTCTAAACATCAGTCGTCAGACTTGTGGTCATTCTAGGCAACACGTCTGACGTGTTTATGCGTATTTACCCTAGGCTTAGAAGAAATGCTGTGTCTCCGGGGCATCAGTCGTCTGTTGGGAAAACAACGGCGCCTGTATATTCCCCCACCAACCACATTCACGTATGAAAGCGCCACATGATTGAAACCCCCGCCCGGGCCAAAAGCCAGCCACAACGCGTGGTGGACGGCGTTTCCGAGCGTATCCAGAACGGCGCCCTGAAACCCGGCGACCGCGTGCCGCCCGAACCCAGCCTGATGCGCGAGTTTGGCGTGAGCCGCACGGTGGTGCGCGAGGCCATGTCGCGCCTGCAAGCCAGCGGCCTGGTAGAAACGCGCCAGGGCGTGGGCACTTTTGTCTTGGCGGCCCCTGCGGGTGGCGGCCCGCTGCTGTCCATCGGCGCGGGCGACGTGCAGGTGCGCCAGAAACTGGCCATGCTGGAGCTGCGCATCAGCCTCGAATCCGAAGCCGCCAGCCTGGCCGCTGTGCGCCGGCAGGACAGCCATCTGGCAGCCATGCGCCTGGCACTGGACACCTTTGACGCCCAGCGCCGTGTAGGCGGCAGCACCACCGAATCAGACTTTCAATTCCACGTACAGATCGCCGCCGCCACCGGCAACGAATACTTTGAAGAGGTGTTGCGCAGCCTGGGCAACGCCACCATTCCCCGCCCGTCCGGCGCCGAAGCAGCCCCCGCCGAAAGCCTGGCCACCGTGGGTGCGCGCTTTGGTGAAGCGCAGCCCGTGCTGGAGAGCGGCAAGGCCATCACGCAGCGTGAACACGAAGCGATTTTTGAAGCCATTCGCCGCGGCGACCCAGCCGCCGCACGTGCGGCCATGTTCATGCACCTGACCAATAGCCGCGAACGCATGCACAGCAGCACAACGGCCACCAGCGCCACCAGCGCAGCGTAAAAACGCCTGCGCCAGGGCCGGTATCCACGCCGCGCCCCGCCTGCCGCTTTTCTCTCCAGCTTTTCTCTGCGGCCTTTCCCAACTAGGGTTTTCACGGGTGCGAAGTCTAGGCGTCAAAAAGTACCATGCGCCAACTCATCAGACGACTGACGTCAGATTGATTAAAGCCGTACTTTTCAAGGAGACATCGAAAAATGAAGCGTTCCCTGCTTGCCACCCTCATCACCTGCGCGTTCTCGGCCCAGGCGTCGGCCCAGTCCAGCGTCAACCTTTACGGCATCGTCGACGCCTGGGTGGGCCAGACCAACAACAAGGTGGGCGGCACCAGCCAGGGCGCCACCGGCACCGTGGAAAGTGGCGGCGCACAGGCCAGCCGCTTTGGCATGCGCGGCTCTGAAGACTTGGGCGGCGGCTTGAAGGTCAATTTCATCCTGGAACAAGGCATCAGCGCGGACACCGGCACCATCACCCGCGTCTCCAACTCCAACGATGGCTTCAACCGCGCGGCCTATGTCGGCTTGAGTGGCGGCTTTGGTGAAGTGCGCCTGGGCCGCATGCTGGGCGCCTTTGATGCGTTGCGTGGCTCCACCAACCATTTGTACGATTCGTCCGGCTTTGCATCGACCGGCCAGGTGTGGGGCGCCAGCGCCACCGCCGCCAATGGCCAGCCGGCCGCAGTCGGCAGCGACTATCTGGCACGGGGCAACAACACCGTCTACTACGCCACACCGATGAACAACGCCCTCAGCGGTTCGGTCAGCTACAGCTTCGATGAAAACGCCAGCACCGCCATCGATGCGCCGCGCATGATCTCGCTGCACGGCAAGTACACCGGCGGGCCGATACGCATTGGCTATGGCTACCAGTCCGAACGCTACAGCACCGGCAAAAACATCTTCCACATCGTCGCCGGCAACTACGATTTCGGCCCGGCCCAAATGGTGGCGGCGGTGCAGCGGCAAACCGACGAACGCATTGCCGGCCACCAGAAGTCGAATGAATGGGAAGTGGGCTTCAACGCCCCCTTTGGTGATGCCTACACCGTGGCCCTGGGCTACGCCAGTTCCAAGACCGAGAACAGCAGCGGTCGGCAGGTGATAGACGCCAAAGGCTTCAGCATGATGGGCACCTACGACCTGTCCAAACGCACACGTCTCTACACCGCCTACCGCCAGCTCAAGACGGCCCGCGCCGATGGCAGCACCGCTCTGGAAGCCACGCGTTTTGGCGTGGGCATGACACACAAGTTCTAACAACCGACACCTTACACACCACCTCATTTCGAAAGCACCACGCCAATGAACCCGCAAGATCTGAAAACCATCATGGGCTCCGGCCTGTTGTCGTTCCCCGTGACCGACTTTGACGCCCAAGGCAACTTCAACGCCAAGTCGTACGCCGCCCGCCTGGAATGGCTGGCCCCCTACGGCGCCTCGGCGCTGTTCGCCGCCGGCGGCACGGGTGAGTACTTTTCGCTCGAGTCCAAAGAGTATTCCGAGATCATCAAGACCGCCGTCGACACCTGCCGCGGCAAGGTGCCCATCATTGCCGGCGCCGGTGGCCCGACCCGCGTGGCCATACAGCACGCCCAGGAAGCCGAGCGTCTGGGCGCCCACGGCATTCTGCTGTTGCCACACTACCTGACCGAAGCCGGCCAGGAAGGCCTGATCGAACACGTGGCACAGGTCTGCAACAGCGTGAAGTTCGGCGTCATCGTCTACAACCGCGACCGCACCAAGCTCACGCCCAACTCGCTGGCCATCCTGGCCGAGCGTTGCCCCAACCTGATCGGTTTCAAGGACGGCGTGGGCAATATCGAGACCATGTCCTCCATCTTCATGAAGATGGGCGATCGTTTCGCCTACCTGGGTGGCCTGCCCACCGCTGAGGTTTATGCCGCGGCCTACAAGGCGCTGGGCACGCCGGTGTACTCGTCGGCCGTGTTCAACTTCATCCCCAAGACGGCGATGGACTTCTACAACGCCGTGCGCGATGACGACATGGCCACGCAGCACCGCCTGCTGAAGGAGTTCTTCATGCCTTACCTGGAGATCCGCAACCGTGTCGAAGGCTACGGTGTGAGCATCATCAAGGCTGGCGCCAAGCTGGTCGGCCACGATGCCGGTACGGTGCGTGCACCGCTGTCCGATCTGAAGCCCAACGAAGTGGAAATGCTGGCTGCGCTGATCAAGAAGCTTGGCCCACAGTAAGCCTGCAGAGGACTGGCATCCGCCAACCGCCAGGAGGGTGCCATCAATCGTTTTTCTCTTACCCAAAAACAAGCGCCAATCCCTTGTCGGCGGCCACTTTTAAGCGCATCCTAGACACACTGCTCGCAATCCATTCGCGGGCTTCTGGAAAGGCATCGCCATGTGGACCGCCCGACTGAAACTGCTGCCCTTGCTGGCAAGTGTGGCGCTCTGTTCCGCAAGCTTGGTACACGCCGCAACCGCACCTGCGCCGTCTGCACAGGACATGATCAACGCCATGGAGCGGGCCAACGCGGCGGTCGTCGGGCTGACCGCTCAAGTGCCTGAAGACGCGCGCTCGGCCGAATCCTTGGGGCTGCGGCGCAAAGGCTCAGGCGTGGTGATTGGCGCGGACGGTCTGGTGCTCACCATTGGCTACCTGGTGCTGGAGGCCGAGAGTATCGACATCGCCACACAAGACGGCAAAGTGCTGCCCGCACGTGTGGTGGCCTACGACCACGCCACCGGCTTTGGACTGGTGCAACCGCTCACGCCAATGCGCAGCATCAAGCCCGTCAGCATCGCAGGGGCCCAGGATGTGGCGCTGGGGACGGTGCTGATGGTGTCAACCGGCGGCGAGGATGGCGACGTCAACATGACACAACTGGTGAGCAAGCGCGCTTTTTCGGGCACTTGGGAGTACTTCATCGACACCGCGTTGTTCACCGCGCCGGCCATTCCCAATCATTCGGGCGCACCGCTGTTCAACCAGCGCGGCGAGTTGATCGGCATTGGCAGTCTGGTGGTCGCTGATGCCCTGGGGGACAGGCGTCGCTTGCCGGGCAATATGTTTGTGCCCACCGCGCTGCTCACGCCCATACTGGCAGAAATGCGCCAAACCGGCACCAGCCGCAGCAGCAAACGCCCCTGGATTGGGCTGACCTCGGCCGAGCAAAGCGGCCGCGTGCAAGTGCTGCAGGTGAGCAAGGAAGGCCCGGCCGAGGCAGCCGGGCTGCAAGCCGGCGATATTGTGCTGGCGGTGGACGGCGCCAAGGTCACCACGCTGGAGACCTTCTACAAAAAGCTCTGGGACCACCAGGAGCCCGACGCGCAGATTCAGCTCACCGTATTGCAAGGCGCCGATATCAAGACCATCACCCTGCGCGCCACCGACCGCATGCGTGCGCTGGCCAAGCCCAAGGGCATTTAAGAATCTTCAATAAAAGAGCCGTTTGCGCATATAGGACATACGCAAGCAGCTATTCATTTGATATCAAATGATCTACCCTCAAGGGTAGACAACAAACAGCAGTTTGATACCCGCCTCGACGGCGGTTTTGGTCAGCGGTTCCTCGAATTCCTTGCTGCCAATGTAGGCCAACTGATGTGCCGCCAGCGGCCTGCCCCGCACCTTGGTCAAGGCGCGTTCCAAAGTGGCGGCAGCAATGGCATCGTCTTCGCCCGTCACGGCCAGTTGCACCGGCTCGGGCTTGGACAAAACCTCCACCAACTGATCTGACACCACACTGTCGGCGCCTGCGGCCAAGCTCATGAGTGTGATCTGGTCGGCGATGAAGCTGCCCGCACTTGGCACTTCCATCGCCTGGTAGTTGGGGGCTGAAGCGACCTTCATCAGCGCGGCCATGCGGTCGCTCAGAGGATCAGCGAAAACCGCAACAGACGAACTTGCCGCAGCACATGCCAGCAATACAGCCCAATTGGATCGTTTCAAGATACTCTCCTTCGGCGGTGACCAAAGACGCTTGTCGATTCAGTTTTTCCAGCTTACCTCCAGCCTCTACTATCGCGCGGAGACCAGACCCGTTTCGACAGTAGGGTAATTCAGCCGCAGGCGCAGCTCATGTTTCATGCGCGTGTTGTCCAGGCGCCGCGACTCCGACATAAAGCTCAGCAATGCCAGAGGCAAATGCCCCTGCGCGGTGCTGCGCGGCACACGCGGCGGACGAGGCAAGCCGAACAGGTCTGCCGCCAAGTCGAAGTAATCACCCATTTTCAAACAACTGTCGTCGTTGACGTTGTAGATGCGTTGCGGCCGCCCGCGCCAGAGAGCGGCCACGCAGGCGCGCGCCAGGTCGTTGGCGTGGATGTGGTTGGTGAACACGTCGTCGGCCGCGTCCAGCACGGGAGTGCCCTTGCGCAGCCGCTCCAAAGGCATGCCGCCCTCGCGGTCAGGGGCATAAATGCCAGGAATGCGCAGTATGCTGGTGCGCACACCTGCTGCGCGCCCCGCAAAACGCACAGCCGCTTCGGCTTGCACCCGGCGCTGGGCGCGCTGCGTGTGCGCCGCCAGCGCGCGTGTTTCGTTGACCAGCGCCCCGGCGCAGTCACCGTACACGCCGCTGGTCGAAGCGTAGACCAGTGCGGACAAACGGCCACGCCGCTGCAACGCACGCAACACGGCCACGGTGCGCGGGTCTCCAGCACCTTCACCCGGCGGTGGCGCCAGGTGCAGCACGCGGTGCGCCACGCCGGCCAGCCGGCGCAAGCTAAGGGCTTGGTCCAGGTCGCCATGCAGCGGCGTGATGCCCAGCGCGCGCATAGGCGCAACATGCTCGGCAGAACGCGTCAGCGCCAGGAGCCGTACCGGACGTGGCAACTGCCGAGCAACGCGCAGGCCCACGTCGCCACAGCCGATGATGAGCACACGTTCGCGGCGGAAGCGCGCGGGCAGCGCGCCAAGTGGAGATTGGATTGAGGGCAAAATGGAGGGCTTTTTCTCGAAGACAAAGAGTCCCGCAAGGGATGCCCCAAGGATACCCAAAAGATGACCAGCCCCACCCCGTTCAATGTCTCTGTGCAGCCCAGCGGCCGCGTATTTGTGGCCGAGCCGGGCGAGACCATTCTGGCCGCCGGCATACGCCAGGGTGTGGGCTTGCCTTATGGCTGCAAAGATGGCGCCTGCGGCTCGTGCAAGTGCAAGATGCTGGAAGGGCGGGTGCACCACGGCCCGCATCAAAGCAAGGCGCTGAGCCCCGACGAAGCCGCTGCCGGCCTGGTGCTCACTTGCTGCGCCGTGCCCGAGAGCGATGTGGTGCTCGAATCGCGCCAGGTCACCGACGAAAGCGCCTTCCCCATCAAACGTATGCCGGCACGTGTGCGCACGCTGGAAAAAGTGTCGCACGATGTCATGGTGATCCAGCTGCAGCTGCCCGCGAACGACACGCTGCGCTACCACGCCGGGCAATACGTGGAATTCATTCTGCGCGACGGCGCCCGCCGCAGCTACAGCATGGCCAGCGCACCGCAGGCGCTGCCGGCACCGGGCACCGACACACAAGCCGCAGCCGGCACACCCGTGGCCGCGCCGGGCGTGGAACTGCACATACGCCACATGCCGGGCGGCAAGTTCACGGACCACGTGTTCGGCACCATGAAGGAAAAAGAAATCCTGCGCCTCGAGGGTCCGTACGGCAGCTTCTTCCTGCGCGAAGACTCGGACAAGCCCATCGTGCTGCTGGCCTCGGGCACGGGTTTTGCCCCCATCAAGGCGATTCTGGAACAGATGTTGGCCAAGGCGAGCACGCGCCCCGTGGCGCTTTATTGGGGTGGCCGCCGCCCCGGCGACCTGTACATGCACGACTGGGTGCTGGCCCTGCAAGCCCAAATGCCACAACTGCGTTATGTACCCGTAGTGTCCAACGCCCTGGCGGAAGACGCCTGGACCGGCCGCACCGGCTTCGTGCACCAAGCCGTGCTGCAAGACCTGCCCGACCTCTCGGCTCACCAGGTTTATGCCTGCGGCGCGCCGATTGTGGTCGATTCGGCCCGGGCCGACTACATCGCCCAGGCGGCCCTGCCCGCCGACGAGTTCTACGCCGATGCGTTCACCTCGGAAGCCGACAAGGCCGGACAGGTAATCCAGGAATAGCCTGCCCCATGGCGGCAGCAGCGCAGGTGTCGCTTGCGCTAAGTCAAGGCGCAAACACCGGCCACCAGGCAAAGCATCAAAAAGCCGGCCACCAGCAGCCACTTGAGTGTGGCCACGCTGCCGGCCAGTAAAAACAGCGCCTCGGGTGCGTGCATGGCGTTTTGTCCACGCACCAGATGGCGGTGCAGGCTGTTCTCCAGCAAGTCGAACACGGCGGCCAGCGGCAGCAGCCAGGGCAACACGCCCAACAAAGCCTCTCCCACTGGCGCCTGCTGCAGCCAAGATACCTGCGTGGCCAGTGCATAACCCAGCAGCCCGTAACACACCAGATAGGGGTAGTCGGCCACAAAGTGCTTCTTGAAGCGCGCCACCCCCTCGGTTTGCCAGGCCACCAGGATCGCCAGAAAACCTCGCCGGGTAAAACAAAACTGCAGCGCCAGAATCGACGGCTTGAGCCCGCGCAAGTACCAGCTCATACCGGCCGAAAGCACCAGAACAACGCAGATGAGTAGCCAGAGCTTGTACATGTGAGTTCCGTCAACCTGTGTTGTGAAGTTGGCTAGAAAAGAGCCCAAGCGCCCAGACCAGCGGCATGTCAAGCCCTCGCGCCGCGCCAAACCGCGCACCCGAGGCCACTATAAAATACATAGCTTCCTGCGCACGGTTGATATGCTGAATCGACCGATTTAATACACAGAGTTACAAACACCTGTCGCGAGCCGGAGACAGGCAGGTGCAGCCGCTGAACAGCGCAATTACCTAGCGCTGCACCTTGGTTAGGGATTGCCAGCGCTCCCATTGCTCCATTGGATGAAACAATGCGCCGCATGCAACGCCGTACCCTCCTCCTCCAAGCCGCAGGCGCCGTAGGCGCATCCCTGGCCAGCGCCAGCTTCGCGCCCGCTTTTGCGCAATCGTCCTCCGCCCCGATTCGCCTCATCGTGCCCTACGCCCCCGGCGGCCCGATCGACGTCACCGCGCGCATTCTCGCCGAACGTGTGAAAGACACGCTGGGCACCGTCATCATTGAAAACAAACCCGGTGCGGGCGGCAATATCGGCGTGGACGCCATCGCCAAAGCGGCACCCGATGGCTTGACCATAGGCATAGCCGCCACCGCCACACACGCCGTGAACCCTTGGTTGTTCAGCAAGATGCCGTTTAACGCGGCCACCGACTTCGCCCCCATCACCCAGATGGTGCGCGTGCCCAACGTGCTGGTGATGAATGCCGACACCGCCAACCGCCTGAAGATCCACAGCGTGGCCGAACTCATCGCCTACGCCAAAGCCAACCCGGCCAAGCTGAACTACGGCTCGGGCGGCAACGGCAGCGCGGGCCATCTGGCGGGTGAACTGTTCAAGTCACAGGCCGGCATTTTTGCCGTGCATATTCCGTACCCTGGCGGCAACCCGGCGCAACTGGCGCTGCTGTCGGGCCAAGTCGATTTCAATTTCGACAACCTGGCCACGGCGGCTCCGAACATCCGCGCCGGCAAGCTCAAGGCGCTGGCCGTGACCACACTCAAGCGCTCCAGCGCCCTGCCCGACGCACCACCCGTGGCCGACACACTCAAGGGGTTTTCTATCGACACCTGGTGGGGCCTGGTCGCCCCGGCGCGCACCCCGAAAGATGTGGTCGAGCACTTGAACCACGCCTTTGTCGCCGCGTTGAATTCGCCCGAAGCGCGCAGCCGTTTTGCCACGCTGCTGGCTGAACCCGTGCCGACCACACCGGATGAGTTTGGCTCTTTCATGAAACAGGAACTCGCCAAGTACGAGAAGCTGGTCAAGGCCTCGGGCGCAAAAGTAGATTAACCCAGCTTGCGCAGCCACTTCATGGCGCGCGCCAGCCGCGCGCCATACGGCGGGTAGAACAAGCTGCCGCCACCAAAACGCGACTGCAGCAACACCGGTTTTTGCTGCGAGAAGCGCAAAAATCCGGCCTCGCCGTGGCCGCTGCCCCAGCCGCTTTCACCCACACCGCCAAACGGCAGGTTCTCGTGCGCAAAGTGCACCAAGGTGTCATTCACGGTGACGCCGCCGCTCACGGTTTGCGCCAACACCTGGTCGCGGTGGCGGCGGTTGCTGCCAAACCAGTACAAGGCCAATGGCCTGGGCCGGGCGTTGATGTGCGTGATGGCTTCATCCAGCGAGTCATACGCAATGATGGGCAGGATAGGCCCGAAGATCTCCTCACGCAGCAAACGCATGTGGTCGGTCACGTCGAACACCAAGGTCGGCGGCATTTGCCGGTCCACCGGCATGCCCGCTTCACCACTGGTGAAGGCCGGGCCGGTATCGGGATAAATCCGCTCCACACGCGCGCCCTGCGCCTCGGCGTCGGCCAGCAGGTCTTGCAGGCGCTGGTGCTGCTGCGGGTTGACGATGGCGGCGTAGTCAGGGTTGCCGGCAATGCGCGGGAACAGCCTCACCACGGCCTGCATAAAGGCTTTGGCAAACGCTTCTTCCTGGCCGCGCGGCAGCAGCAAATAGTCGGGCGCAATACACGTCTGTCCGGCGTTGAGCAACTTGCCGTGCGCAATTTTCAGCGCCACGGCGGCCACGTCACACGAGGCATCCACGATACACGGCGACTTGCCACCAAGCTCCAGCGTGGTGGGTGTGAGGTTGGTTGCCGCGGCTTGTGCCACCACGCGCCCCACACGGGTGGAGCCGGTAAAAAACAGGTGGTCGAACGGCAGGCTCGAGAACTCGGCCGCCACATCGGCGCCGCCCAGCACCACACTGAACTCTTCAGGTGCAAAAGCCTTGCCCACCAATTCGGCCATCAACTCCGAAGTGCGCGGCACAAACTCGCTGGGTTTGAGCATCACTCGGTTGCCGGCGGCAATAGCCGACATGGCCGGGCCAAAGGCCAACTGCAAGGGATAGTTCCAGGGCGAGATCACGCCCACCACCCCCAAAGCTTGGCGCTGCACATGTGCACTCGATGGCCACAGGTAAAACGGCGTTGACACGCGCACTGGCGCCATCCAGCGCTTCAGTTGGCGCTGGGCGTGGCGCAACTCGTTGCGCAGCACAAACAGATCGGCCACCTGCGTGAGCGACGGTGAACGCACACCAAAATCGGCATGTACGGCGGCGCACAGCGCATCGGCGTGTTTATCCAGCAGGGTGGACAGACGCGACAGGCGATCACGCCGCAGCTTGAGCGGAACATCCACCTGGATACGGCTGGCTTGATACTGGGCTTCGAACAACGCAGCAAGTACTGAGGGCGCGGGCGTTGGACTATCGGCGTGCACCCCGGCTTCGGTCGCGGCTTCAACAAGGCTTGCTGAAACGGTTTGAGAGACGATTTGAGACATGCTCCGATCTTAGACCCCGAAAAAACAACAAATGCCGTCCAGACATCCAACATCGCGGCGCATGCAAACTGTTACTTTTTGATCACAGCGCCAACCATACACGTCGGCATGGGGCATGATGGCACGCGCAGTGCCGCCCTCAATACAACTTGCGCCAGCGAACCGGCTCACCGAGAGGATTCACCTGTGGCTTCAAGACAATCCAGCGCAGCGTATATCTGTTCAAGTTTGTCCGGCGTGCTGCTGGCCAGCGGCCTATGCACTTCAGCCTGGGCACAAACCGGCCCCAGCCTGGACTTCATTCCGAACTATGTGGGCCTGGGCCTGGGCACCACCACACGCTACACCGGCGCATCGGAACGCGTCGCAGGCATTGCCCCCGGGGCGCGTTATCAACTGGACAACGCCGGCCGCTACATCCAGCTCACCGGGCCCGAGGTCAGCCTCAATCTGCTCGCGGGTGAAACCTGGCAGTTCGGGCCCGCCCTGAACCTGCGATTTGGCCGGACCAATGTCGAGGACCCGGTCGTCAGCCGCCTACCCGAGATCGACACCACCGTCGAGGCCGGGGCGTTTTTCAGCTGGACACATATCAGCAGCGGCCCCTTACCCATACGCACCCGGCTAGGCGTGGCGGTGTTTCATGACGTGGGCAACGTCAGCAAGGGCAATACCGCCACGATAGGCGGCAGCGCATGGATGCCCATTTCTCAGAACACCATTATTGGCTGGGGTGGCGGTTTGAGCTGGGGCAGTAGCGCCTTCATGCGCACCTACTACGGTATAGACGCCGCAGGGGCCGCTGCGTCCGGCCTCCCGGCCTACCAACCCAGCGGCGGCATACGGCAATGGTTCGCCTGGCCCGCCATCGTGCACAGACTGGACGCGCATTGGCTCATAGGCCTGGGCCTGGTCTACCAAAGCATTGAAGGCTCGGCAGCCGACAGCCCCATCGTCACCGAACGCGGCAAACGCGGCCAGTTGAGCTACGGCCTGGGCGTGGGCTACGCCTGGTGACCCGGCTGTGGCATGCGCCACTTTAGAGTCGGTCAGTGGCCGGTAATCTCTTTCACTTGCACGTCGGTCACATCGGTCGCGCGACGTGCTGAGGGTGTTGCGGCACCACGCGCGGCACGGCCTGCTGGCGTCCAGCGCTCGCCGGCACGGAACACCTGGTTCCAGCCGGCTCCGGGGCTCATGCGCATGCTCCACGGCGCAATCGGCCGACCGGTGATCTTGGACCACAAAGCGCGCAGGCTCCACACACCGGCCAGCAGCGCAGCCGCCAGCAGCAAACTACCGACAAAAATCAGCGCAAAAACCACCAGCGCCAATTGCAGAACAAAACGCATCAAACCCGATAAAAAATCTGCCAAAACATACCTCCGTAACCTGCCGGTGCACCACCGGCCCCTGCATTGGAACACCCAGCGCAATACAAACACAATTTGCAGGGACGCGTGCCCGGCTGCTTTAGTTGCAGGTATACACGTCAAATTTCAACCTATGCAATGCGCTTTACGCTTCTTTGCAATAAGCAAAAAAAACGGCCAGGCTTTGCAGCCTGGCCGTTAGAAGCCCGAGAACCGCTGAGGTTCCCGTCAATCAACTATCAATCTACCGTGGACAGCCTGCTCAGTGCAGGGTCCGCCCGAAACTGAACTGCCCCGGCGACTGTATCGGGTCCACGTCCACCGGAATCACGTCCTTGGGCGCAAACTGCCCTTCGAGCAGCAGCTTGGACAGCGGGTTCTCTATGCGCTGCTGGATCGCGCGCTTCAGCGGCCGGGCACCAAACACCGGATCGAAGCCGACCTTGGCGATTTCCGACAAGGCTGCGGGCGACACCTCCAGCGTCAGGTCCAGCTTGGCCAAACGTGCTTGCAGCACCTTGATCTGGATCGCGGCGATCGCCTCGATGTTTTTCGCATCCAGGCCATGGAACACCACGGTTTCGTCGATACGGTTCAAGAACTCGGGGCGGAAGTAGTTCTTCAGCTCGTCCTGCACCGCATCCTTGATGTCCTCGGCATCACGCCCGGCCATCGCCTGGATGATGGGTGAGCCTATGTTGCTGGTCATCACGATCACGGTGTTCTTGAAGTCCACGGTGCGGCCCTGGCCATCCGTCAGGCGGCCATCGTCCAGCACCTGCAGCAACACGTTGAACACGTCGGGGTGCGCCTTCTCCACCTCATCGAGCAGCAGCACGCTGTAGGGCTTGCGGCGCACGGCCTCCGTGAGGTAGCCGCCTTCGTCGTAGCCCACATAACCCGGGGGCGCACCAATCAAGCGTGCCACCGAATGTTTCTCCATGAACTCGCTCATGTCGATGCGGATCAGGTGGTCTTCAGCATCGAACAGGAAGCCAGCCAAGGCCTTGCACAACTCGGTCTTGCCCACACCCGTGGGGCCAAGAAACAGGAACGAGCCCACCGGGCGGTTCGGGTCGGAAAGGCCCGAGCGCGAACGCCGGATGGCATTGGCCACAGCCGAGATCGCCTCGTCCTGGCCGACCACACGTTCGTGCAGCTTGTCTTCCATCTTCAGCAGCTTGTCGCGCTCGCCTTGCATCAGCTTGCTCACCGGAATACCGGTGGCACGCGCCACCACTTCGGCGATTTCGTCGGCGCCGACCTGGGTGCGCAACAGGCGCGGCGCTGTGCCATCGGCCTTGCGCGACTCTTTTTCTTCGGCTTGTTTGAGCTGTTTTTCCAGCTCGGGCAATTGCCCGTACTGCAGCTCGGCCACCTTGTTGAAGTCGCCCTTGCGTTTGAGTTCTTCAATCTGGAAACGCATCTTGTCTATGGCTTCCAGCACCTGGGCGCTGCCCTGGGCCTGCGCCTTTTCGGCCTGCCAGATCTCGTCGAAGTCGGCTATCTCCTTTTGCAGCTTGACGATTTCTTCCTCGATCAAGGCAAAGCGTTTTTGCGAGGCTTCATCGGTTTCGCGGCGCACGGCTTCGCGCTCGATCTGCAGCTGGATCAGGCGGCGGTCGAGTTTGTCCATCACCTCGGGTTTGGAGTCCATCTCGATCTTGATCTTGGCCGCAGCCTCGTCTATCAAATCGATGGCCTTGTCGGGCAGGAAACGGTCGGTGATGTAGCGGTTGCTGAGTTCAGCGGCGGCCACGATGGCCGGATCGGTGATCTGCACGCCATGGTGCACTTCGTACTTTTCCTGCAGGCCGCGCAGAATCGCAATCGTGGCTTCCACGGTAGGTTCGCCCACCAGAATCTTCTGGAAACGGCGTTCCAGCGCGGCATCTTTTTCTATGTATTTGCGGTACTCGTCGAGTGTGGTGGCGCCCACACAATGCAGCTCGCCACGCGCCAGCGCGGGCTTGAGCATATTGCCCGCGTCCAGTGCACCGTCGCCCTTGCCGGCGCCCACCATGGTGTGCAGCTCGTCAATAAAAACAATGGTCTGGCCTTCGTCCTTAGCCAGCTCCTTGAGCACGGTTTTCAGGCGCTCTTCAAACTCGCCACGGAACTTGGCACCGGCCAGCAAGGCGGCGATGTCCAGCGACAACACACGTTTGCCCTTGAGTGAATCGGGCACCTCGCCGGCAACGATACGCTGTGCCAGGCCTTCCACAATCGCGGTCTTGCCAACGCCGGGTTCGCCTATCAGCACCGGGTTGTTTTTGGTGCGGCGTTGCAGCACCTGGATGGCGCGGCGGATTTCATCATCGCGGCCAATCACCGGGTCGAGCTTGCCCATCTGCGCACGCTCGGTGAGGTCCAGGCAGTATTTCTTCAGTGCTTCGCGCTGGCCTTCGGGGTCGTTGTTGTCCACGCTTTGGCCACCGCGCACCGCGTCGATCGCGGCTTCCAGCTTCTTGCGGTCCAGCCCGGCGTCGCGCACGGCTTGGGCCAGGTCGGTCTTGCCATCGGCCAGCGCCAGCAAGGCCAGTTCGCTGGCAATGAACTGATCGCCACGTTTGATGGATTCGCGCTCGGCGCCTTGCAGCAGGCTCATGAGCTCGCGGCTGGGCTGCACGATGTCTTGCCCCTGCACCTGGGGCAGCTTCTTCATCGCGGCATCGGCTGCGGCTTGCAACGCTGGCACCTTGATGCCGGCACGCTGCAGCAGCGCCTGCGGGCCGTCGTCCTGGCGCAGCATGGCGGCCAGCAAGTGGGCGGGTTCGATATAGGCGTGGTCTGCGCCCACCGCGAGGGTTTGGGCGGCTTCCAGGGCTTCCTGGAATTTGTTGGTGAGTTTGTCTTGTCGCATCGGTTGGATACTCCTTATGGCAGCTTAATTTGGGCCTATCCAAGGTTTTTCAAGCGCCTGCACGGCAGCTGCATAGACAGGTTCGTGCGCCACAATCACGCCCATGTCTTCCGAACACGATAACCAAATCCAGCCCCCACCGTCGTTCGTCGCCGTCTACGCCGACAAACACCAGCGCCTGCGTGCGCCCATCGCCCTGGTGCGCGAACGCTACGAGGTCTGTGAAGACCTGGCCTGCCAGCTGGTCACGCAGGCCGAACACCTGTACCACGCTCAAGCGCCTTCCGAAGCCGCCATTCTGCTGGGCTTTCATACGGCGTTGCGCGCCGAAGGGGCTGGTGTCAACCCGTTGGAGGCGACCTGGATTGTCTGCCGCCTGGCCGAACTTCTGGCCTGGGAATGCCCTGCACTGCCCGACCCGCCGGCAGAAGATTAAGCTGGCAAATTGCCCACGGCCGTGATGCCCCAGCGCGCCAGCGCCGCGTCGTCGCTCACACGCGCATCGACCCAGCGCGCGCCTTCAGCGGTCTGCTCTTTTTTCCAGAACGGCGCCTGGGTTTTAAGGTAGTCCATCAAAAACTCGCAGGCCTGAAAACTCTCGCCACGGTGGGCCGAAGTCACGGCCACCAGCACGATCTGGTCCAGCGGCTGCAGCAGGCCCACGCGGTGGATCACACGCGCGCCAAAGATGTCAAAGCGGCTGAAGGCAGTGTCGACCATCGCCTCGATCGCCTTCTCGGTCATGCCGGGGTAGTGCTCCAGCTCCATGGAAGAAACCGCATCCGCTGTGTTCAAGGGCTGGGCCGATCCATAGCCCGCATGCCGGTCGCGCACCGTGCCGACAAAGCTGCATACGGCGCCCACGCGTGGGTCGTGCAGGCGCAGCCTTGCCACCTCGTCGGCGAGGTTGAAGTCCTGGGTTTGGATGGATACGCGCGGCGCCTTGGTGTGCATGCTTTATTGTGGCACCGGCAGCCCGGCGATGAACGCCTGGCTGGCCTGCAGACATTTGCGGGCCCATTCTTTAGCACCGAACTGCTCTACACGCGCGGCGCTCGGAATCTCCACACTCACCGGCAATGTGCGCGGCAATGCGCAGAACAAGCCGGCCAAATCGATTCCGCCCTCACCCGGCAGGAAACGCTCAACCCGTGCGGTGTGGATCAGCTCGGCCTCGGTGAATGAGGTGCCTGGCGTGGCATCACACAGTTGCGCGTAATGCAACAGCGAGGCTGGCAGCGCCGCGATGTCGGCCAGCGTGGTGTGTGAACGGCCAAAGTGGATGCCATCGGCCAGGATGCCGGCATTGGCGGGCGTGCCGGCAGCGCGTATCACGTCGAGCGCGGTGTTGGCGTTGTGCACGGCGGTCCAGGGCATGAATTCGAGGTCGGCCGTCAGACCATAGGCTTGCATCACCTCGCACAGCTTGGCGTACGAGGCCGCCAGGCGCGCGAGGTCGGTGTCGTCGCCCGCCACCAGCACGGCTTTGGCGCCGAGTTGCGCACCCACTTCAAAAAACCGCTGGAACGCATAAGGATCGAAATTGGCGCCGATGCGGATGATCTCCAGGTCGTACACCTGCACACCCGTGTCCTTCAAACGCGCCAGCGTTTCACGCAGCACCTCGGGCGCGTCCAGCATGGGCTGGAAGATGGCGCCGGCGCCGTTGGGCAACAGACGCAGCCCCACTTGCTGGTAGCCGACTTCAGCCGCGACTTCCACGGCTTGGGGTGCCGTGAAAGCGGTGGCGGTGAGATAGGCCATTGAAAAATCGGGCTGCATGCTGAAACCTCTTTGTAATGCCGAACAGCGTTGTTACGGCGCGTAGATGGGTTGCCGGCCCGCTGCTGGCGGTCGGCGGTTGAAAAATGGCGATGCCCGGCTGGCCGCCGCCATCTGCGAAGCGAAATCAAGCAACTGCGGCGCCAGCGCCAGCATGCGTTCTTCAGTGAAACGAGCGCTGGGCCCGGCGATGCTGATGATGCCCATGGGCGGCTGGCCGGGCAGGCGTACGGGCGCGGCCATGGCACTCAGGCCGGCGGTGTAGGTGTCGTGTGTCATGCTGTAGCCGCGCTGGCGTGCGGCCTGCACCTGCTCCAGCACCGCCTGCAGCGTCGTCGGGGCATTCGGGCCGAACTGGCCGGGTGCGCCCAGGCCTTGCTGCGCCACCAGGGCCAGAGCCTCTTCGTCGGTCAGGGCCAGCATCCAGGCGTGGCCGGATGACGAGCAACTGATTTGAGCGTCGCTGCCCATGTCCGGGTCGTAGCGCAAGCCTTGGCGTGCCCCTTGTGCACGCGCCACCCAGGTCAGGCGCGAGCCGTCCACCACGCTCAGGCGCACCAGTTCACCGGAAATCTCGGCCAAGCGGTCGAGCAGTGGTTGCGCCACGTCAACGATGCCGGTATTGCCCAGGAAGCTCAGGCCCAGCGACACCAGCTTGGTGGTGAGCATGTATTCGCCGTGCTCACGGCTTTGGCGCACGTAGCCGCAGCGCACCAGGTCGGTCAGCAGCCGGTGCACGGCGCTGCGCGGAATGTCCAGGGCATCGGCAATGGCCGCCAGTTCTATGCCGTCGCTTTGCGCCGCCAGCAATTCAAAGATGCCTAGGGTTCGTTCCAGTATTCCGTTCATGGGTTTCCAGTGGGGTCAAGGTGGATAGCAATTTCACTGGGCAGAGAGATTACAGGATGAACCGGCACAAGCGTCATGTTTGGAATTGTCCGATAAATAAGAATTTAATTCAATACTTGAATTCAATTCCACTTTTGACTACGATCGCGCCATTCTAAGCAATGCCAAGCTGTGCCGAGACAGCCCAGCCCTTCCCCCTCTTCCGTATTTCTCTCTGGAGCAGACATGAACTTTGAACTCAACGATGAACAAAAAATGATGATCGACACCGTGCGTCGCTTCATCAGGGAGGAACTCAAGCCGCTAGAAGACGAGGTGGAAGAAAAGGGCTATCTGGAACAAGCCAAGGCCCAAGCCGTGCACCAAAAGGCCAAGGCGCTCGGCCTTTACGCCATGAACATCTCGGCCGAACTCGGCGGTGGCGGCCTGTCGGCCGTGGACCGCATACTGTGTGAAGAGCAGTTTGGCCACACCACCGACATCCTGATCCGCCGCGCATTTGGCAACGTCTACGAACCCATACTCGAATGCCGGGGTGAGCAGATCGCGCGCTGGCTCACGCCCACCGTCGAGGGCAAACGCACCTGCGCCATTGCGATCACCGAATCGGGTGCGGGCTCGGACGCACAAGGCATCAAGACCCACGCCAAGAAAACGGACACTGGCTGGCTGCTCAACGGCAGCAAACACTTCATCAGCGACGGTGAATGGAGCGACTTCTTTCTGGTCTCGGCCCTCACACACAATGCAGCGGGTGAGAAAGAAATCTCCATGTTCATGGTCGACAAGGGCCTGCCCGGCTTCACCATAGGCAAGGACCAGAAGATGATGGGCATTCGTGGCACACCACACATCGAACTCTTCTTCGACAACGTGCCGCTGGAGCCCTTGGCCCTGCTCGGCGCCGAAGGCCAGGGCTTCAAGCTGGCCATGGGTGCGCTCAACGTGGTGCGCCTGGCGCAAGTCGGCGCGCGCGCCGTGGGCAAGGCCAGCCATGTGCTGGAGTTGATGAACGCATACGCCAACGAACGCAAGCAGTTCGGCCAGAAGATAGGCGACTTCCAGATGATCCAGCAGATGCTGGCCGACAGCGTGATCGAGATCAACGCCGCACGCTGGATGGTGTTGCACGCCGCCTGGATGATTGACCAGGGCATGGACGCGCGCACCCACATCGCCATGGTCAAAGTGCACGCCGCTGAAACCCTGGGTCGCGTGGTCGACCGCGCGGTGCAGATTTTTGGCGGCATGGGTTTCTGCAAGGAACTGCCCATCGAACGCTACTACCGCGACGCACGTATCTACCGCATCTTCGACGGCACCAGCGAAATCCACCGCAGCGTGATCGCCAAGACGGTGATGAAAAAAGGCGCGGCGCTGTTTGAGTTGAACCGTTAAGAGGCGCCCGTGATGACCTCCAAATTCATGACGGCCGCAGACGCCGTGGCACTGATACTCGACAACGACACCGTGGCCCTGATGGGCGGCGGCGGCGGCTTGATGGAAGCCAGCCATTTGTTTGAAGCCGTGCAGGCGCGTTACCTGTCCACACAAAGCCCCAAACGGCTGACCGTGGTCCACGCGCTGGGCATTGGCGACAAAAAGAGCAAGGGCATGAACTGCTTTGCACACGAGGGTTTGGTCAAGCGCGTAATCGGCGGCCACTGGGTGTGGTCGCCGGCGATGCAGCAACTGGCCGAGCAGGAAAAGATCGAGGCCTACATCCTGCCGGGTGGCGTGTCGTCACAACTGCTGCGCGAGATTGGCGGAGCCCGGCCCGGCCTGTTCACCCATGTGGGCCTGGGCACGGTGTGCGACCCGCGCCTGGGCGGCGGCAAGATGAACCAGAGTGCAAAAGAAGACCTGGCCGAAGTCACCCACATCGACGGCCGTGAATACCTGCGCTACAAACCCTTTCCGGTCAACGTCGCCCTGGTGCGCGCGAGTGCGGCCGACGAAGACGGCAACATCAGCTTTGAACACGAGGCCGCCAACCTGGACGCACAATCGCTGGCGCTGGCCGCACGCACCAGCGGCGGCAAGGTCATCGTGCAAGTGAAGGAACGCCTGCCACGTGGTGCCTTGCGCGCACGCGAGGTGCGTATTCCCGCGGCCTGGGTCGACGCCGTGGTGGTCGACCCGCAGCAGCAAACCAGTTATGCCATTCCGTTCGACCCGGCCTTCAGTGGTGAACTCACGGGTGAGGCGCGCCTGGCCAGCGAACGCGCCGACCATGCGGCCGAAAACGCGGTAGCGGCTGAAGCCTTCAGCGAACGCCAAGCGATTGCGCGGCGTGCGGCAGAGGAGTTGTTCAATACCGGCAAGGCGCGCCCGGTGGTGAACTACGGCGTGGGTGTGCCCGATGCCGTGGCCAAGTTGCTGGCCAAACGCGGGCAGATGGACCGCATCTACCAAACCATTGAACACGGCACCTACGGCGGCACCTTGATGGACGGTGTGTTGTTCGGCTACGCGCGCAACGCCAGCGCCATGCTGGATGCGGCCACGCAGTTCGATTTCTACGCCGGTGGCGGGCTAGACGTGGCGTTTCTCGGCTTTGGCGAATTTGATGCCCAGGGCAACGTCAATGTGTCACGCCTGGGCGGCCTGACCGTGGGCCCCGGTGGCTTCATCGACATTGCACAGAACGCGCGCAAGGTGGTGTTCTGCGGCACCTTGTCGGCCAAGGGTGTGAAGCTGGCCACCGGCCATGGTCGACTGCAGGTACTGCAGCAAGGCCAGGTGCAAAAGCTGGTGCCGCAGGTGGAGCAGATCACCTACAGCGGGCCTCAGGGCTTGCTGCGCGGGCAAGAGATTTTGTACCTGACCGAACGCGCCAGCTTCCGTCTCACAGCCGCCGGCATAGAGTTGTTTGAGATCGCCCCGGGCATAGACCTGCAGCGTGATGTGCTCGACCAGATGGGTTTCAAGCCGCTGATCGCATCCACCATGGCGACCATGGCCACACGCCACTTTGCGGCGGCGGAAGGCTGAGCACACTCAGCCCTTGCCGGCGCCGGCTTCCGCCTGTGCCATCTGCTCCAGCGCCAGCCGCCGAAACTCCTTGGGCGTCTGGCCGCTGTGTTTGCGGAAGAAGCGGCTGAAGTAGGCTTCGTCCTCAAAGCCCAGCAGCGCCGCCAGTTGCTGGATGCTGGTGATGGAATACACCAGGTCACGCTGTGCCTCGTGCATCACCCGCGCATTGATCACATCCAGGCTGGACATGCCCAACACTTCACGGCAAAGGCGTGTGAGTTGGCCCGGCGTCACCCCCAGTTCATCGGCATACGATTCCACCGAACACCGCGTGCGAAAGCGCGCATCCACCAACGCCCGAAAACGTTCGATCTGCGCAGCCTTGCGTGAGTGCACGGGCATGGCTGCGGGCTGGCGGCTATCGCAAATGCGCGAGACCTGCACCAGCAACGCGGTCAGCAGCGACATGCCCGCTGCCACCTGGCCGCGGGCATGGATACGCGATTCCTGTTCCACCGCCAGGAACAAGGGCATCAAGGCCTCGGTGTAACGCGTGGTCGCGTCCAGCGCCACCACCGTGGGTGTGCGAATCGTCGCCACCAACTCGGGCATCACCACCGCCGCCAAGGATTCGAGCGGCTTTTGTGTGGCCGTGATCACCGGTCCATCGGTGTCGCGCTCGAAGTGAAAGCTGTGCACCGTGCCTGCCGGCACCAGCAACAAACACGGTGCCGACACCTGTTGGCGCACGTTGTCGAGTTGCAGCGTCACTGCGCCGTGTGTGAGGTACAGCAACTGGATAAACGCATCGTGCACATGCGGCTGGATCTCCCAGTTGTAAGGCGCCGAACGCTGTGGAATCCACTCGAAATTGAATGAGTTGGACCAGCCCGGCTGCGCCTGGTCGCCATACAGCGCGTAGTTGGGGATGCTTCTGACCATATCTCGCTCCACCGTCACCGGATGCACGAATTGTCCAATCCTTGGCGTGAATCGTCAATCCGAAAACCGGGCTGGAAAACCAGAATAAAGCCCATACCAAAGGAGACAAGAATGAACAATCACTGGTTGGGCCTGGCCCAAAAAGTGTGTGTGGTCACGGGTGCGGCCAGTGGCATTGGTGCGGCCGTGGCGCGTAGCTTTGCAGAGGCTGGAGCGGCCGTGGCCCTGCTCGACCGCGACGTCGCAGGCTGCGAGATCCTGGCCCACAAACTGACCATACAGGGCCACCGCGCGCTGGCCGTGGCGTGTGATACATCGAACGAATCCAGCGTCGCCCAAGCCGCCGCAAAAGTCCAAGCCGCATGGGGTGATTGCCACGCCCTGGTGAACAACGCGGGCTTTCTGCGCGCGGGTGATCTGGACAGCGTGAGCCTGGACGATTGGAACGCGGTGCTGGCCGTCAACCTCACCGGTTATCTGTTGTGCGCGCGGGCTTTTGCCAAACCCATGCGTGCCGCTGGTGTTGGCAGCATCGTCAACGTCGCATCGATCTCGGCATGTTTTCCACAAGCGCGCAGCGGCGCCTACAGCGCCAGCAAATCGGGCGTGTTATTGCTGTCGCGCCAGATGGCTGTCGAATGGGGCGCCGAAGGTGTGCGCAGCAATGTGATCTGCCCCGGCATGATTCGCACAGCACTTTCGGCCAAGTTCTACGAAGAGCCGGGCTTTGAGGCCAAACGCGCGGCCGTCACCGCCAGCCGGCGTGTGGGTGAGCCACAAGACATCGCCGACGTGGCGCTGTTCCTGGCCAGCCCACGTTCGGCCTATGTCAACGGTGCCGAGTTGCTGGTGGACGGCGGCATGAGCTCCATGCTCATGGACATGGTGCCCCGCCCCGGTTTCAATGCCACCGCGCAAGGCTGACGGAGACACACCAGATGAACGCAAAGAACACATACGACCTGATTGTCGTCGGCTCCGGCGCGGCCGGTCTGGCCACCGCCATCACCGCGCGCAAACGCGGCTTGGATGTGGTGGTGCTGGAAAAAGAACCGGTGTTTGGCGGCACCACCGCGCTCTCGGGCGGGGTGTTGTGGATCCCGCTGGGCCCGCATGGCCGCAAGCAGAACGCGGCCGACACACTGGATGCGGTACACACTTACATGCGCCGCGAAACCGGCGCCTTTTACGACGAGGCCGCGATCCAAGCCTTCCTGGAAAACGGCCCCAAGATGGTGGCATTCTTCGAGCGCGAGACCGAGATGCAGTTCGTGCCCACACTCTACCCCGACTACCACCCCGATGTGGCAGGCGGCGTGGACGTGGGCCGCTCCATCCTGGCCGCGCCCTACGACATCCGTGGCCTGGGCAAGGACATGCCGCGGCTGAAACCGCCGCTCAAGACCATCACCTTCATGGGCATGATGTTCAACTCCTCGAATGCCGACCTCAAGCATTTCTTCCAGGCCACCAAGTCGCTGACCTCTTTTGTCTACGTGGCCAGGCGCCTGCTCACCCACATGAAGGAGCTGCTGCTGTACCGCCGTGGCATCAACGTGACCAGTGGCAACGCACTCGCCGCACGGCTGGCGGCCTCGGCCTTGAAGCTGGGCATTCCCATCTTCACCAGCAGCCCGGTGCGTGACATCGTGATGCAAGAGGGCCGTGCCATGGGTGTGCAGGTCAGCGGGCAAGCCGGCACTCGCACCCTTACCGCGCGCCATGGCGTGGTGCTGGCCTGTGGCGGTTTTCCGCAGGACGTAAAGCGCATCGCCCAGGCCTATCCGCATGTGCAGCGCGGCGGCGAACATCTTTCGCCGACACCGCTGGGCAACACCGGCGACGGTGTGCGCTTGGCCGAAGACCTGGGCGCCTCGGCCGACATCCGCTTTGGTGATTCAGCTGCGTGGATGCCTGTGTCGCGCGTGCCGTACGGCAAGGGCGAGGTCGGCGTGTTTCCGCATCTGCTGGACCGCTACAAACCCGGCGTGATTGGTGTGCTGCGTAATGGCCGTCGTTTCACCAACGAATCCAACTCGTACCACGATGTGGGTGCCGCACTCATACGCGCCTGTGCCGGTGAGCAAGAAACCGCCATGTGGCTGGTGTGTGACAAAACCACCTTGGGAAAATACGGCCTGGGTTTTGTGAAACCCGCCCCCATGCCGCTGGGCCCACATTTGCGCAACGGCTACCTGATCAAGGGCGACACGCTGGAAGAATTGGCGCGCCATGCCGGCATCGACGCCGCCGGCCTGCGCGCCACGGTGGACGCCTACAACCCCGGCGCGGCCAAGGGGCAGGACCTGCAGTTCCAGCGCGGCAGCACCTCATTCAACCGCTACCTCGCCGATGCGGCGCACCAGCCCAACCCCTGTGTGGCGCCGGTTGCCCAAGGGCCGTTTTATGCGGTGAAGGTGGTGATGGGTGACCTGGGCACCTTCGACGGCATCAAGACCAGCGTGGTCGGCGAGGTGCTCAAGCGCGACGGCACGTCGATCGCCGGGCTCTACGCCGTGGGCAACGACCGCGCCAGCATCATGGGCGGCAACTACCCCGGCGCGGGCATTACCCACGGGCCGAACATGACCTTCGGCTTTGTGACCGGCAACCACATTGCAGACCTTGCAGGAGCCCCAGCATGAACAACGTGCACTACATGAGCAAGCCGCTGGTCGACCACCGCATCTACACCATTGCGCTGCGCAAGATGCCCGAGTTTGTCGAGGTGTTCGACCGCCTGGCGATGCCCATCCTGCTGCAGACGCTGGGCCACCCCATAGGCTTCTACACCAGCCTGGTGGGGCCGCAAAACCAGTTTGTCCACCTCTGGGGCTACGACGACCTGGCCGACTACGAGCGGCGCTGCCGCGCGCGTGATCTGCATCCCGACTTTGCCGCCTATCTGCAGGCCTCGGGCCACTTGATCACCGCGCAGGAGACACGCTTGATACGCGCCACCAATCTGGCCAGCTTGCACCAGGCGGTTTAAAGCCTTTGGTCGATTTCTTGACGACCGGGTGGGCGCATGCGCTTTACTGCAGGCAGGCCCCCGCGTCGGCCAGCAGGGTACGCAGGCCGTCGACCGACACGCTGCGCACGTCTGCCCCCCCTTTGGCCGCTGCCAACGCAGCAGCCGTGCCGCAGGCCTGGCCCACGGCCATGGAGATGGTCATGACCCGGATCGCGGCCAGCGCATCGTGTGTGGCCGAGACCCCGCGCCCCGCGGCCAGTGCATTGGACAGGCCCAGCGGGATGAGGCTGCGGTAGGGGATCTGGTAGGCGTGTTCCTTGCCCAGCGGGCGATAGATCAGCTCGCCGCCGGATGCGGGGTGGATGTCGATAGGGTAGGCGCCTGCAGCAATCGCGTCGTCAAACTGGGCCGGCGCCAACAACTCTTCTGCGGTGAGCACATGTTCGCCGTACACACGACGGGTTTCACGCACGCCGACCTGGGTGGCGAACTGGCGCAATTGGCCGGCTTCGCAGCCCGGCACTTGGGTACGTAAATACTGGCAGGCACGCCAGGCCTGGCGCCGCCCTTCGATCTCGGCCTGGCTCAGTGCAAAGGGGTCGGTCGCATCGATGGCCAGGCGGCTGATGTTGAACCAGTAGTCGCTGGAGAACGGGTCGCGCGCGGCATGCAGCGCAGCGCGCGCCAAAGCACCCTGTGCGTAACCACGCGCGGCCAGCGTGCTCAGTTCACCCGGCGTCAGCGCCTGGAAGCGCGCCGTGTCCACCGGGCCGAAGCGGAACATCATGGTTGCCGGCTGCAGCGCCTCGTTACTCCCCAGTTCCAGGAAGCGGGCACCCGCTCGGTGCAGCACGTCAATGTCGCCAGAGGCGTCGATCACCACACGCCCCTCCAGGCGCAACACACCGCCCTTGGTGAGCACCTGCACCGCCTCTATGCGCGGCCCCTGGCACACCACATCGAGCACACTGGCATGCAGCAGTGTTTGCACCCCGGCTTCGGCCACCATGTCGTCCAGCACCAGCTTGAGCACCTCGGGGGCGTACTCCACGCGGTCCATGGTGTGGCCAGTGGACATCACAAACACATCGTGCGCCGCCGCCGCACCGTAAGAACGCAGCCGGTCCACCACCTCTTGCGCCAGGCCCGCGACCACGCGCCGCCCGGCTTCGGTCTGCCAGCTGTTGAACTGCGCCACCGCACCGGCCGTGGCATTGCCTCCCAGAAAGCCATATCGTTCCACCAGCAACACACGTGCGCCCTGCCGCGCTGCCGCCACGGCGGCGATGGTTCCGGCCACACCTCCCCCACAGACCAGCACGTCGGTATTCATGGATCCAAGAGTTTGCATTTCAGTCGACTTTGATGTTGCGCGATTTGATGATGGCGGCGTAGCGCTCGGACTCTTCCTTGAGGAACTGCCCGGTCGCCTGCTGGCTGCGGACCATGGGCGCCACACCCAAGGCTGTGAAGCGTTTGCGTACGGCGTCAGACTCCAGCGCTGCGCTCAGCAAGGCCTGCAGCCGGGCCAGGCCTTCCGGCGGAATGCTGCCTTTGGGCGCAACCAGCGTGGCCCAGCCCTCGAACTCCATCGTCGGGTAGCCCTGCGATACCAGCGTGGGCACGCCAGGCAAGTCGCTCACGGGCTGGGCCGACGACACGGCCAGCGCACGCAGCCGGCCCGACTTGATGTGAGTCAGCACACTGGGCAGGTTCAAGAAGCCAAGCGACACCTGCCCGGAGATCAGGTCCGGCATCAGCGCGCTTTCGCCCTTGTAGGCGACCGGTGTCAGTTGTATGCCCGCCTGCGCGGCAAAGGATTCAGACGCGATGTGCGCCAGGGTGCCGGTGCCGCTGTTGCCGGCGCTCAGTTCATCGGGCTTGGCCTTGGCATGGGCCACCACGTCCTTCACCGACTTGAGAGCCGATGCGGCGGGCACCACCAACACCAGGGGCTGAGACGACACCATGCCCACGGCATCAAAGTCGCGCGTCACATCGTATTTGGCTGCGGGGTTCAAGAACGGGTTGATGACCATGCTGTTGCTGCCCATCAGCAGGGTATGGCCATCGCGGCTCTGCAGTGCGGCGGCGACACCGATGGCGCTACCGGCACCGGGCTTGTTGTCGACGATCACGGCTTGGCCGAGCTGCGGCGCCAGCGCCTCGCCCAACACACGTGCCGAGCCATCGGCACCACCGCCGGGCGCGAACGGCACAATGATGCGCAGCGCCTTGGCAGGCCAGGCCTGTGCAGCATGTGCAGGGCGCAACGCGGTCAGGCCTAGCCCCGCCAGCGCGGCCCCCGAGGCCAAAAGGCGCAGGCTGTCGCGACGTGAAAGTTGGAATCCGGGAATGGCTTGCGGCACACGCATGGGCTTGTCTCCTGTTATTGATAACGCAAATGCTAGGCAGGCCTAAGCCATGCGGCAAATACCAATATTTCTGTTTCACATAACATCATGTTATTCACCAAGACTTTCTCTGCTCTGCCATGAACCTCCGCCAGATCGAAGTTTTTCGCGCCGTGATGATGGCCGGCTCGGTCACCGACGCGGCCCGGCTGCTGCATGTTTCGCAGCCCGGCATCAGCCGCATGTTGGCGCACATCGAGCTCCAGCTCGGCGTGCAGTTGTTCGACCGTGTCAAAGGCAAGCTCAGGCCCAGGTCCGAGGCGCAGTTTTTGTACGACACGGTGGAGCAGGTCTACCGTGGTGTGCAGCGCATAGACGATGCCGCCCAGGCACTGAAACACGGCGGCGGGCAGACGCTGCGGGTGCTGGCCAGCCCCAGCCTGTCACTGGAGGCCGTGCCCCAGGCCGTAGCCGAGGTGGCGCAGAAATTTCCGCAGGTGCGTTTGTACGTAGAAGCGCTGCTGGTGCGCGACATGGTGGCGCAACTGGCGCGCGGCGAAGCCGATGTCGCGCTGTCCACCCTGCCCATTGAGCACGCCCTGCTGCAGGCACAAGCCATAGGTGAATGGTCGCTGGCCTGCGTGTTCCAGGCGGGCCATGCGCTGCAGGCCAAGCGCAGCATCAGCGCACGCGACGTGTTGCACGAGCCCATCATAGGCTTCAGCGCCGACACGCCCCAGGGCCGGCTCATAGACACCTGGCGCCAAGAACATGGCCTGGGCGGCGATGCGCGTATCGAAGTCCGCTCGGGTCAATTGGCGTCATCACTCGCGGCCAGCGGCGCGGGCATTGCCATCGTGGACAACCTGACCGCCCGCGCCTGGACCAGCGAGAAACTCGCGTTTCGCCCTATCCAGCGGGCGCCCACGTTCAAGATCTACGCCGCCTACAACAGCAACAGCGCAGGCTCGCCGGTGCGCAACGCCTTGATCGAAAAGGTGCGGCTGGCCCTCAAGCGCGCGTGAGGAAATCCGCCTGCCGCGCCTACGCCGGCGGCGCGCTGAGTTCGCTGAACTGCCCGTTCCAATACGGGTAATACGGGTACGGCGGCGTGAGCCGGCTGGCCGCATCCAGACGTGCGAGTTGCTCGGCGCTGAGCTGCCAGCCCAAGGCACCGAGGTTCTCTTGCAACTGCGCTTCGTCGCGTGCGCCCACCAGCACACTGGCCACGGTGGGCCGCGCCAGCAGCCAGTTCAAGGCGATCTGCGGCAAGGACTTGCCGGTTTCCTCGGCAACCACATCCATGGCATCGACCACACGGTACAAATGTTCATCGTGGACCGGCGGTGCAGAGCTGGCGGTGGCGTGCAGGCGGCTGCCTTCAGGCAGCGGCTGGCCGCGGCGTATCTTGCCGGTGAGCCGCCCCCAGCCCAGCGGGCTCCAGACGATGGCGCCAACACCCTGGTCCATGCCCAGCGGCATCAGTTCCCACTCGTAGTCGCGGCCGATCAGCGAGTAATAGGTTTGGTTGGCCACGTAGCGCTGCAGGCCCAGCCGGTCGGATGCCGACAGCGACTTCATCAACTGCCAGCCCGAGAAGTTGGACACGCCTAAGTAGCGCACCTTGCCCGCACGCACCAGGTCGTCCAGTGTCTGCAACACCTGCTCCACCGGCGTCATGGCGTCAAACGCGTGCAACTGCAAGATATCGATGTAGTCGGTGTCGAGCCGCTTCAATGCGGCGTGTGTGGCCTCAAGCAAATGGTGGCGTGAAGAGCCAACATCATTCGGCCCGGCACCGCTGCGCAGCGACAGCTTGGTCGAGATGATGGCCTGCTGCCGGCGGCCCTTGAGCGCGCTGCCGAGTATGGTTTCCGAGGCGCCGTCTGAATAAACGTCGGCGGTGTCGAACAGATTCAAGCCCGCGTCCAGACTCATGTCCACGATGCGGCGCGCACCAGCGTCGCCGGTATTGCCCCAAGCGCTGAACAGCGGGCCCTTGCCGCCGAACGTGCCCGCGCCAAAACCAAGTGCGGGCACCTTGAAACCCGAGCGGCCGAGATAACGGTATTCCATGACTGTCTTTCAGAATAAAGCGAGAAGTAAGGTGCTTACACACCGGCCAAAGCACTACGTGGGCGCTCCAGCGCACGGCTCCACCAGGTCAACACCAGGCCCACCAGGGTCAGCAGGCCGGCCACCCAGCCCAAGGCGGCCAGGCCGGGGCCCTGCGCAATCACCACCCCGCCCATCCAGGCGCCCAGGGCGTTGCCCAGGTTGAAGGCCGCAATGTTCAAGCTCGATGCCAGGTTTTGCCCGGCGCCACTGGCCTGCTCCAGCACCCGCATCTGCAGCGGCGCCACGGTGGCGAACGCCACCACGCCCAGCACACCCATGAAAACAACCGCCGCCACCGGTGTGTAGATCGCCAAGGGCATGGCGAACAACACCACAGCCAAGGCCGCGAGAGAGCCCAGCAGCGCGGGCATCAGCGCCCGGTCGGCCAGGCGCCCGCCCAGCAGATTGCCCGCGGCCAGGCCGCCGCCAAACACCAGCAGCACCGGCGAGACGGCTGCGGCAGACAAACCGGTCAGCTCGGTCAGCAGCGGCTGGATGTAGGTGAACACCGCCAACACCCCCGCAAAACCAAACACCGTGATGCCCAGGCCCAGCCAGACCTGTGGCCGGGCCAGCACCGCCAGTTCGTCGCGCAAGGCCACCGTGGGCTCGGCCTGCTGGCTGCGCGGCACAAAGATGGCCAACACCAGCAGCGCCACCACACCCACCGCTGCCACCGCCCAGAAGGTGGCGCGCCAGCCGTAGTGCAAACCCAGCCAGGCGCCCGCGGGCACACCCAGCACCGTGGCCGCCGTCAGGCCGGTGAACATGATGGCGATGGCCGAAGCGCGGCGTTCGGCCGCCACCAAACCTGTGGCCACCACCGCGCCCACACCGAAGAAGGTGCCGTGCGCCAGCGAGGTCAGCACACGTGCGGCCATCAGCAAGGCGTAATTGGGCGCCAGCGCACAGGCGATGTTGCCCAGCGTGAAGATCACCATCAGCGCCAGCAGCACGGTTTTGCGCGGCAGGCGGCGCGTGGCAATGGTCAGCACGGGCGCGCCAACAGCAACACCCAGAGCGTAGGCCGAGATCAGCAGACCGGCGGCCGTGATGGAAACCTGAAGATCCGCCGCGACCTGCTGCAGCAGGCCCATGATGACGAATTCGGTGGTGCCGATGCCAAAGGCGCCGGCGGTGAGGGCAAGGAGTGCAATAGACATGATGGACTGAATGATGGGGATAAACCCTGGGCGCGACTAGCGGCCCAAAAAGAAGTAGATTTGTGACTTCAATTCACAGATCACATCCTTCACCCGGGTCACGCGGCATGCCACGCAACGAAGTCAATCGCTCCGGCGAAATGGAAGCCTTTGTGCAAATCGTCGAACGCGGCGGCTTCTCGGCCGCGGCGCGTCATTTGTGTATGACACCTTCGGCCATCAGCAAACTGGTGCTGCGGCTGGAGGCGCGCCTGGGTGTGCAACTGGTGCACCGCTCGACCCGCAAGCTGCAGCTCACAGCCGAGGGCAACGCCTTCTACGAGCGCAGCGTCTTGGTGTTGGCCGATATGCTGGACGCCGAACGTGGTGCCGCCGCCGCTGCCGCGCCGCGTGGCCGGGTGAGCCTGAACTCCAGCCTGCCCGTGGGCCTGAGTGTGTTGTTGCCGCTGGTGCCGGATTTTCTGGCGCTATACCCCGAGGTGACGCTGGACATTGCGCTCACCGACCGTGTGGTCGACCTGATGGACGAGCGCACCGATGTCGCCGTGCGCTGGGGCGAGTTGCCCGACTCCGGCCTGGTGGCACGCCGCTTGGGTGACACCGCGTTGGCCATCGTCGGCTCGCCGGACTACCTTGCACGCCACGGCACACCGCACAGCGTGGAGACGCTGGCGCAACACAACCGGCTAGGCTCCAGCTACCGCCGCAACGCGCCGGACTGGCCGCTGCGTGTGGCCGGCAAGATGGAACACCTGCCGGTAAAGGGCAGCGTGCGTGCGGCCGATGGCGAAACCCTGCGCCGTCTGGCCATCAGCGGTGTGGGTCTGGTACGGCTTTCGCGTTACCACATGCAGGCCGATATCGATGCGGGCCGGCTGGTGGCCGTGATGGAAGACTTCAACCCCGGCGACCGTGCCCCCATACACGCGGTCTACCTGGGCAAGCCGGGGCGCTTGCCGGCACGCGTGCGCGTGTTGCTGGACTTTCTGGCCGAACGCGTGACACAGGCTTCGCTGGACGCGGGTTGGCCGGGGCCCTGACAAACTTTGCCGTTGCGGCGCCCTTCACTTCATAGGCGACACCGCCGTGGGCAAGGCAATCGTCGACAACATATTCGTCGTCAGATTGGCCGGGCCACCCTTGGGTGGCCAGATGCCTTGCGCCACCGCGTCGGCGCGGCCCTGGCTGCGCGCATCCAGCGTGGAGTAGGCCCAGATGTTGGTGAAGCGCAGCGGGCCATCGAGTGCCACCATGGCCAGCACACAGGGCGAGATTTTTTCGCGTGCCGGCAGGTATTGCTGCCACAGGTCTATGGTGGCCTGCACACCGCCGGGCTTGATGCCATAGGTGCGGATTTCATACACCGGGCCGCTGATGCCGGATGCGGCCGTGGGCCGCGCCGGTGGCATCCAGCCAAAGCCCTCGTAGCTGTGCATCTCCAGGCTTTGGAACAGGCCGCCGCAGCCAAACGGGTCGGCGCTTTTTTGCGTGCGGCTGCGCTCGGCCTGCAGCGCCGCCAGGTCATCGAAGCCACGCAACACCAGCATCTGGTTCAGCGCACCTATGTCGGTGAACCAGCAGGCGAGCAACTCACCGCCAGCCTCGGCGGCGGTGCTAAAGGCCTGCACCTGGTTGGCGGCCTGGGCGGCAGTGCCAAAAGGCAGGGTCATGGTGGCAAGTTCGTAAAACATGGGGCTTCCTTGATGTGATGTTCAAAAATGTTTGCTATTCAATTCGCAGCGGCTTGCGCTGATTGGCCAAGCCTCAGCGGCCTCTTTTTCATAAACTTCTGTGGGCTGCGTGGTGTGCGGCAATAAAGCCAAACGTCATCGCCGGCCCCAAGGTGATGCCGCCGCTGGGATAGTGGCCGCCCATCAGGCTGTTCATGTCGTTGCCCACGGCGTACAAACCGGCGATGGGCGCGTTCTGCGCATCCAGCACCTGGGCCTGTGTATTGGTCTTGAGCCCGGCAAACGTGCCCAGGCTGCCCGGCACCACCCGCACCGCGTAAAACGGGCCACGCGCCAGCGGCGCCATACAGGCGTTGGGCCAGCCAGCAGCAGCATCGCCCTGCATGCAGTTGTAGGCGGTTTCGCCTTTGGCGAAATCTGCATCGCGGCCGGCCTGGGCCATGGCGTTGTAGCGCAATACCGTGGCCTGCAGGCCATCGCTGTTGATGCCGCAGGCACGGGCCAATGCGGCCAGGCTCGCGCCGCGCTTCAGGTAGCCGTTACGCAGCATGGCGCGCATGGGCAGCGGAGCCGGTTTCACGGCACCCAGACCGTAGTGGCGGATGAAGGCGTGGTCACACAGCAACCAGGCTTGCACGGGCTCGCCCGCGGGCGTGGCCGCGAGCAAGCCGCGCATGAAGTCGTGGTAGGAGTCGGCTTCGTTGACAAAGCGTTGGCCGCTGGGGGTGACCGCGATCAGCCCGGGCTTGCCGCGCTCTATCAGGTGCGGAAAATGCGCCACGCTGCCATCGCGCCGCGGCACCAGCGACACCGGCGCCAGCGCGGCCGCTTGTGCCAGGTCGCGCGCCACCGCGCCGCCTGCGGCTTCGCCCATGCGCAGGCCATCACCGGTGTTGCCGCGCGCGGCGGCGGACCAATGCTCGACCCCGGTGGGCGCGTGGGGCAACAGTTGCTTGAGGCGTAGCGCGTCGAATGGAAAACCACCACAGGCGAGCACCACACCACGTGTGGCGCGCACGCTCACATCACCCTGCGGGCTGCGGATGACGGCGCCCGTCACCCGGCCCTGCTCGACCAGCAGATCACGCGCCGGACTGTTCAGCTGTATCTCCACACCCGCCTCCCATGCCGAGGCCGCCAGACCTGCGGCAAGGGCGTTGCCATTGACCAGGCGCATGCCCCGGCCATACAACAGCCGGTCACGCGCATAACGCAGCACCTGCCGGCTCACATAACAGAACGACGCGGGCTTGCGCAGCGCATTCAGGAAGTGACGTAGCTCCGCGCCCGAGGCAATGCCCATGCCCCACAAGGTGGTTTCCGGCAGCGGCGGCTTCAGCAAGGCCACTTTGCGGCCGAGCCGACGCGCGTCAAACGGCGCGGCACAGATCGAACGTCCGCCCTGGGCGGCATCCGTGGTGCGGCCATGGAAGTCGGGAATGGCATTGCCGTCGATAAACTGCAGCGCCGTGTGGGTCTTGAAAAATGTGACCATGCGCGGACCCGCCGCAAGGTAGGCATCCGCGCGCTGGGCGTCGAATTGCGCCCCCAACTCATGCTGTAGGTAAGACCACGGCCGCGCCACATCCTCCACCAGGCCCGCCGACACCGCCAATGGGTTGCACGGGATCCACATCCAGCCGCCAGACCATGCGGTGGTGCCACCAAACTGCGCCTCTTTCTCCACCACCAGCACCTTCAAGCCCAGGTGCGCAGCCGTCACCGCAGTGGCCAGCCCACCCGCACCCGAGCCTATGACCAGCAGATCACAAACCACTTCATTCTGCATAAATGGGCACACTGTTTGCGGCAGCGCGTGGGCGCTCCAGGGCGTGGTTAAAAAACGGCGAGGCCAGGCTGGCCTTGGCGCACTCAGCGGCCACGGCCAACAACTCGGGGGCCAGGGCCAGCATGCGGGCGCGGGTGAAGCGCACGGTCGGGCCCGCCACCGTGATCGCCCCCAGCGGCGGCTCGCCCGGCAGGCCCACCGGCACGGCCATGGCGTTCAGGCCTGCGGTATAGGTTTCTTCCGTCAGGCTGTAGCCACGTGTCCGCGCCGCCTGCACTTGGGCCAACACTTCCTGCAGGCTGGCGGCGGCGTTCGGGCCATAGGCTTCGGGCGGGCCTATGCCTTGCTGAGCCACCAGGGCCAGCGCCTCTTCATCCGCCAAGGCCGACAACCAGGCGATGCCGCTGGACGAGCAACTCAGCCTTGCCTCGCTGCCCATGTCGGGGTCGTAGCGCAAGCCCTGGCGAGCGCCTTGGGCGCGCGCCACCCAGGTCAGCCGGTTGCCGTCCACTACCGCCAGGCGCACCAGTTCACCGGAGACGTTGGCCAGGCGGTCCAGCAGTGGCTGCGCCACATCGCTGATGCCCGAGTTGCCCAGGAAGCTCAGCCCCAGCGACACCAGTTTGGTGGTCAACACATAGTCGCCGTGTTCACGGGTTTGCCGCACATAACCAAACTGCTGCAGGTCGCCGAGCAGTCGGTGCACCGCGCTGCGCGGAATATTCAACTGATCGGCCAAGGTGGCCATCTCCAGGCCTTCGCCGTGACGCGACAACATCTCCAGGATGCCCAGGGTTCGCTCCAAAACACCGTTCATGGTGGCTCTCCGTCATGGTTTGTCGAAATTCTATTCTTAAATAAAACTTTGTTCTATAGTTGAATAGTATTCCAGTTTTATATAAACTGCCAATCATTGAGACAAACCAGGGCAGACACATGACAACCGTTTTGAACCCGACCTCCATCTCCTCGCTGAAAACAGAGCCCCTGAAGGAGCCACTCAGCGGCGCCAGCCGAGTGCACTTCATCGTCGGCGACCCCATTGCCCAGGTGAAATCACCCCAGGGCGTGAGCCAGGCCTTCCACGACCGCGGCCACAACGCCTATGTGATGCCGGCCCATGTGGCGCCGGCCGACCTGGCGACCTGGTTGGCAGGTGTGTCGCTGGCACACAATGTGGATGGTGTCATCGTCACCGTGCCACACAAGTTCGCCTGCTTCGATCTGTGCACCACCACCACCGAACGCGCCAGCTTTTTGCACGCCGTCAACACCATGCGCCGCAATGCTGACGGCACCTGGCATGGCGACATGTTCGACGGTCTGGGCTTTGTCGCCGCGCTGCGCGACAACGGTTGCGCCCCGGAGCGCAAGAAAGTGCTGCTGGTGGGCGCGGGCGGTGCGGGCTCAGCCATCGCCCACGCGCTGGTGATGGCCGGTGTGCGCGAGCTGGCCATTTTTGATGACAACGACCAGCGCCGCAGCACACTGGTCGACCGGCTTGCCGGCCTGGGCCGCTGCCCGGTAAGCCACGGCAGCGCCGACCCGACAGGATTTGACGTGGTGGTCAACGCCACACCCGTCGGCATGCAGGCCCACGACCCCTACCCACTGGACGTGGAGCGCCTCACGGCCAGCATGTTCGTCGGCTGCGTGATCACCGCACCGGCCGTGACACCACTGATCGCCGCCGCCCGCGCCAAAGGCTGCCACACCATGACCGGCAGCCACATGTTTGCGCGTGTGCGCGACCTGATGGTGGACTTCCTGCTCTAACGAGGAACACGAGCAAACGCGGCGCACGCCGGACCTGTCACGCCTTGCCCTAGGCCCCAGCGTGCACAACGTGTCGCTCCGCCAACCCCCTTGCAGGGGCAACACCTGTGGTCTGGCCAAACCAGTTCCACGCTGTTTGTCCACCCAACCAGCCGCGGCCCCAGCAGCGGCGTCTACTACTGAAACATGAGCATGCAAATCCTCTCCTCCCTCGCCGCCCTTCCCGAAGCAGCATCGTTCGACCTGGTGGTGATTGGCGCCGGCGGCGCCGGCATGGCGGCGGCCTTGTTTGCCGCGATTGACGGCCAAAAGGTACTGCTGGTGGAGCGTACCGAATACGTCGGTGGCACCACCGCATACTCGGCCGGCACCACCTGGATTCCCGGCACGCGCCACGCCGCCAAGGTCAACCCCCAGGACACTCTGGCCGAGGCGGCGCGTTACCTGGACAACGCCGTGGGTGAACACAGCCCACGCGCCTTGCGCCAGGCTTTTCTGGACAACGGCAAAGCAGCGGTAGACGTGATGGAAGACCACTCCGAAGTCCACTACCGGCCCTACGCCAAACACCCCGACTACATCTCCGACCTGGGCGGCTCCACACTCAACGGCCGCGCCTTGGAGCCGCTGCCGTTTGACGGCCGCCTGCTGGGCGATCTGTTCAAACTCGTGCGCCCGCCAATTCCAGAATTCACCGTGCTCGGCGGCATGATGGTGGACCGCACCGACATCAACCACCTGCTCGCACTGGGCAAGTCGATGGCGTCTTTCAAACACGCGCTGAAGCTGATCACGCGCCACGGCCTCGACCGGCTAAGCCACCCACGCGGCACCCGCCTGGTGATGGGCAACGCCCTGGTCGGGCGACTGTTGTATTCGCTGTCCAAGCGCAGCAATGTCTCGCTGCTGCTGAACACCTCGGTTGGCAAACTGGGGCGCAGCCTGGAGCACACACGTGGCATCGAATCGGTGCTGTTGATGCAGGAGGGCCAGCGCCGCACGGTGAGCGTGAACGGCGGCGTGGTGCTGGCCAGCGGCGGCTTCAACCGCCATGCACAGCTGCGCGCACAGATGATTCCGGGTGTGCCGGCCGAGTGGTCGCCCACCGCCCCGGTGGCCACCGGCGAAGCCCACACACTGGCGCAACAGATTGGCGCGCACTACGGCACACAGGGCGCCAGCCATGCGTTCTGGGCGCCGGTTTCGCTGCGCAAGCGTGCCGATGGCAGCAGCGCGTCCTTCCCGCATTTTGTGATGGACCGCGCCAAACCCGGCATGCTCACCGTGAACCAGAACGGCGAGCGCTTCGTCAACGAAAGCACCTCGTACCACCTGTTTGGCCTGGCCATGCAGCAGGCGCACAAAACCACACCGGCTGTACCCGCCTTCATGGTGGCCGACGCCGAAGCCCTGCGCCGCTACGGCATGGGCATGGTGCGGCCCGGTGGCAAAGGTTTGGCGCCCTTTCTAGCCGATGGTTATCTCACCCAGGCCAACACCCTGGATGAACTGGCGCAAAAACTCGGCATCAACGCTGCGGGTTTAAACGCCAGTGTGGCCAAGATCAACGCCTATGCCCAGAGCGGTGTAGACCCCGACTTTCAGCGTGGCGTGACGGCCTACCAACAGAACATTGGCGACGCCGCACGCGGCGGAAAAAATCCCAACCTGGGCGCGTTGACCCAAGGCCCTTTCTACGCCATACGCCTGTACCCCGGCGACATCGGCGCGGCCACGGGCTTCGCCACCGATGCCAATGCCTGTGTGCTCGGCGAAGACGACAAAGCCATTCCCGGCCTCTACGCCGTGGGCAACGACATGCAATCGATGATGGGCGGCGTGTACACCGCGCCGGGCATCACCATAGGCCCCGGTTTGGTGTTCGGCTACCTGGCCGCCAAACATGCGGGCGCACGCGCCAGCGCTTTCGCGCAGCCCACCCCCTAAGCCACCTCACCCGGTTTTTGCAAACACTTCACGCCGCATTTTTGCGGGGTGTGGATGGCCGCAGCCTAAAGGATTTTTTGTCATGGTCACGATGTTGTCTAGCCACAGGGCACCAGGGGAAAACACCCACCAAGACGTGCACGAAATGTCCTGTTGCTGGCCCGAATCGTCGAGCGCCGAGACAGTCCCGACTCCCAAAATTCGCAGCCATCAAGACGGTTGGCGCACCACAAGCAAAACAACAGCAGCCACACCGTCAAAACATTTCACACCCCAACGGCGGCCACAGCCGGTGTGAAGTTTCAGACCACAAGGAGACAAGCTTGCCAACTGATGCAACATCGCCATCCGGCCCCGGCGCCGCCATCGTCACAGGCGCGGCCGACGGCATTGGCTGGGCCACCGCACAGCGCCTGGCAGCCGACGGCTACCGCGTGGCCCTGCTGGACCAACATACCGAAGCGGTACAGGCGCGCGCAACACAACTCGGCAGCCAACACCTTGGCCTCGCCTGCGACGTGACCGATGCCAACCGTGTGGACAACGCCATGGCTCAGGTCGCGCAGCAGTGTGGCCGCATAACCGTCCTGGTCAACAACGCCGGCATAGGTGACCAGACCGGCCCAACGCTGACACAAGGCGCCGACGCATTCGAGCGCGTGCTGGCCGTGCATTTGCGCGGCACGTTTCTCATGAGCCAGGCCGTCGCCCGGCACATGCTGCAGCAGCCGGCCCAGGCCAGGGGCGCTCGCGGCGCCATCGTCAACCTCGGCTCCATCGCCAGCCTCGTCGGCCTGCCCGCACGCAACGCCTACTGCGCTGCCAAGGCCGGTGTGTTGGGCATGACCCGCGCCATGGCCAGCGAGTGGGCACGCGCAGGTGTACGCGTCAACGCCGTGGCACCGGGCTACGTGCGCACAGCACTACTCATCGCGCTGGAAGAAAAAGGCGCCGTTGACGCGCCCGCGATTCGCCACCGCACACCGCTGGGCCGCATGGCCGAGCCCGCAGAGATCGCCGAGGTGATTGCCTTCCTGGCCTCGCCACACGCGAGCTACGTCACTGGCGCGGTGCTGCCGGTGGACGGCGGCTGGTCGGCCTTCGGTGCCACCGAGTCGCTGCTGCCCGCACTCGATTGATTTTAAAAAAGTGAGGAGACAACAATGCTTGCGATCAACTTGTTCAACGGCCTGGTCTACGGCGCTCTGCTGGTGGTCATGTGCTCGGGCCTGGCGCTGATCTACGGCCTGCGCCGCGTGGTCAACTTTGCCCACGGCTCGCTCTACATGCTGGGCGCCTACCTGGGTTATTCGATCGCCAACTACAGCAACTTCTGGGTCGCCCTGGTAGCGGCACCGGCGGTGATGGCGCTGTTTGGTGTGTTGCTCGACCGCTACGGCTTTCGCCTGCTGCAGGACCGCGACCCGCTGAGCGTGGTGCTGGTCACCTTTGGTCTGCTGCTGATCATAGAAGACGGCGTGCAAACCATCTGGGGCAAAAGCAACCTGTCGGTGGCCGCGCCTGCGCTGCTCAACACTTCTATCGACTTCTTCGGCACGCCGCTGCCGGCCTACCGCCTGGGTGTGATCGCCGTGGGTGCCATGGTGGCACTGGGTCTGAGCCTGTGGCTGCGCTTTTCCAGGATAGGCCTGTTTGTCCGCGCCGCCAGCACCGACCCGACCACCACGGCCATGCAGGGCGTGAACACCGATGCACTCAGCGCCGGTGTGGTTGGCCTGGGCTGTGCGCTCGCGGGTTTGGCAGGCGTGGTGGCCGCACCTTTCCTGTCGCTGTCGCCGGCCATGAGCGCGGACGTGATCATCGATTCGTTTGTGGTCGTGGTGATCGGCGGCCTGGGCTCACTGGTTGGCGCCTTCATCGCCGCCATGGCACTGGGCATGGTGCAGGCCTTGGGCGCGGTGTACATCGCCGACCTGGCCGCCGTGCTGCCCTTCGTGATCATGGTTGTCATCCTGATCTGGAAGCCGTCTGGATTAGCCGGCAGCCGCACCTGATTAACCCAAGCTTCTGGAGTTCTCAAACATGTTTTCGATCCAACGCATCGGCTTCAACGCTGTAGGCGCTGTGGTGGTGGGTGCCATCGTGGCCGCCACCGTCACCTCCAGCACCGTGCTGTCGCTGCTCACGCAGGCCATCATCTACGCCGTGTTCGCGCTGGGCGTGGGCCTGCTGCTGCGCCAGAACGGCATGGCCAGCTTCGGCCATGCCTTGTACTTCGGTGGCTCGGGCTACGCCGTGGGCCTGATGCTGCAGACCCAAGCCATTCCGGCAGAGGCGGCACTGGTGCTCACGCTCCTGGGCATCACCCTGGGCGCCTTCCTGGTGGGCCTGGTGATTGTGCGTGTGCCCGGTGTGGCCTTCGGCATGCTCACGCTGGCCATAGGCCAGATGTTCTTTCTCACGGCCTCGCGCTCACGCGGCATCACCGGCGGCGCCGACGGCATGAACATCGATTGGCCCAGCACGCTGTTCGGTGTGCCGCTGTCGCTGTTGCTCAAGCCGGCCAACATGTTCCTCTTGAGCTGGGCCGCCTTGGTGCTGGTGATGCTGGTGCTGGCCCTGTTGCTGCGCAGCCGCTTCGGCAGCATTACCGAGGCCGTGCGCGACAACGAGGAACGCGCGCGTTTCATCGGCATCCGCACCCTGATGCCGCGCGCCGCGGTGTACGGCCTGTCGGCCGGTGTCACGGCGGTCGCCGGCTTGTTGTCGGCCTTGAACACCGGCTTCGTCTCGCCCGAGAACCTGCACTGGAGCCTGTCGGGCGTGGCGCTGATGATGGTGGTGGTGGGCGGCTACAAGGCCATGTGGGGCCCCGCCCTGGGCGCGGTGGTGTATTTCCTGGCCAAGGACATTCTGGGCGACTACGCCAACCACTGGATGGCCATCTTCGGTGTGGCGCTGATCACGGTGATCGTGTTTTCGCCCACCGGCATCGCCGGTGCACTGAAGAAATCGTTCCAGCGCAAAAAACCTGCAGCTACAGCAGCCGGGCAGAAGGCCGCGGCCACCCCCGCTGCAAACACCACACAAGACCAAGGTCCAGGCAATGCACCTGCGGCCGCGCTTTGAAGGAGACAACATGACGGACTATGTATTGGAAGCACACGACGTGGCCATCCACTACGGCGGGGTCAAGGCCGTGGACGGGGTTTCGCTCACGCTCACACGTGGGCAGATTCGCGGGCTCATAGGCCCCAACGGTGCCGGCAAGTCCACGGTCATAGACGCCATCACCGGGCGCGTGAGCCTGACGCGTGGCTCGGTCAAGCTTGGTGGCCAGGACGTGAGTGCGCTCGGCGCCACACAGCGGCGCATGCGCGGTCTGTCGCGCAGCTTTCAGCGCACCAGCATCTTTGGCCAGATGGGGGTGCGCCAGCAGGTGGAACTGGCCTCGCACAAGATGGGGGTGGCCGACTCCAGCGCCGACGCCGACGCCGTGTTGCAAGAGCTGGACCTGATCGCGCTGGCCGAAGCCACGGCCGAAGACCTGGGCTACGGCGAACAGCGCCGCCTGGACCTGGCCCTGGCGCTGGTGGGCCGCCCGAGTGTGCTGCTGCTCGACGAGCCCATGGCCGGTTTGTCAGTCAAAGAGTCGCACGACCTGGCGAAACATCTGAAAGCCTTGACCTCGCGCTGGGATGTTTCGGTGCTGCTGGTCGAGCACGACATGGACGTGGTGTTCGGCATCTCCGACGCCGTCACCGTATTTGAACTCGGCCGCGTGATCGCCAGTGGCGCACCGGCCAGCGTGCGCGCCGATCCGCGTGTGCGCGAAGCCTATCTGGGGAGCGCAGCATGAGCGCAGCGCAGAACCGCTTCAAGCCAGCGAACGCCCCCTTGGGGGACAGAGAGGACACAAAAGTGCCGAACGTGGGGGTCAACAAATGAGTGCTTTGCTCAAACTCGAAGATGTGAACGCCTTTTATGGCTCGGCACACATCCTGCACAACCTGAGCTTGACGGTGAACCCCGGCGAGCGCGTCGCCCTCATAGGCCGCAACGGCGTGGGCAAGACCACGGTGGTCAACACCATTCTGGGTCTGGCCAGCTTGCGTGGCGGCAGCATCCGCCTGGGCGCCAAGAGCTTGCCGCGACCGCGCCCTTATCTGGCTTCGCAAAACGGCGTGGTGGTGGTTCCGCAAGGCCGGCGCATCGTCGCCAACCTGACGGTCGAGGAGAACCTGCAACTCGGCGCCGCCGTGGGCCGCAAGGGCCCGTGGAGCGTGCCCCAAATCTACAAGCTGTTCCCGATTCTGCAAGAGCGCGCGCACACGCCGGGCACGGCTTTGTCGGGCGGCCAGCAGCAGATGCTGGCGGTGGGCCGTGCGCTGATGGCCAACCCCGCCTTGATCCTGCTCGACGAACCCACAGAAGGCCTGGCACCGGTGATCGTCGATCAGCTCAGTGACATCTTCAACCAGGTGGCGGCGCAAGGCACGGCGCTGCTACTGATCGAACAAAACATGAGCCTGGTGGTACGTGTGGCCGAGCGTTACTGCGCCATGGCCAAGGGCTCGGTGGTGGCGCAAGGCGCGGTACACAACACCAAGGCCAGCCTGCACGACCTGGAAGCACACGTGACGGTCTAAACGCTTTCTGCAGATCTGATTAAGACGGTGGCCGGACCGATTCCGGCTCTTTGATTCAGGAGACAAAACCATGTTCAAGATGAAGCCCCTGGCCACGCTGGCCGCACTCACCCTCAGCGCCGCGGGCGCACTGCCGCTGGCCGCGCTGGCCCAGGGCAAAGAGCCGGTCAAGGTCGGCCTGGTGTCGTCCAAATCAGGCGTGTTTGCGCAACAGGGCGAAGAGGTGATTCGCGCCGTGCAGTTCGCCATCGACGAGGCCAATGCCAAAGGCGGCATTGACGGCCGCAAGGTGGAAGTGACCACAGGCGACGACGAAGGCACACCCGACGCCGGCCGCCGTGTGGCCGAGAAGATGGCGCGCGACGGCTACAACCTGTTGATCGGCGCCATCCCCTCCTCCATCTCGCTGGCCATTGCGCAAAACCTGGACCGTTGGGACGCGGCCTACTTCGTGGTCGCCAGCAAGTCGGACAAACTCACCGGCGACACCTGCAAGGCACGCAGCTTCCGCACCAACCACTCGGACGCGATGGACATCGCCATGATCAACGAGCTGGCCAAGGACTTGAAAGAAAAGTCGTTCGCCGTGCTGGCCGCCGACTACGTCTGGGGCCGCGATTCGGGCGAGTCGTTCAAAAAGGCCGCCGAAGCCGCCGGCAAAAGCGTGCCCCTGGCGTTGTACGCACCGCTGGGCACCAAGGACTACTCACCCTACATTGCACAACTCAAGGCGGCCAACGTCGAAGCCATCTGGGTGGCCGAGACCGGCCGCGACGCCATCGCGTTTGTGAAGCAGGCGCAGGAGTTCGGTCTGATCCCGGCGAAGAAGCTCATCGGCCATGCACTGATCCAGAACTTCATGGTCACCGCCACCGACAAGGCACTCGAAGGCACCTTCGGCAACACCGCCTACACCCCCGAGATCGACGCGCCACGCAACAAGGCTTTTGTCGCGGCCTGGAAAGCCAAGTTCAACCGCCTGCCCACCGACAACGAAGGCCAGGCCTACAACGGCGCGCAGGTGATGTTTGACGGCGTGAAAAAGGCCGGCAGCGTCAAGCCCGCCGAGGTGAGCAAGGCCCTGCGCGGCGCCCAGCTCGACACCATCTACGGCAGCGTGAACATGCGCGCCGCCGACAACCAACTCATGCTGCCCAACTACATGGGCCGCGCCAAGGTGGTCGATGGTGTGCTGCGCCCGGTGATCGAGCAACGCTTCGACCCGGCCATCATTCCCGCCGCTTCACCGC